>JAQWSL010000017.1 GCA_029243225.1 Flavobacteriales bacterium
AGCTCTATGTGAAAACCCGAATGAGATCTTAAATTAATAACATTACCTTCTTCAAAAATCAAGTATTGACCTTTAATACCCATTAATTTCATTTCAAAATTGGGTATTTTATCTAATTTTATACTCTTTACTTTTTGAGGATATTCTATCACAGGGAATGGTATATCTAGCTTAGTTTTATTAACAATAAACCTTCTCAAGTCTTCAGGAATTTTGTCTATTAAACTATCTCGTACATCTTCTAAAAAATCATCAACTAAATCGTTAGTTAACATCTTTCGCCAATTAGTTTTATCTGAAATGTGATTTTTAAGCGCTATTTCTATAAGTCCTGCTGCTTGTCTGTAAGGAGTTTCTGCAATCACTAACCCCTCAACAGCCCCTTGATCTATCCATCTGTAAGGTAAATTAGTTGCTCTAGTTACACCTACTTTTACTCCACCAGTTTTTGCTAAATAAACGTAATGTGGTTGAAGATGATTCTCAATTTCCCATTTCTCATCTCTTAAAGCAATTCCCTCATGTATTCTACTTAACTCTGGCCTTATGATGCTTTCAACGGCATTTGGTGAATTTTTCCAGGCATCATAACACATTCCTTCGCCATATGTTTTATTAATTCTTCTACCAGTTTCTACACAGTTTATAAGACCGCTAAATGAAATTGTGATTGTGGAACCAATAAATTGATTCATTGGAACAAAATGATTTTTATTTAAGTTGTTATATAGTGGTAAAACATACTGAACTTCATCTTTTAATGAAGATTTCATTTTACGAATGTTTCCAGAAAAATTCATTTAATTTATTGACCTAGTGCTTTAAGCTTATCGCTTGTTTCTTGGTATTTATCATTCATAGACAGATTCATGAAAATACTTTTCATGACACTAAGAGTTGAAACATCTTTTGGACTTAATTTATGAGATTTTTCAAGATAAGGAAGTGCATCTTTCATCATTTGATCAGCTCTTGCAACCTGAGTATCGTACTCTTCACCATTTAAATCTTGAGCTAAAGATTGAACCTCGATTGATTGATTGTAATAAAGTGCTCCTAAATTAAAAAACGCATCACCATAATCAGGTTTTATCTCTATTGCTGTTTTGTATGATTCTATAGATTTGTCCATAAACATAAAAGCATCATCGTGGTTTTTTGATTTATGAGCCGAAGCAGACATATTATCAAATACCACACCTATGTTGAAATGTAAAATGTGGTTTGTAGGATCGGCTTCAACAGCTTTTTGAAGAGATTCTTGAGCTTTGGTGTTTTCACCTTTTGCATACCAAAAATTAAATTCCTCCACATTCAATGTGTAATCTTTAGGAAATTTCTTTTTACCTGCTTCTATTACAGCTAACGTTTCTTCATTTGCGCCACCATTTTTAGCGTTTATAACTCTAATCATTGAGGTATACATTTCAGCTCCATTTCCATAATTATTATCGGCACACATTTGATAATATTTTTTGGCGTTTTCATAATCTTTATTTCTCTCAGCAGCTAAGGCCGCGTTTATCATCCCTAAAGTATCAGGCATACCTAATACAGAATATATTTGAACTGCACTAGCAAATGCTTGATGAGCTGCTTCATAGCTTTCTTGTTTAAACATTTCAACACCTCCATTTAGCATGGTACTTCTTAGCATATTTACTTTTGCAGTAATTTGATCAGTCCATTCTTCTCTAGAATCTAATTCCAAACACTTTTTTAATGAACCAATAGATGCATCTTCCAATGTTTGTTCATCTAGAGCCTTTAACTCAGACATAATTTCTACATCCATTGCCGCCATCATGGTGTAATCTAAATTAATCATGCCTCTGTAATAATACATTTTAGCTTCATCTTTCTGTTTTGTAAAAGGCACTTCTAGTTGCTTTGCATAACATTCATCTATTGCCTTTTTAGCCTTCCTAAGAATTGATTTATTAACTTCTAATTTATCAGGCTGCATCATCCAGGTCTGACTAAAATTATTTTTGTATTCAGTAGCAGCTTCAGTTAATTGAAACTTTTGGGCAATTAAACTTTGTCCAGATATTAAAACAATACTAAGTATATAAATTATTTTTTTCATGATTTTTTATTTTATAAGATGTGATATTATTAATTATTCCACATTATCATTATCAATTTCTTTGCCATTTTCATCATTGTTATTGATTTGCTCATCCTGATTTTCTTCCTCATCTTCATTTCTATCAACCTTAGCAACTGCTGCAATTTGATCTTTTCCCTTTAAGTTAATTAACTTAACTCCTTGAGTTGCTCTTCCTTGAGTTCTTAAATCAGCAACATGCATTCTAATAGCAATTCCAGATTTATTAATAATCATTAAATCATCTTCATCAGTAACAACTTTTATAGCAACTAAATTACCTGTTTTATCAGTTACATTAAGCGTTTTAACTCCCTTACCTCCTCTATTGGTAATTCTGTATATTGCTTCCTCAGTTTCAGGGTCGTTTAAATAGGTTCTTTTACCAAAACCAAATTCTGATACAACTAAAATTGTTTTGCTGAAATCTTCAACACATACCATACCTATTACTTCATCTCCTTCTTGGGTTAATGAAATTCCTCTAACACCAGAGGCTGTTCTACCCATAGGCCTAACTTTGCTTTCATTAAATCTAATTGCCCTACCAGATTTAATCGCCATTAAAATCTCATTACTTCCGTTTGTCAATCTAGCTTCTAACAATTCATCTCCCTCTCTAATACTAATGGCATTTATACCATTTGTCCTAGGTCTTGAATATGATTCTAAAGTGGTCTTTTTGATGACCCCCTTTTTTGTACACATCACAATGTAATGACGATCTACTAGTTCATCTAAATTTTCTGCAAAACCATTGTCAACGTCTTCTTGAGTTGCTGGTCTTTTCAGATATTCTTCATCTTTAATATCTTTAACAACAACGTAAGCTTTAATCTTGTCGTCTTGTTCAATATTTATCAAATTTTGAATTGCTCTTCCTTTAGATGTTTTAGAACCTTCAGGAACTTCAAAAATTCTCATCCAGAAACACTTCCCTTTTTCGGTAAAAATTAACAACCAATTATGATTGGTTGCAACAAATAATTCTTCTAAAAAGTCGTTGTCTCTAGTTGTAGAACCTTTAGACCCTACACCACCTCTGTTTTGAACTTTATACTCAGTAAGATTGGTTCTTTTAATATACCCAGCATGAGAAATTGTGATTGCAACTTCCTCATTAGGAATTAAATCTTCAATACTCATTTCATTTGCAGAATATTCAATTACTGATCTTCTCTCATCACCATACTTATCTTTTACCTCTAAAAGCTCATCTTTAATAATTTGCATTCTTTTGCTTTCATCATTAAGAATTTCATTAAGTTCTTTAATTAATTTCTGTAAAGAATCGTATTCAGCCCTAAGTTTATCTTGTTCAAGACCAGTAAGTTGTCTCAATCGCATCTCTACAATAGCACGAGATTGAACATCTGAAAGTTTAAAACGTGATATTAGTTTTTCCCTGGCTTCATCAGGACTCTTAGATGCTCTAATCAAAGCAATTACTTCATCAATATTATCAGATGCAATAATTAAACCCTCCAAAATGTGAGCTCTCTCTTCAGCCTTTTTAAGTTCATACTTAGTTCTTCTTACAACTACAACATGCCTGTGCTCAACAAACTCAACTATCATGTCTTTTAAATTGAGCATCATTGGCCTACCTTTGACAAGCGCAATGTTATTAACTGAAAATGAGGTCTGTAAAGCAGTATATTTAAACAATTTATTTAATACTACATTAGGAATAGCATCTCTCTTAATTTCATAAACAATTCGCATTCCTGTCCTATCTGATTCATCCCTTAATTCAGAAATGCCTGGAATCTTACCTTCGTGAACAAGACTTGCCGTCTTAGCAATCATGTCTGCCTTATTAACTTGATAAGGAATTTCAGTAACAATTATAGCTTCTCTACCTTCACGAATTTCTTCAATAGTAGCTTTTGCTCTCATAACAATACGACCTCTCCCAGTTTCAAAAGCGTTTTTAACACCTTCATAACCATAAATAATTCCCCCAGTAGCAAAATCTGGAGCCTTAATGTATTGCATTAATCCTTCAATATCTATATCCCTGTTGTCAATGTAAGCTATAATACCATCAACTACCTCAGTTAAGTTGTGAGGAGCCATGTTAGTAGCCATACCAACTGCGATTCCAGAAGCACCATTTACTAACAAATTAGGAATCCTAGTTGGAAGAACAGTAGGTTCGGTAAGAGAGTCATCAAAGTTTGGTGAAAAATCAACAGTGTCTTTATCTAAATCTGAAAGCAACTCTTCTGCAGCTTTTTTCAATTTCGCTTCAGTGTAACGCATTGCTGCAGGACTATCACCATCAACTGATCCAAAATTACCTTGGCCATCTACCAATGGATACCTCAAAGACCATTCTTGTGCCATTCTAACCATGGTGTCGTAAACAGATGAATCACCATGAGGATGGTATTTACCCAATACCTCTCCTACAATTCTAGCAGACTTCTTGTATGAGCTACTTGCCCTCACACCTAATTCTTGCATTCCGTATAGAACTCTTCTATGTACAGGTTTTAATCCGTCTCTTACATCTGGTAAAGCCCTTGAAACAATTACTGACATTGAATAATCAATGTATGCAGTTTTCATTTCATCCTCTATACTTACCGTAACAATTCTTTCTCCTCTATCTTCAGCCATATATCTTAATTAAATTTATTTTTTGAAGTGCTAATTTGAATAGTGTTCGAAAATACCAATTCTTTAGAGAATAGAAGGTGAATAAAAGAAGTTTTTATTCACAAATTTTTGTGCGAAAATTCAAAATTGTTAAGAACCTTTTTATAAAGTACTATTATATATTTGTTATTGATTCTTTATTTGTATGTTTAACGAAGAATAATACCAAAAATATGGATGCGAAATTTTCACCTAGAGTAAAAGATGTTATTAGTTACAGTAGAGAAGAAGCCATGCGTCTTGGTCATGATTCTATAGGAGTTGAACATTTACTTCTAGGAATAATAAGAGAAGGAGAAGGTATTGCAGTTAAAATGATCGTTTCTGCTGGTATTAATATTAAAGAACTAAGAAAAAAATTAGAAGCCAATTTAGAAATAGGAACAGCTACAAACATAGCTGCTGGTAACATTCCTCTTTTAAAGCAAGCCGAAAAAGTTCTTAAAATCACCTACTTAGAAGCAAAATTATTTAAAAGCAACATGATTGGTACAGAACATTTGCTTTTATCTATTTTAAAAGAAGAAAATAATTTAGCGGCTAAAACACTTAATGAATTTAAAGTTGACTATGAACTTGTTAAAGATGAATTAGATATGTTAATGGATGAAGGATACAATACTGAAGCTCCTAAAGCTGAATTACCTGGTCCAACTGGAGATGATGAGTCTTCTAGAGAAGAATTTTCAAGTGAAAGCCCTAAAAAGAAATCTGATTCTAAATCTAGCACTCCTGTATTAGACAATTTTGGAAGAGATTTAACAAAATTTGCTGAAGATGATAAACTTGATCCAATTGTAGGTAGAGACAAAGAAATTGAAAGAGTGTCTCAAATTTTATCTAGAAGGAAAAAAAATAATCCAATTTTAATTGGAGAACCTGGAGTTGGTAAATCTGCTATTGCTGAAGGTCTTGCTCTAAGAATTGTTCAAAGAAAAGTTTCAAGAGTTTTATTTAATAAGAGAATTATTTCTTTAGACCTAGCATCTTTAGTAGCTGGAACGAAATATAGAGGCCAATTTGAAGAAAGAATGAAAGCTGTGATGAATGAACTTTCTAAATCTCCTGAAATCATATTATTTATTGATGAAATACATACTATAATTGGAGCTGGTGGTGCTTCTGGCTCATTAGATGCCTCTAACATGTTTAAACCAGCTTTAGCGAGAGGAGAGTTACAATGTATTGGTGCTACAACTTTAGATGAATACAGACAATACATTGAAAAAGATGGTGCACTTGAAAGAAGATTTCAGAAAGTACTTATCGAACCTACTACGATTGATGAAACCATACAAATATTAAACAACATTAAAGAAAAGTATGAAGATCATCACAATGTAACATACACATCTGATGCTATTGAATCTTGTGTTAAATTAACTTCTAGATACATTACAGATCGTTTTCTTCCAGACAAAGCTATTGACGCATTGGATGAAGTTGGCTCAAGAGTGCACATTACAAATATAAATGTACCTAACAATATTATCGAAATAGAAAAAAATATTGAACAAGTAAAAGAACAAAAAGTACAAGTTGTAAGAAGTCAACAATATGAAGAAGCTGCTAGATTAAGAGATTCTGAAAGAAAGCTAAACGAAGAATTAGACAAAGCGAAAAAACTTTGGGAAGAAGAAAGTAAAATTCATAGAGAAATAGTTACTGAAGAGCATGTTGCTGAAGTTGTTGCCATGATGACTGGAATTCCCGTTCAAAAAGTTGCTGAAAAAGAAAGTGGAAGACTTATGAAGATGAGTGAAACTATAAGTAATTCAGTAATAGGTCAAAATGAAGCTGTTGTTAAAGTTGTAAAAGCCATTCAAAGAAATAGAGCTGGATTAAAAGATCCTAACAAACCTGTCGGTTCATTTATTTTTCTAGGACCTACTGGAGTTGGAAAAACACAGCTCTGTAAAGTATTGGCAAAATACCTGTTTGACTCAGAAGACGCTCTAGTACGAATAGATATGAGTGAGTACATGGAGAAATTTGCTGTTTCAAGACTTATAGGAGCACCTCCCGGATATGTAGGTTACGAAGAAGGAGGACAGCTTACCGAAAAAGTTAGAAGAAAGCCATACAGTATAGTTCTACTTGATGAAATTGAAAAGGCTCACCCAGATGTATTCAATTTATTACTACAAGCCCTTGATGACGGTAAACTTACTGATAGCTTAGGAAGAAATGTTGATTTCAAAAACGCAATCATAATAATGACATCAAATATTGGTGCAAGACAATTACAAGATTTTGGTACTGGTGTTGGTTTTGGTACTCAAACAAGAACAAATAGCTTAGAAGAAAATCAAAAAGGTGTAATTGAAAGCGCATTGAAAAAGGCTTTTGCTCCAGAGTTTTTAAATAGAATTGACGACATTGTTGTTTTTAACTCTTTAAACAAAGAAGACATTGTTAAAATAATTGATATTGAATTAAATAAATTATTTAAACGAATAAATGATCTTGGATACAATGTTGACATAAGCAAAGAAGCAACTAGTTTTATTGCAGACAAAGGATTTGATCAAAAGTTTGGTGCAAGACCCTTAAACAGAGCTATTGAAAAGTATATTGAAGATCCGCTTGCAGAAGAAATTATTCAGAAACAAGTAAATGAAGGTGACAGTATTACAATTGATTTTGATCAGAAAACTAAGGACATTGTCATAAAGCCTAAAAAGAAGCGAAAAGCTAAAAAGAAGGAAGAAGACGAAACAAAAGAATAGAATCGTTTAAAAATAAATATTGTTTTCATAATCTGGGGGTTCAATTCCCATTTCTTCTTCTATCTCCCATTGTGTTTTTTTACGCTTAAATGAAGCTCCTTCTTTTTTGTAAAAGAAGGCTAAAATAACTCCAGTAAGCGCACCAAAGAAATGACTTTCAAAGCTTATGGATAAGTCGAATGGGAAAATACCCCATATCATACTTCCATATAAAAAAACTACAAATAAAGAAATAGCCATTAATCTTTTTTCTTTTCTAAATACACCGCTAAAAAATAAAAAGAAGGCAAGGCAATAAATAACACCACTCATGCCAATGTGAAAAGATTCTCTTGCAGAAATCCACACTAACAAACCAACAACAATCCAAGAATAACTCAAAATTCGAAAAGCAATCTTCTTGTAAAAGAAAAACAAAGTCCATCCTAAAATTAATAAAGGAACTGAATTGTTTACAATGTGCTTAATATCATCTGAAGAATGAATTAATGGTGAAAACAGAACGCCCTGTAAACCATTTAAATTTCTTGGGAAAATACCAAACTTATATAAAGACAAGTTGTAGTGAATATTAAAAAAATGAATACCCCACAATAAAACCAAAAGCACTAAAGAAGGTATAGCAGATTTTAATAGTTTTTTATTTTCAGAGTTCATCTATTTAATCCCTCTTTCTTTCTTAATTGTTTCATAAGCTTCTTGAAGCTTTTGAAATTTCTCTTTAGCAGCTTTTTGATGTTCCTCTCCCATTTGATTGTATTTATCAGGGTGGTGTTTTATTGCCATTTTACGATATGCTTTTTTAATCTCAGTTTCTGTTGCTGATGAATCTATACCCAAAACTTTGAATGCATCAGAAGCATCTTTATAAAACATAGATTTTAATTGCTCAAATTCAATAGATGAAATTCTAAAATAGTTAGCCATCTGCTCAATTAAATTCACTTCACTTGTTGAAATATGTCCATCTGATTGAGCTATTCCAAATAAATATTGAATTAAAAACAAACGCTGATCAACAGACATGATGTTGTTAATTCGAGAACATTCGCTAGCAACATTATACTCATTCTTCAATATATCTCTAAATCTAAGTATATATTGTTGCGCATAAGAAGGTGGGAATTGTTGCTTAAAAAACTGTTTAACATATTCTAATTCAGATTTCTTAACCACTCCATCTGCTTTCATAACAGCAGCTGAAAGAATCAACAAGGCATTTGCAAAACCATTTTGAGAATTCCCAGCATTGTAAGATGTATTTGAAGTTCCTCTTGTGTTTTTACGTGCTGTACTAGAGATAGATGAACTAAAAAAATTACCTATTACATAGCCAAAAAAAGCTCCATAAAAGTTTCTGAAAATTATTAATCCTAAAATAGCTCCAATAATTGATGCTGTACTCATTTCTTTTCTTATTTAAATCATTCTTTTAAGCAAATAAATATATTATATTTAGCCATCATATGCTAGACCCATTTCCAATAAACTTCCCTTTAATTAAAACGGGAAGTGTCTATACATTTATTTCAAATTCTGGCATAGAATATGAAGTTAGGTTTGCTCGAAAAAAAAACAACTTATTACACTCTACAATTGCCTTTGGAGTTATTAATGATGAATTTGAAGGTGAAGAATATGTTCTGACCAACAAAAATGAAGCATACAAAGTAATGGCTACAATTGTCACTATTTTCTTAAATTATAAAAAAGAACACCCCAACATTAATACTTATGAGTTTGTCGGTGAACCCACAGCAAGTGAAACTGCCGAATTCCCTCATAAAAGACTCACTCTTTACAAACGATACTTACCTTATATTTTTAACAATAAATGGGAAAAGAAGGTGAATGGAAATAGAGTAATAATATCTAAAATTTAGCGCCCTTTATGCAAAGGACGCTAAATGAATTAAATTAGCTCGTAACTTCTTGCAACAAACTCAGATAGATCTTTTCCTTTTAACATTCCTTGAGAAAGCAAAGCTAGGTCAAATGCTTGTTTTGCTAATTTTTCTTTCTCACTCTTCTTTGCGCCTAAAATTTTAGAGATAAATGAGTGATTAGCATTAATAACCAAATTATACATTTCAGGTAAATTACCCATCATTTGCATACCTCCACCACCAAGAGCTTGTTGTTCTTTCATTCTTCTCATAAACTCACTCTGTGTAATTAAAACAGGTTTTTCAGTTTCACTTAAACTTTCAACCTGAATAGTGAATTTTTCTTTTTCAGAAATATTTTCAAAAATTGGTTTTATCTTTTCTTCCTCATCTTTTGAAAGCTTTGAAGGAATCTCTTCATCTTTAGAGATAATATTATCTAAAGTATCAGCATCTAGTCTAGCAAATGAAACTGCAAAATCTTGCTCTGCTTTCTGAATGTAATGACTACTTAAAGGACCATCTAGAACGACTACATCGTAACCTTTATCTTTCGCACTATTTATTAATGAATGATGTTCATCAGTATCGTGGGTGTAAAGAATTACAGTTCTGTCATTTTTATCAATTTGATTTGCCTTTATCTTTTCTTTATATTCTTCGAAAGTAAAATATTTATCATCTGTTGATTTCAACAATAAAAAGTCTTTTGCTTTTTCATTAAACTTCTCATCAGATAACATTCCGTATTGTATGAAAACCTGAATATCATCCCATTTATTTTCAAAATCGGCTCTATCATTTTTAAACATATTTGAGAGTTTGTCAGCGACTTTTTTGGTAATGTGATTCGATATTTTTCGAACATTACTATCAGATTGAAGGTATGATCTTGATACATTTAAAGGAATATCTGGAGAATCAATTACACCATGAAGTAGCGTTAAAAACTCAGGCACAATATTCTCAACTGAATCGGTTATAAAAACTTGATTTGAGTAAAGTTGAATTTTATTTTTCTGAACCTCCACCTGATTCTTCAACCTTGGGAAATATAGAATTCCAGTTAAATTAAAAGGATAATCAACATTTAAGTGAATTTGAAATAAAGGATCTTCTGTGAACGGATATAATTCATTATAAAAAGATTTATAATCTTCATCTTTTAAATCAACAGGTTTTTTAATCCATGCTGGAGATGTGTTGTTGATAATATTAGGAACATCTATTGATTCTTTTTTAACATTACCTTCTTCATCTTTCTCTCCTTTAGGATGATCTATAGATTCTTTTTTAGTGCCAAATTCAACATCAACAGGTAAGAATTTGCAATATTTCGTAAGCACTTGATTTATTCTTGCTTCTTCTAAGTATTCTTTAGAATCTTCTGCTATAAATAAAATAATATCTGTACCTCTTTCCTTTTTATCTATATTAGTTATTTCATACTCTGGATTACCATTGGATTCCCATTGAACAGCTTGACTGCCTTTTTTAAATGATTTAGTTTGTATCTGAACCTTATCAGAAACCATAAATGACGAATAAAACCCTAAACCAAAATGTCCAATAATTGATTTTGGATCTTTATTCTTATATTTTTCTAAAAACTCTTCAGCTCCAGAAAAGGCAACTTCATTGATGTATTTATTCACATCCTCTTCTGTCATACCAATTCCGTTATCTCTAATGGTTAAAGTTCCTGCATCAGTATCTAATATAACCTGAACCTTTAAATCACCTATTTCACCCTTAACCTCACCTACTGAAGATAGAGTTAAAAGTTTTTGAGATGCATCAACCGCATTTGAGACTAATTCTCTAACAAAGATTTCTGTATCTGAATACAAAAACTTTTTAATAATTGGAAAAATATTTTCCGTTTGTACGTTAATTGTTCCTTTTTGCATAATAATTAAATATTTGACAAACCTATTTCAAAGTATATGCCAATTCAAATTATGTGACATAATGTCCTAAATAAAACAATGCAATAAGTCGAATTTGTTATTCTGTCTAAAATGATAGCTTGTTTTTTTTGATTGCGTCATAATGACAATTTACTAACCCTATATTGCTGCTGTTATTTTTCATTCAAACATATCTTTGTTAAAAAAATAAAAATACTTTTATAGGTGTATTTAACATATTAGATATTTTTACTATCATATAATTAAAGAATGAGAAAGACATTTAACATTATTAAAAATAAATATTTTATTTCATCCTTTGTTTTGCTTTTAATTCTTTTTGTTTTTGAAGAAACTAGTGTTTTTAGACTTTTAAAAATGAACCTTCATCAATATGAATTAATTGAGGAAAATTCAAATAAAGAGCAAGAAATTAAAAAGGTTAAAGAAAAAACAATTCAATTGACTACCAATAGAGATGAATTGGAAAAATTTGCTAGAGAAACATACTTTATGAAAAAGAAAAATGAGGTTGTCTATCTATTTGTTAATGAAGACCATTAACTACGGTCCATTTTATATTCTTTATTTTTCAAATAATCTTGCAACATGATAACTGCACTTACTTGATCAATCAACCCTTTATTCTGTCTTTTTTTCTTTGACATGCCACTTTTTGCTATTACCTGACTTGCCATTTTAGATGTAAATCGCTCATCAACTTCAACAACATTAATTTTAGGAAATTTTTTTTTCAAGTGTATTGTAAAGTTTCTTACCGATTCAGAACTGTCTGTGTCTTCACCTTTAAGATTTAAAGGCTTCCCTATTACAAAAGTTTCTACGTTATTGGTTATTACAAACTCCGTTAAAAATGGAATAACTTCTTTTGAATGAACTGTAGTTAATCTAGTTGCAATTAACTGCAATTCATCTGTTACAGCAAGCCCTACCCTTTTGTTCCCGTAATCTATTGCTATAACCTTCGACATACTACAAAAATAATCTAATACTTTAATCTTGTTAGATTTGTTTTTGCTTATTACATTAGCCATATATTAGATTTAATGGAAGAAATAAAAAAAATAATTGAAAATGCTTGGAACAATCAATCTTTACTAAAAGAAGGATCTGTAATTAAAGCTATTGAACAAGTAATTGAATTACTAGATAAAGGTAAATTAAGAATTGCTGAACCTTCTGCTAATCAATGGATTGTTAATGAATGGGTGAAAAAAGCGGTTGTTCTATATTTCCCTATTAGAAAAATGGAAACTTTTGAAGCGGGTCCTTTAGAGTTTCACGATAAAATGAAACTTAAAACAAATTATAAAGAATTGGGAATTAGAGTTGTTCCTCATGCAGTTTCTAGATACGGAGCTTTTATATCATCAGGAGTTATTCTGATGCCATCCTATGTTAACATTGGCGCTTATGTAGATAAAGGCACAATGGTAGATACTTGGGCAACAGTTGGATCTTGCGCTCAAATAGGTAAAAACGTTCACCTTAGTGGTGGTGTTGGTATTGGTGGTGTTCTTGAACCACTTCAAGCCTCCCCTGTCATAATAGAAGATAATGCGTTTCTAGGTTCAAGGTCAATTGTTGTTGAAGGAGTAAGGGTTTGTAAAGGAGCTGTACTAGGGGCTAATGTTGTTTTAACAAAGTCAACCAAAATCATCGATGTAACTGAAGATGAACCTAAATATTACAATTCAATAATTCCTGAAAGAAAAGTTGTGATTCCTGGCTCTTACACAAAATCATTTAAAGCTGGTAATTTCCAAGTACCTTGCGCACTTATTATTGGAGAAAGAAAACAAAGTACAGATCAAAAAACATCTTTAAATGATGCTTTAAGAGAATATGATGTAGCTGTTTAATTTTTTATGTTTTATGGGATTTAAAATAGGATACGATGCAAAAAGAGCTTATCAAAACTATACAGGTTTAGGTAACTACAGTAGGGATTTATTAAAAAATATTTTAAATAATTTCCCAGAAAATCAGTATGTTCTATATGCTCCAAAATCAACAAAAAACCCAAGATTATCATTTCTAGCTGACCATAAGAATGTTGAAACAAGGTTTCCTAACACATCATTACATAAAACATTTAAAGGTTATTGGAGGTCGATAAACCTAGAAAAAACACTAGAAAAAGATAAAATTGATATTTTCCATGGTCTCAGCAATGAAATGCCAAGAAGTAGACAAAGTAATATAAAATACGTTGTTACTATTCATGATTTAATATTTAAAAGATACCCTAGAAATTACCGCTCAATAGATAGGAAAATTCATAACGTTAAATTCAAATATGCAGCTAGAAACGCAGATTTAACCATTGCAATAAGTGAGCAGACTAAAAGAGATATAGTAGATTTTTACAAAATAAATCCAAATAAGATTAAGGTATTGTATCAATCTTGTCATGATAATTTCAGAAGGGAATATCCTCAAGAAGTAATTAATCATATTAAGGAGAAATTTCAATTACCAAACAACTTCATTCTTAATGTTGGGACAATTGAAACAAGGAAAAATTTAAATGCGATTTTACAAGCCATTCCAATAATGAAAAGCGACTTGCCTATTGTTGTAGTTGGAAGAAAAACAAAATATTTCAATTTCTTGAAAGTTCAGATGAAAAAACTCAAAATAGAATCTTCAAGAATACTATTTCTAAATAATGTATCTATTGAGGAGCTTCCTTCAATATATAAACTAGCAGATTTATTTATTTACCCTTCATTATTCGAGGGTTTTGGAATCCCAATAATAGAATCATTAATTTCTGGAACTCCAGTTATAACTTCAAAAGATGGTTGTTTTACTGAAGCAGGTGGTAAAGACTCGCTTTATATTGACCCGTTAAATTATGATGAAATTGCCCATACTATAGACAATCTACTTTCCGACACCGAGAAACAACAAATAATGGCTGCTAAAGGCAAAGAATTTGTTAAAAAATTTGATCCCAATAAATTATCTAGTGAACTAATGGAAATCTATCAAAGTCTTATTTAGTAATGCAAATTTTAAATCAAGCTATAGACGTTTTAAATAATGGTGGAATTATTTTATACCCTACAGAAACAGTTTGGGGTATTGGCTGCCTTACTAATAATTCAAAATCCATAGAAAACTTATTCAAGTTGAAAAACAGAAGTAAATTGAAGAAATTTATTCTTTTATTAGGTGATGATAATAAACTTAACAGATATGTTAAAGAAGTACCCGAAGTTGCTTGGGACCTAATCGATTACTCAGAAAAACAACCAACAATAATATATCCAAATGCAAAAAACCTTCCTGAAGTTCTAATTGCGAAAGATCAATCAATTGCCATTAGGATAATTAATTCTGGACCTTTACAACAGTTGTTGAGAAAAATAGATTCTCCTTTAATATCAACATCAGCAAATTTATCTAATGTCCCTCCTGCCCTAAAATTGAAAGAAGTTTCAAAAGATATTTTGTCAAAAGTAGACTTCATCTTAGATTTGCCTGAAATAACTGGAACCAATCGTCCATCAGCAATAATTAAATTACAAACAAATGGTGAGGTTGAAATCATTAGAAAATAATTACAGTAACCATTCGCTTATAAACACTCAAGCAATTCACTTGATTTCAGAAGTTGCTTTTGATGCTAATCAACAAGTGTATTTAATTGGCGGATACGTAAGGGATTTAATTCTAGATAGAAAATCTGATGATCTTGACTTTGTAACTGTTGGATCTGGAATTGATTTAGCAAAAAAAGTTGGTGAAAAGTTAAAGATTAAGCAGGTCTCCTTTTTTAAAAATTTTGGTACTGCAATGATAAATTTCCAGAATAAAGAGTATCAATTTGTTGGAGCTAGAAAAGAAAGCTATAGAGAAAATTCAAGAAATCCAATTGTAGAGAATGGCACTATAGAAGATGATCAAAACAGAAGAGATTTCACCATAAATGCATTAGCCATAAGCTTAAATAAAAACGATTTTGGCCAGCTGATCGATCCTTTCAATGGTATAAATGATTTAGCTGCGAAATTAATTAAGACTCCTTTAAACCCTGATATAACTTTTTCTGACGATCCTTTAAGAATGTTAAGAGCAATTCGATTTGCTTCACAACTAAATTTTAAGATTGAAAAATTAACTTTTGAATCGATAATTAAAAATGCTAATAGAATTGAAATTATTTCTCAAGAAAGGATTACCGAAGAATTACAAAAAATCATTAAAAGCAATTCACCAAGCTATGGATTTAAATTACTTGAAAAGTGCGGTATTTTAGAAATAATATTTCCAGAATTCACCAAACTAAAAGGTGTTGAAATAATAAATGGCAAAGGACATAAAGATAATTTTTATCACACTTTAACAGTGTTAGACAACATTGTACCATTTTCAAAGAACAACGTATGGTTAAGATGGAGTGCATTACTTCATGATATAGCGAAACCACCTACTAAACGATTTAGTAAAAAAAGTGGGTGGACATTTCATGGTCATGAAGATAAAGGAGCAAGAATGGTTCCTCACATATTTAAAAATTTAAAATTACCTCTAGACAATAAAATGAAATATGTCCAGAAACTCGTTCAGCTTCATTTAAGGCCGATTGCATTAACAAAAGAAGAAATAACAGATTCAGCCATAAGAAGGTTACTATTTGATGCTGGTGATGATCTTGAAGATTTAATGAAACTATGTAGAGCCGACATAACTTCAAAGAATAAGGATAAGGTTAAAAAATATTTACAAAGATTTGATGATGTTGAGTCTAAATTAAAAACTTTAGAAGATCAAGATAAAATTAGAAATTGGCAGCCCCCTATTTCTGGTGAAGAAATAATGAATACTTTTGGTATTAAACCATCAAAAGAAGTTGGCATATTAAAACACGCAATAAAAGAAGCAATCCTTGATGGTGTAGTTAAGAACAATCATGAAGATGCCTATAATTTCATCCTTAAAAAAGGCATGGAACTGGGACTTAAAATTAAAAAATGAAAGCTTACAAGTTTAGAGTTGTCATAGATACAGATGAAGATGTTTTTAGAGATATTGTAATTCTAGAAAATCAAAATTTCGAAGATTTACATTTTGCTGT
Source organism: Flavobacteriales bacterium (assembly GCA_029243225.1). Classification (GTDB taxonomy): domain Bacteria; phylum Bacteroidota; class Bacteroidia; order Flavobacteriales_D; family Parvicellaceae. The sequence goes on from JAQWSL010000017.1 coordinate 16,407, forward strand.
TATTCATGCTTTTGGTTTTGAAGGAGATCAAATGGCTTCTTTTTACATGAGTAATGAAGAATGGGAAAAGGGTGAAGAAATTGGATTAATGGACATGTCTTTTGGAGATGAAAAAGGACCAAAAAACATGAAATCGACTCAAATAGAATCTCAAATAGAATCTAAACATCAAAAAATCTTATATGTCTATGACTTTTTAAAAATGTGGATTTTCTATTTAGAATTAATTGAAACAAACAAAGAAGACTCTAATTATGCTTACCCTCATGTTACTTTAAATTTTGGAGAATCTCCAGATGAAAACTCGAAAATGATTCCAGATTTAACTGATGGAATGACTCATGAAAAATCTTTAGAAGACGACATAAACGATGTTTTTAATGAATTCAATGAAGATGAATTTGGAAGTTTCGACAACATTGATGATTATGATTTTTAAATCACTAATACCCTCCACTAAGCTTTCTAATAAACCATTCTAAAAATAAGAAGCTAGAAATTATTAAAAATAATAATTTCCATTTTATTATTTCTTCGTTTTTAGTGTCTACATGAATAATTTCTACAACATCAACTTTGTTCAATAAATTTGAAGCTAACTTATCAAATTCATAAGTTGTAAATATGCTTCCGCTGTATTTTGAAGATAATTGTTTTAAAAATTGAAAATCTGCATTTGTTTTCATGTATTCCAGTTTCAATTCTTTCACAATAAAACTTCCCTTTTTAATGAATGACTTTTTACCTAACTCAGAAGACGCTTTATAAAAATAGTTTCCAGGTTCGAGTTGATTTAAAGTTAAGGAATAACCATTGTCATTACTGTTAAAATTTTTCTCAAGAATTTTAACAGAATCTTTAAATAACTCGAATTGTACATTTGCAGAATTCACCAATTCGTAATTATCATTATATAATTTAGAATATATTCTTATGGGATCATTTTCTTTAAACTCTTGATCCAAATCGACAATAAATCGATCTTTTTTATTTGATGTAAGTAAATACTGAATAACCTTAGAAAAAAACGAATCAAACACATTAGAATTACCATTTTCTAAAAACTCATTAAATCTCCATCTCCATATGCCTTCTCCTAAAATGGTACATTGTTTTTGATTATTGGTAGATGAAAATTGAATTAGCGGGTAATTTGTTAATACACCATTAATTTTTTGATTAATTACAACATCAGATTTAGATTTACTTTTATAATCTGATGAAAAAGGAACGTCTAAAGGCGGATAATCTGAAAACATTTTAGACATTTCAGAATCAATAATAAATGAATTAAATCCTGGATTAATTTCACAAGAAACATTGTAAGAACCATTTATTTTACCTAGCTGAATTCCAGTTTTCATTTTATTAAAATAGGATTGCCTTAATGTATTTCCAGAAATATGTAAAATTGAAATATTAGCCATTTTTGCCTTTTCAATAAGCTTAAATAATTTGTTAGAATTATTATTGTATAACCTATGAAGAATTAATAAATCATAGTCCATCACATTTCCAATTAAATCTGAAAAAAGAACAATTTCTAAATCTCTTCCTATTTTATTATTTAAACTTGCCTTAAGAACTGCAATATCTGGGTGTGGTGAGCTTGCAACAACTAATACTTTTAATGTTTCTTTTATTACATCAATATAAAATACAGAAGAATTGTTTTTGTAGGTAATTTCACCCTCTAATTGATCAATTTTAAATTCAAACTTATTAACACCTTCTTTTTCAGCATTAATAGTAAAAGGAATATTAAAAGATTGTAGATTTTGATCAACAGAAAGTGATTTTTCTTCAATCACTTGACCATTTTGAATAAGCTGAACATTAAAACTTGCTCCCTTAAAACTTTTTGAAAGCAACTGCAATTCAACAGGAAATTTATTTCCTATTTTTACTTTTTTATTGTGTCTAATTTTTTGAATTGAATTGTCTTTTCTTACAAGAGTATCACCTAAAGCTAAAGCATGGATAATTACGTTACCTAAACCATATTCTTTGTAAACAGGATGTGCTCCAACGTTAAAAATGCCATCAGATGCAATTACAATTGAAGCTAAATTTCGACCAAAATACCGACCTTTAATATTTGTTAAAAGTTGATCGAAATTGGTATACTTATCTTTAAAACTTAGTGAATCACCTTTTTGCGCATTAGAACCAAAATTAATAGTCTTAACATCATATTTAAGAGCTAATTCAGACTTTAATTTATTTATTGAATCTTGATAGTTATTTAAATAAAAAATAGAATCACTTCCAAGAAGAATACTTTCAGAATTATCTTGAGCAAATACTAAAATCGGTTTTTCAATTTTTTCAGAACTCGAATTAATAACTGGTTCTAATAATAATAGACACAAACCTAAAACTAGTAGGAACCTTAAACTAAAAAGCAAATAAATTATTGATTTTGAAAAATGCTTGTTCTTTGAGTTTTTAAAATATAAGCTAATACTATATATTAATGCTATAAAAAAACAAATAATAACATAATAAAACGAATAGCCAATATCTAAACCCATCAGTAATTAAGAAAGCATTCCACCACAGACACTTATAACTTGCCCAGTTACATACGCGCTCATATCTGAAGCTAGATAAACACAAGTGTTTGCGATATCTTCAGTTGTTCCTGCTCTTTTGAGAGGAATGTTTTCCACCCATTTGTTAACAACTTCTTCATCTAATGCTCCAGTCATCTCAGTTTCAATAAAACCAGGAGCTATAACATTGCATCTAATATTTCTTGACCCAATCTCCTTGGCCATAGATTTAGAAAAACCGATAATACCTGCTTTTGAAGCAGAATAATTTGATTGACCAGAGTTTCCCTGTAAACCGACAATAGAACTCATGTTTATTATAGAACCTTTTCTTTGTTTTAGAAAAGTTCTGAGAGATGCTTTAGTCATATTAAAAACAGATTTCAAGTTTACAGAAATTATGTCATCCCAATCTTGTTCACTCATTCTCATTAATAAACCATCTCTAGTTATTCCAGCGTTATTTATTAAAGTATCGATTTGTCCAAACTCAGTAACAACTTTATCAACAAGTTCTTGTGCTTGATTAAAATCTCCTGCATTAGATTGATAACCAATAGCTTTTACATTAAATTCTTTTAGTTGATTCTCTACTTCTTTAGCCTTCTCAGGACTAGAAACATAGGTGAAAGCAATATCTGCACCTTGCTTTGCAAATTCCAAAGCAATTCCTTTTCCAATTCCTCTAGTAGCTCCAGTAATTAAGACTACTTTTCCTTCAAGTAATTTCATAAATATTAATTAAGATTAAAGTTAATATGATTAAACACATACATTTGCAACATCAAATATAGTAATGAGAAAATTATTAGCAGTCCTTAGTTGCATTTTTATTTTTACAACTTATCATACTCAATCATGGTTTGACCTTGGATTAAAAGGTGGTTACGGCACAAGTATTTTAATGAACAATAATATTTGGGATGATATTGACTACAATCATCAAATTTCTGGTGCTTACACTTTTGGAGCAAAAGTTGGATTTAACTTCAATGAAAATCATGAAATAACTTTTGACCTTACGTTCAATAAGTTTAAACAAAATTTTCTTTACAACGAGTACGATAGTATTTCTGAAAGCTCTCCCTTATTAAAATCCTCCATTTCTTATAAATCAATGTCTTACATTATTATGTATAGACACAATAAAGATGGCAGATATTCTGAGATTGGCACATCTATTGAATCTATTTTAAATGTAAATAGAGAAGATGAGATTGATTATTTTCAGGGGATTGAAAAAAATGATTTTATAAAATCAGAAGCAAATATTGTTGCAGGTTTTGGAGCTTATTTAATGGGAAGTGAAAATTTCGGCATCACTACTGGTTTAAGAATAAGTTATGGGCTTAAAGATTTAATCTCATTGTCCGGGCAAAACAAAAGCTTACCGACATTTAAACAATACGAAACTTACAACGCAAGCCATCCGTTAAGCATTATTTTCGTTATAGAAGCTAACTTCGATTTTGCATATGTTGCCAAAGCACAATGTAGTAGAAGAAAATTAATTCTATTTTAATCAGCAATAGTTACTTTATCCACTAAAATCGACTAAAAATTCCTAATATTCCTTATTTTTGCAATTGCAAAATTAAATGAATTTATGGGGTTAGAAACAGAAGAGAACATTAAAGAAAATTCAATTAATAAATCTACTTTTATTAATGAGGTTTTAGCAGATTATAAGCTAGCATGTATAAGTCGAGAAGCATCTCTTTTGGGTCGTAAAGAAGTACTTACAGGTAAAGCAAAATTTGGAATTTTTGGTGATGGAAAAGAGTTAGCTCAAATTGCTATGGCTAAGCAATTTAAAAATGGTGATTTTAGATCTGGTTATTACCGTGATCAAACGTTTATGATGGCCATTGACTCTCTTACAGTTCAACAATATTTTGCTGGCCTTTATGCTCATACAAATATAGATGAAGAACCTTCATCTGCAGGAAGACAAATGGGTGGGCATTTTGCAACTAGAAGTTTAAATAATGACGGGTCCTGGAAAAACTTAATGCATCAAAAAAACTCTTCAGCAGACATCTCTCCAACAGCTGGACAAATGCCTAGACTTCTAGGGCTTGCATTAGCATCTAAAATATACAAAGACAATGATTCATTGAGCAAACTATCAAATTTTTCAGCTAATGGAAATGAAGTTGCTTTTGGAACCATTGGTGACGCAAGTACATCAGAAGGAATATTTTGGGAAACAATTAACGCTGCAGGTGTTTTAGAAGTTCCAATGGCCATGTCTGTATGGGATGATGGGTATGGAATTTCTGTACCAAAAAAATACCAAACAACTAAAGGAAGTATTTCAGTTCTTCTTTCTGGATTAGAAAAACAGGAGAACACAAACGGATATAAAATATATAACGTAAATGGCTGGGACTACCCTTCCCTAGTTAGTACTTATCACAATGCTATTAAGTTTTGCAGGAAAAATCATGTTCCTGTTCTTATTCATGTAGAAGAAATTACTCAGCCTCAAGGGCATTCCACTTCTGGATCTCATGAAAGATATAAATCTAAAGAGAGATTAGAATGGGCAAAAAAATACGACTGCAATTTAAAGTTTAAAGAGTGGATACTTAGTAATAATAACGCATTAAATAAACCCTTAGCATCTAAAAATGAGTTAGCTGACATTGAAAATACCGCTAAAACATTTGTTAAAGATGCAGCTAAAAAGGCATGGAAAGCATTTAATGATGACATTAAGACTGAAAAAGAGAAGTCCATTCAATTACTTTCTAACCTTGCTTTAGAAAGTGAAAATAAGAACGAAATAAATGAATTAGCAACTCGAATAAAAACTACAATTGATCCACTAAGAAAAGACATTTACAAGGCAGTTAAAACTGCTCTTTATTTAGTAAGAAACGAAAACTTACCTTCAAAAAAGAATGTTTTAGATTTCATTAACAAAGCTGCAATTGATTCACATGATCGTTACAGCTCTTTATTGTATTCAGAGAATGAAAAATCTGCTATAAATATTAAAGAAATTAAACCGGAGTTTAAAGATTCAAGTCTTGTTGATGGCAGAGTTATATTAAGAGAAAATTTTAGAGAAATATTTAATAAAAATCCTGAAGTAATTACATTTGGTGAAGACACAGGTCACATTGGTGGTGTAAATCAAGCAATGGAGGGAATGCAAGAAGAATTTGGGAAAAAAAGAGTTTTTGATACTGGTATCCGTGAAGCAACAATTCTAGGTCAAGGAATTGGAATGTCCTTAAGAGGATTACGTCCAATTGCCGAAATTCAATATTTAGACTATTTACTTTATTGTCTACAAATCATGTCTGATGACCTTGCTACTGTTTCTTACAGAACAAAGGGTGGTCAAAAAGCACCATTAATCATTAGAACTAGAGGACATAGGCTTGAAGGTGTATGGCATGCAGGATCTCCACTTGGAGGAATAATAAATTTAATTCGAGGTATTGTTGTATGTGTTCCTAGAAACATGACCAAAGCAGCTGGTTTCTACAATGCTTTATTAAAATCAGATGATCCCGGGTTAGTCATTGAATGTCTTAACGGCTATCGATCTAAAGAAAATATTCCTTCAAATCTTGGGGAATTTACTACACCTATTGGCATTCCTGAGGTTGTAAAAAATGGAACCGATATAACAGTTGTGAGCTACGGCTCAACATTTAACATATGTTTGAATGCTGCAAAACAACTTGAAAAAATGAATGTTTCATGTGAATTAATAGATGTTCAAACATTATTACCTTTTGATATTAATCACATTATAGTTGAGTCTTTAAAAAAGACCAATAAAATTATTTTCATTGATGAAGATGTTTCTGGTGGTGCAACTGCTTTCATGCTAAATGAAGTTATCACTAAACAAAAAGGTTATTTTCATTTAGATTCTGAGCCTGTATGTTTATGCGCAAAAGATCACAGGCCAGCATACGGAACTGATGGCGATTATTTTTCTAAACCAAACAATGAAGACATTGTAGAAGCCATTTATTCCATAATGTATGAATACAATCCTTCTCAATATCCTAGCATTTTTAATTAATGAAATATTTTCTCTTTTTATTCTTCTTTTCTTCAGCGATTACATTTGGCTTTGCGCAAAGTAATACTACCATAGAACTAAAACAGTACATGGATAGCCATTTGGATGAATTGATTCCAATTCGCATTGAATTCATTAAAAATGTCGATTGTTATAATTTAAATGAAAAATTTAAAGCTCAAAACACAACGTTGGACAAAAGAGTTAAAAAAGTAAATGAAGTTTTAATCAATCAATCTTATGAATCTCAGCATCAAATATTAGATTTCTTTAAAAGTAAAAACATACCAAACTCCAACATTAAATCTTTTTGGATTGTAAATATTATTGTCGCTTTAGTAGACTACAACACTATTATAGAACTCGAGCAGTTTAAAAACATTTTATTTGTTGATTTGGAAAACAATGAATTTATTCCATACGATGAATTTAAAATTGAAGAATTTTCTTCAAAACAACCCAATGGAGTTGAAAATGGTCTAGTTGCAATAAATGCACCTGCTATGTGGGCATTGGGATATACCGGTAAAGGAAGATTAGCTTATAATTACGATACTGGTGTTTGGCCTACTCATCCTGCTTTTAAAGAAAGATTTATTGGGAACAGGTATCCAATGAATCAGAGCTGGATTGGATATTTTAATTCATTTCCAAATGGCTCAGTACAAAATCATGGAACGCATACATTAGGAACAATTGCTGGTTTAATAAAGTCAACTAATGACACCATAGGAGTAGCGTTTGGCTCCTATTGGATAGCAAATGACTTTGTTACATCAACTGTGCAAGGGTTACCACCAATTGTAAACATGATTGAAGCATTTGAATGGGCTTTAAACCCAGACAATGACACTTCTACCACTTGGGATGTTCCTGATGTTATAAACAATAGCTGGAGATGGTATGATGGAAATGACACCATCCATTGTAATGGATTTGTAGTGAACTTAATGAATGCAATTGAAGCTGCTGGAATTGCAAATGTATTTTCAGGAGGTAATTCTGGTCCAAACAATTCTACAGTAAATTCACCCCAAAGAATAAACACTTCAGAAGTTAACACCTTTTCTGTTGGTAGTATAAATGGTAACTTAAGTTTTCCATATGCAATATCTAATTTTTCAACAAGAGGCCCCATACAATGTCCTGGAATTGGTTCATTAATTATTCATCCTGAAGTTGTTGCTCCTGGACAAGGTGTAAGATCAGCTTGGGGGATTGATGATTTCAATACTATTTCTGGTACTAGCATGGCAGCACCTCATGTTTCTGGAGCAATTTTACTTTTAAAAGAAGCTTTCCCCTATTTAAGTGGTGAGGATCTTTTATGGGCACTGTATTTAACTGCTATTGACATGGGAGATCCGGGAGAAGACAACACTTTTGGAATGGGATTAATTGATGTGTATGCTGCATTTCAATATTTATCTTCTACAAACACTCCAATAGATCCTATTGCTTTAAATTATGATTTAGCTCTCGATTCAATTAAAATTGCTAACATATCATCATTCACTTGCGAAAACAACTTTTCTCCAACAATAAATTTTTCAAATAAAGGAGACTTTACTATTAATTCTGTTGATTTTAAAATTAAAGTTAATGGTATTGTTATTCAAAACTTTAGCTGGACTGGCACCTTGTCTCCTCAAAGTTCAGCTAATATAATTATCCCTTCAATAACTATTCAAGGTTCGGGAGAGAAAGAACTTCAAATCATAGGTGAAATTAGCAATAGCTCATCAGAAAGTGACTATTTTAACAACAGTGTTATCAAACGATTTTCAATAGTAAATGAATTTTCAAGTCTACCTTTTATAGAACATTTTGAAAATGGAATTACTGACTCACTTTGGGTTATCGAAAATGAAGATGCGGATTTAACTTGGGTTTCTGACAGTACTGAAGGTCTAAATTGGAGTTCAAAATCTGCATGTATAAAATTATACTCTTACAGTCCTAGAGACAATCAAAAAGATGGACTTTTAACACCTAAAATAACTCTTTCAAATAACACAGATTTATTTTTAACTTTCGACATTGCTTACCAGCAGAGGAGTCCGAGTAACGTTGTCAAAGACACTTTTAAAATATATTTATCAAATAATTGTGGCAATACATTTGACTTTTTAATTTATGAAAAATTTGACAATGAGCTTAGCACTCTAGACACCGTAAAACACGATTTCATACCTCAATACAGTTCACACTGGAGAAACGATACAGTTGATTTATCTTTATTTTCAGGTGAAGATGTAATTGTTAAATTTGAAACAATTAACAGGCAAGGAAACAACTTGTATCTTGATAATATTAAAATATTTGAGGGTCAGTCTGCTCCAGTTGGAATTAGCAACTCTTCAAACACCTTTAAAATTTTTCCTAACCCAGCAAGAGAACTAATTCAGCTCTCGTCATCAAGTTTAGATTTAGAAAATTACACATTAAAGCTTTATAATTCATTCGGACAACTTGTACAAGTAGAACAACTAAGAAATGCTAATAACTCCATTTCCACTCTTAATTTTCCTGTAGGAATGTATTTCATTCAATTGTTTAATAACGAAAAATCCATTACTAAATCTTTTTTAAAATGGTAAAGGTTTTCACATTTTTAATTTGCTTATTTTTTGTAGGAACATTGCTTTCTCAAAAAGAAGAAATAAAATGTTGGAAAGTTAAAAAAGGGCGATTTGAAATGGTTGGTCCGCAAGGAGGAAGCATTAAAATTAGAAGGAAGTCTAATGTGCAAATAGAAAGGTATTCAAGACAAAGAGTTAGACATAAATTTGACATTAAATGGATTGATGATTGTAATTACGAACTTACCTTAAAGAAGTCTAGAATAAAATCGTTAATCAACCATACTGAAGTTAAATTACTTGTAACAGTAGTTGAAGTAAGCAAGTTTTATTATAGTGCTTTAATTAAAACTGGAGTAAACGATAAAGCTGAAAAAATTGAAATTGAAATTAAATAGGAGCAGAATTGTTTAACATTGAGACAAAGCAAAAATTAGATTTTTTCGTAGATAAATACAATCGTTCAAATTTTATTGAAAAAGACCCCATTTCTATTCCCCATCAATTTTCTAAAAAAGAAGACATTGAGGTTATAGGTTTATTGGTAGCTACAATTTCGTGGGGGAATAGAAATTCAATCTTAAAAAGTGCACATAAAATGGTTGATTTAATGAACAAACAACCTTATGACTTTATTATGAATTACAAGGAATCAGATTTAGCAATAATTAATAACTTTAAACACCGAACATTTAATGGATTTGATTTTCATTTTTTTACATTAAGGATTAAAGAAATTTATCAAAACCACAATGGTCTTGAAAGTGTTTTCACAAATGGATTTGCAAAAGAAAACGAAGCGGCACAAGCAATAACCCATTTTAGAAATATTTTTATTCCAACTGATTTTGCTAAGATTAGAACATCTAAACACATTGCCAACCCATTAAAAGGATCTGCAGCTAAAAGATTAAACATGTTTTTACGTTGGATGGTAAGAAAAGATAATAAAGGGGTAGATTTTGGTATTTGGAACAAAATACCTAGTTCTAAACTTTCTTGTCCGCTAGATGTTCATAGTGGAAGATCAGCTAGAGACAATAAATTATTATTTCGAAAACAGAATGATTTAAAAGCAGTAAATGAACTTGATTATTCATTAAGAAAATTAGACATAAACGATCCTGTAAAATATGACTTTGCTCTTTTTGGGATGGGAATAGAAAAATAAATTATGGAAAGTTTTAAATTTACAAGCAAATGACATTTTTATACCCTGAGTTCTTGTGGGCAATTTCACTTATTGCTATTCCAATAGTAATTCATTTATTTAATTTCAGACGATATAAAAAAATCTATTATTCAGATATTTCTTTATTAAAAAGTATTAAAACTGAAACAAAAAACAGATCTCAATTAAAACACATATTAATTCTTATTTCTAGAATATTAGCCATCTGCTCTTTAGTGTTGGCATTTTGCTTTCCATTTAAACCTTACAATAATCAGAATATAGACATTGAAAAAATTACAGGAATTTATTTAGACAATTCGCTAAGTATGAGTAATAAAAATCAAAACGATCGTTTATTAGATCTTGCCAAGCAACAAGCACTAGACCTTGTAGAACAATATTCTTCAGGAACTAGATTTTTATTTACAACAAATGATTTTGAGAACAATTTACAAAGAGTTATTTCTAAAACTCAGGTAAAAAAACTTATCTCTGAAACCCAGCCAACTTATATTCAAAAATCTTTTTCGGATGTATACCTTAAACAATCTGATTTATTAGAAGAATTTAAAATCAAAAAAGATGTATTTTGGCTAACCGACCTTCAAAAATCAACATCATCATTCAATAATATTTCTTTAGACACTTCTTTGTATGTACATCTCTTGCCTTTTTCAAATGTAAATACTGGAAACATTTATATTGATTCTGTATGGTTTGAAACTCCTAATAGAAGAATTAACAAGCAAGAAGTTATAATGGTGAAATTGATAAATACCTATAAGTCTAAATTGACTTTTAGGCTTGAGGCTATTTTTAATAGAAATGAAACCAAAGGTTTGAGCTCAGGTGAAATCAACCAAAATACTGAGCAAATTATTGAAATACCATTTATGATTAGAGAGCCAGGAATTAAACATGTAGAAATTAAATTATTAGATTATGCAGAACCTAGTTTAATTTTTGACGACACCTATTTCATCACTTACAAAATAAATTCTTCTTTTAACATTCTTCATCTAACAAGCCAAGAGAGTTATTCAAAAGAGAAATATTTTAAATCCCTCTACTCTACTTTACCAAATGCTAATTTTCTTTCTTTTCCAATAGGCTCATTAGATTATTCAAAAATAAGATCGCAAGATTTAATTATTCTAGAAAATATAAATGACATTAACTCAGGTTTAACAACATCACTTCAAGAGTTTGTTGATGCTGGAAAAACGCTTATTGTATTTCCAGGAAACGAAGTAAATATCAGTTCTTACAATAAACTATATAACAAATATGAATTGTCTTTTATAGGATTGGATACCACAGCTAAAAAAGTTGGACAATTAAACTATCAGCATCCTATTTACAATAATGTTTTTGATCAAATAAAAGAAAATATTAATTTACCTTATGTAAAAGAAAATTATAAATTGAAGATTAAATCTAATTCTAATTCAGTTAGTGTGGTTAATCTAAATAACCAAGATCCATTTTTAATTGAAACTAAAGATAAAAAAGGTTCTATTTACACTTTTACTACTTCAACAGATTTAAAATTCACTAATTTTATTAAGCACGCTATTTTTGTGCCTACTATTTTAAGAATTACTGAGCTTTGTGAACAGCAAAACAACCTTAGCTATCAAATTGGTAGGGATAATATTATAAAGTCTCCCATAAATATTTCTGATGTTTCAGAACTAAAAATTATATCTGAAGATAATTCTCTAGTTTTTATTCCTGGATACAAAAAATCTGATCAAAATAGCTTATTACTTATAAACAATCAAATTGATAACCCTGGCAACTTTAATGTGAATTACAGCAACTCTATTTTAGATGGATTTGCCTATAATTACAGTAGAAACGAATCCAACATGGAATTCCTTTCTTTAAACGATTTAAAAATTAAATTAGAGAACACATCACTTTCTGCTTATTTTAAGCTGTATGAGACTATTAACAAGCAAAAATTCATTAACATCACTAACGAAACAAAGGGAATTTTGTATTGGAAGTATTTTATTATCCTCACTTTAGTATTTTTGGGGTTAGAAATACTTCTTATTAGATTAATATAATGAAAATGAAGACAGCTATTTTTTTAAAAAAAGTTACCATTATTGATCCGAATTCTCCATTCAATAAGCAAACTAAGGATTTGTTAATTGAAAATGGAATGGTTGTTAAAGTTGCTAATGACATCAAACCGCCAGCTGGTGCTTTAATTATTGAAGAAGATGGTTTACATATATGCCCTGGTTTATTTGATTTATTAGTTGATTTTGGTGAACCTGGTTTTGAATACAAAGAAACTCTTGAGACTGGTTGTAATGCTGCCATGCAAGGTGGATTTACTGGAGTTGGTCTTTCACCTAATTCAATCCCACCAAGAGACAACAAAAGTGCCATTGAATTTTGCATTAACAAAACTGCTAAGCATTTAGTTGATTTACATCCTATCGGGACCATTTCTAAAGACTTAAAAGGTGCTGAGCTCTCTGAAATGTTCGACTTAAAATCTTCTGGAGCAGTTGCATTTTTTGATGGAAAGAAAAACACTACATCAGCAGGTCTTATGGCAAGAGCACTGCTCTACACAAAAAATTTCAATGGTTTAGTTTTTTCTTTTCCTTACGATTCTAGCCTATCCCATAACGGTCAAATGAACGAAAGTGTTGAAAGCACAAAATTAGGTTTAGAAGGTATACCTTCAATAGCAGAAGAGCTTCAAATGAGTAGAGATTTATTTCTAACATCTTATAACGATGCTAAAATTCACTTTACAACGATTTCTAGCAGAGCAACTGTACCAATGCTTTTAGAAGCAAAACAAAACAACATTAATGTTTCTTCAAGTGTAGCTATACATAATTTAATTCTTACTGATGACTCACTTAGAGATTTTAACAGCAATTTTAAAGTTCTACCTCCACTAAGAACCCAAGAGGACAAAGATTCACTAATAGAAGGTTTAAAAAGTGGTGTTATTGATGTAATTACATCTGACCATACTCCACAAGATTTAGAATCTAAAAAAATGGAATTTAGCATAGCAGAATTTGGAATTATAGGAACTCAAACAGCTTTTCCACTAGCAGTAACACACTTATCAAAAAGCATAGGTCTTGAAGAGATTATCATCAAAATGGCCATCAACCCTAGAACGATTCTAGAGCTTGATACGCCTGTTATAAAGGAAGGATTTAAAGCAAACGTTACGTTATTTAATCCTAATAAAGAATTCACATTCACAAAAGAAAATAATGAATCTTTAAGTGATAATTCTCCTTTTTTAAACACTTCTCTTTCCTGTAAAGTTGTTGGTGTAATTAATGGTGAAAAATATCATTTGAATGATTAAATTATTTTAGTTCTTTTTTAATGAAAAATATTACATTTGCACCGGGCAAGTCTTATACGACCAGCTCCTGCAGAATCCCCCAGGATGGGAACATAGCAAGGGTATGTGGTTGAGCGGTGCGATATAAGTAGCTTGCCCATTTTTTTCTAACCTCCCCTATTTTGGTTTCTTCTCACTACATTCGAAAAATGAATCAAAATGACATTGATGATTGCTTAGCTATTTCATTTTCTGAATTTGGGAAAAACTACCACAAGTCTATATATTTCGAATTAAAAAATAGAAATCATTCTTACTATGTTGCAATGAGAAACGAAAATGTTATTGGCTTCTCAATTATTCATAAATTTTCTGGTTCAAAAGGTAAAAACATTACTAATATCAAAATCAATTCTGAATTTCATTATTTAATAGATGTAATTGCTATAAAATTTAGTGAACAAAAAAAAGGTATTGGATCGACTCTGCTCAAAAAAATGCTAAAAGAATTAGATGAAAAAATCCCGGTTTACTCAGTTGCTTGGAAAGACTTGAATGGTATAAACATTGAAAAACTTTATAAAAATAACAACTTAATTCCTCTAAAGGGATTAGGTAAAATCTGGAGACCTAATTGTAATATTAAATTTATCTGTCCTTCTTACAATAATGGCTGTCAATGCGAGGGATTATTATTTAAACTAACATCCTGTTAAAAGTAGGTTGTAAATGTTAATAGATTTAGTAGTAAATATTAAAGTAGAAAATTAACTTTGCAACTTAAATTTAACAAATGAAATTTTTTATAGATACTGCCAACCTCGAACAAATTAAAGAAGCTGAAGACTTGGGCATTCTTGATGGTGTTACCACTAACCCATCACTTATGGCTAAGGAAGGAATCTCAGGAAGTGAAAACATTATTAACCACTATAAGAAAATCTGCGAAATTGTTGATGGAGACGTAAGTGCCGAAGTAATTTCTACCGATTTTAATGGCATGGTTGAAGAAGGAGAAAAGTTAGCTGCTTTGCACCCAAATATTGTAGTTAAAGTTCCTATGATAACTGAAGGGATTAAAGCCATTAAATATTTTTCAAATAAAGGAATTAAAACAAATTGTACGCTTGTGTTTTCTGCTGGTCAAGCACTGCTTGCTGCAAAGGCTGGTGCAACTTACGTTTCTCCTTTCATTGGAAGATTAGATGATGTAAGTACTGATGGAATTGATCTTATAGACCAAATAAGACTTATCTATGATAACTATGGTTTTGAAACACAAATTCTAGCAGCATCAGTAAGACATCCAATGCACATTATTCAATGTGCTGAAATTGGTGCAGATGTAATGACAGGTCCTATAAGCGCAATTAAGGCACTAGCTAAACATCCTCTAACAGATAGTGGTTTGGAAAAATTTCTTGCAGATTTCAAAAAAGCAAACGGATAAAAGCTCTCTAAAAGATGCTTGTTCAAATCCCAGGAAATAATCCTGACCATAGAAAAATTAAAGAAGTTGCAGACATTCTTAGAAATGGTGGTATAGCAGTTATACCAACAGATACTATTTATGCATTTGCAACTAGTTTAATGAATAAAAAGGGAATGGACAAGCTTGCTAAATTTAAAGGAATTAAACTTAAAAACGCTCAATTTTCATTAATCTGCGATGATCTTAGTGACATAGCATCGTACACAAAACCCATGGAAAGAAATATTTTTAGGGCGCTAAAAAATGCTTTTCCTGGTCCTTTTACTTTTATACTCAATGCTAATACTCATGTTTCAAAACTATTTGGAACAAATAAAAAGGAAGTTGGAATAAGAGTACCTGACCACCCTATTACAAGGGCTATTGTTAAAGAGTTGGGCCACCCTATTGTAAGCACATCTGTTCACGATGATGATAAAATTAGGTTATATACTACAGATCCTGAATCTATTTTTCAAAATTATGAAAATGATGTAGATGTAGTAATTGACTCTGGTTATGGAAAAAATCAAGCTTCAACAATTGTAGATTGCACATCTGGTGATTTACAAATTATTCGCCAAGGAATGGGGCTATTAAATAATTGAATCATTATTTTAACAGTTATTTTTCTAATTTAAAACTTATAGGAATAGTAAATTTAGAATTAACTGCTTTACCTTTTTGTTTTCCTGGTATCCAATTTGGCATATTTTTAATTACCCTAACTGCTTCTTTATCTAAATCAGAATGATATCCTTTTATGACTCTTACATCTTTGATTGAACTGTCCTTAAAAACAACAAATTGCACATAAACTCTTCCCTGAATACCATTAGAACGGGCAATTTCTGGATATTTTACATTTTCAAAATATACTTCATCATCTCTTTCATACCTCCAGGAAATGAAGCAGGTTCCTCTACAATATCATAAACAACATCATTTTCTGAAGTTGCAACAGTAATTTTATTAACAGGTGGCGGTTCAGGAACAACCTGCCCTATTAAATTTATACAAAAAAAAGTAAAAGTAATTATAAGTGTTGTTTTCAATTTTTATGATTTAATCAGATATCAAATATATTATTGTTAATCCACTTTCTTAAAAACTTTCTTGAAAACTTTAATTTATGATGTTTACATGATAGCTATATTTTAAGAATTTTATATTAAATGGTTCTCAACTACATATGGATTGCGTTTTTTCTTATTGCCCTAGTTGTGGCACTATATAAAACTATTTTCCAGCACGACATGGAAGTGTTCTCAGCTATGGTCAGTAGCACCTTTGATATGGCTGAAGTTTCATTTGAAATTGCAATTGGTCTTACCGGCATTCTCTGTCTTTGGCTAGGAATAATGAACATAGGTGAAAAAGGAGGTGCTGTACAGCTTCTTTCTAAACTAGTTGGGCCCTTTTTCAATAAACTATTCCCTGGTATTCCTGAAAACCACCCTGCTAGAGGTTCTATGATGATGAATTTTTGCGCCAACATGCTTGGCCTAGACAATGCAGCAACACCAATGGGTTTAAAAGCCATGAACGAGCTGCAAGAACTAAATGATAAAAAAGATACAGCAAGTAATGCCATGATCATGTTTTTGGTATTAAATACTTCTGGTCTTACCCTTATTCCTATAACAGTAATGAACTACCGAAGTCAGTTTGGTGCTGAAAATCCTGCAGATGTTTTTATACCCATACTTCTAGCCACTTTTTTTGCTTCTATTGTAGGTCTAATTACAGTTGCAATCTATCAAAAAATAAATCTTTTTAATAAAATAATATTAGCTTATCTAGGGGGGATTTCAACACTAATTGCCGGTGCTATTTATTATTTTTCTCAACTTAATCCCGAACAACTTAAAACACAATCTGCTTTGATAAGTAGTATTATTCTATATGGAATTATTTGCTGTTTTATTCTTTTAGCATTAAGAAAAAAAATAAATGTTTACGAAGCATTTATCGAGGGTGCTAAAGGAGGATTTAACATTGCCATTAAAATAATTCCCTATTTAGTCGCTATTATCGTTTCCATTGGAGTTTTTAGAGCATCAGGGGCTATGGACATTATAATTGGTGCTATTGCTTCATTTTTTGGTTTATTTCTAGAAAACACTTCTTTTGTTAATGGATTACCAACCGCTTTTATGAAACCGCTTAGTGGATCGGGGGCAAGAGGTTTAATGCTTGAATCATTCCAACACTTTGGAGTAGATAGTTTTATTGGTAAGCTAACTTCTACCCTTCAAGGAGCAACAGATACCACTTTTTACATAATAGCTGTTTACTTTGGTTCTGTAAGCATTCGTAAGACTCGTTATGCTATTACTGCAGGATTAATTGCAGATTTGGCAGGAATAGTTGCTGCAATATTCATTGCTTATCTGTTTTTTGGAAACACTGCAACCAAAATTACCAACAAAGAATTAACAACTAAATTTGCTCAGGCAGTAATAGAAAATAACATGAGCGATATTAAACCTTTTTTAAACGAAAATATATGCTTGTACGATATGCAGCTAGACACCGTTGCTTCAAATTCTATTGAATATTTAGATGCTTTTAGCAAACTAAACAACTATAATCTTAAATGGTTAAAGGAAATAAATAAAAATGAATACCTACTAAAATTTAACGAAAGTAACAGAGACAAAAGCTTTAAAATTTTTATTAAAAATGGAGAAATTAAAAAGACTGAATACTTAGGCTTTTTTAAATACGATTAATTAAATTTTAGATGCTAATAATAGTTTAGAGTGTAGTATTTCAACCTGATTTTTCAAATCCAATACAGATAAATCATTTTCAATAATATAATCAGAATATTTTATTTTTTCTTTATCACTCATCTGATTATTAATTCGTTGTAAAACATCTTCTTCTAAACTTCTATCTCTAGCTAGCACTCTTTCTATTCTAATTGATAAGGGACAAGTAACAAGAATAATTTTATCCATTTGTTTATAAGCTCCGCTTTCAATTAAAATTGCAGCTTCTTTAATAATGTATTTCGCATCCTGGTCTGCAACCCAAGAATTAAAATCTTCAGCAACAAAAGGATGTACAATTGAATTTAGTTTATCTAATGATTTTTTAGAATTGAAAACTAATTCTGATAGATAATTCTTATTTAAATAACCATATTTAAAAGATTCATTTCCAAACGATTGAGTTATTAATTTTCCCAGATTTTTATTGGAATTCATTAACTTTTTGGCACTTAAGTCAGAGTTATAAATTGGAATGCCAAGATCTGAAAAAATATTCGCAACTGCTGTTTTACCAGTTCCAATACCTCCTGTTAAACCAATCTTAAGCATTTTAATTTATTTTTTATCTCCACCACCCATTGCAGCGTTCCCAGCAGTCTCAGTTGTTAATTGCGTAGAGCTATCTAAAGAAACTGCAGATTTTTCAACCTTAAGTTTAACACCACCTTCTACTTGAAGTATAATTGTTGATTCTTTAACTTCAGCTACTTTACCGTGAATTCCACCGATTGTTTGAACACTATCTCCTTTTTTTAAATTATTTCTAAGCTCTTCTAATTTTTTTCTTTTCTTATTTTGAGGTCTAATCATAAAAAAGTAAAAAACCAATAGCATTGCACCAAAAAATGCATAGGTAGTCCAGCCATTAGGCTCTTGAGGTGTTTTTAAAAAAATCATTCTATTATTATTTATTTATTATTAAATACCTACAACTTCTCCTTTGAGAAACAAACGATTTGTAGCAGGTCTAGTATTGGCAATTATTGAAATATATTTTCGTTGAGACCCAGGTCTCTTAGGAGTAAACTCAATTGGAATCTCACCTTTTTCTCCAGGAAGTATTGGATGCTTTGGCCAGTCTTTTAAAACAGTACAACCGCATGCAGCTTTTACAGAATGAATTAAAAGTGGCGTTTTACCAACATTTTTAAAAGTAAATGTGTGTGAAATAGTTGAGCCCATTGCTAAAGTATCAAAAACATATTCTAATTCTGAAAACTCTATAACTGGCGGGTTTTCAGGATCAATCATATCTACAGTAATTGCAGGTAGCTGATCTGTTTTATCTGTAATACAACTTGCAGTAATTAAAGAAAATAGTAAAATAATTATTAAATTTTTCATCCTATTAATCCCCTTCCTGTTTTATTAATCACACCTTTCTTTTTTAAATCTGCAAAAACGTTGTCTAAAATTCCATTAATAAAACCATTACTCTTTGGCGTTGAATAAAATTTAGAAATCTCTATGTATTCATTAAGAGTTACCTTAATGGGAATAGAAGAAAACGAACTTGCTTCATTTATGGCCATATTCATAAGAATCATGTCCATTTTAGCCAATCTATCCTGATCCCAGTTTTTTGTATAACTAGCAAGTACTAAATCATATTTTTCTTTATTTGATAGAGTTAGTTGAAATAAATCTTTTGCGAATTGCTCTTCATCCTCTTTCCATAGCGGAAGAATTATTTCTTGATCTTCACCATCTTCATTTAATGATTTTAATGTTTTTAAAACCATTGAACAAACATGATCTATATCATCTACCCAATAAATGCTGTTTTCTTCAAAGAAATGATGTATTAAATCAAAATTACATATCTCCTTTTTAAATAACTTAATGCAATTACTTTTATCTAATGTAAAGCCAGTGCCTTCTTCATTAGAAATCTCCAGAAAAGCCTCAGAATTTAGAAGATAATTGTATAATTTCTTTACAATATCTTGTTTCACATCGCCCACCCAATTTACACTTAGCTTTTCTGCAGCATTTAACAAAGATGTATTGCTACCAAGTGTTTTAATAAATGAATTCTTTAAAAAAATTTGATGAACTATTGCGTCTTTAGAACTTGAAATCTTTCTATTTCTTACCTCTTCTAACTTTAGCTCTGCATGTCTTGCTAATTCACCAAATAGTGTTAAGTAAAAAACATACATTTCGTACATTTTAGAGATACTTAGCATTAATTCCTTGTTACCAGCAGGGTTACTACCATTGTCAGATTGAAAGAAAGCATACAATGATTGAAGAATTTTAATTCTTATCTGTCTTCTATTTAACATATCAAGAATTTTTTTTAGCAGCTAATTCCTTTTGAATTCTTTGCTCAGCCATTCTGTTTGCAACTAAAAATGTAGGCAACCCTTCATTTTTAGAAGATTGAATAATATTAAATGTTGTAGAATATATATTCTCGGCCATTTTCATTACCTCTTCACTAGAAATATTCATCACTTCAGCATAACAATTCATTACTCCACCAGCATTAATTAAAAAATCGGGAGCATATAATATACCCTTTTCCATTAATAAACTACCGTGTACATGTTCATCTGCTAATTGATTGTTAGCTGCACCAGCAATGATACTACATTTTAATTCTTGAAGTGTATGATCATTAACAGTTGCCCCCAATGCACAAGGTGCATAAATGTCCATGTCTATTTTATAAATATCGTTAGGATTAACAACGTTACAAGAATATTTCTTTGCTACATGGCTTAGAATATCTTCATGAATGTCAGTTATAGTAATGTCTGCACCCTCTTTAGAAAGATAACCAACCAAGTATTCTCCAACATGACCAACACCTTGAACCGCAATTTTCTTTCCATTTAAAGAATCATTTCCAAATTGAATTTTAGCCGCAGCTTTCATTCCCATGTAAACGCCAAAAGCAGTAACTGGGGATGGATCTCCACTCTTACCTGGCATTCCGGAAACATGTTTAGTTTCTTTTGATATGTGAATCATGTCTTGAGGACTAATTCCAACATCTTCAGCTGTGATGTATGCTCCTGCAAGACTTTCAACATACCTACCAAAGCTTCTGAATAAAGCTTCCGATTTGTCTTTTCTAGAATCACCAATTATTACAGCTTTACCACCACCTAAATTAAGATTTGAAATGGCATTTTTGTAGGTCATCCCACGAGACAATCTCAACACATCTCGAAGAGCCTCCGATTCACTCTTATATGACCACATTCGAGTCCCACCCAAAGATGGACCGCATACTGTGCTGTGAACAGCAATTATGGCTTTTAATCCTGATTCAGGATCTTGGCAAATGAGCACTTTTTCATGTCCCATTGTAAACATCTCAGAGACAACATCTGACTGTTTACTATTGTTGTTTGAAACTTCTTTAACTTCCATCAATTTATCGTTGAATAGGATTTAATAACTGGTTAATCTATAAAGAGCTTTGCAAATGTAATATAATGTCTAATATTAAATATTATTTCATAAAAATATTCTTGATTACTATTATATTTGAAATCAATTAATGAAACCTCTTTTCCATCTCAATAAATATTTAGCAAAATACAAGTGGTATCTTTTGCTAGGCTTTTTATTTATTATCTTCTCCAACCTCTTCAAGGTTTACATGCCTGCAATTGTTGACCAAGCAGCAGATGAAATTTCCAATTATTTTAAAGACGCACAAAATGGTGATGTTAATACAAGAAATGAGCTTTGGAATGCTGGTTTAAAGCTAAGCCTTGTCTATTTGGCTTATGCATTTATTAGCGGATTGTTCTTATTTCTAACCCGGCAAACTATCATCGTAATGTCTAGAAAAATTGAATATGATTTGAAAAATGACATTTTTGATCATTATCAATCATTAAGCATGTCTTTTTTTAAAAAAAACAATACTGGTGACTTAATGAACCGAATTAGTGAAGATGTTGGTAAGGTTAGAATGTATTTAGGTCCTGCCATTATGTACACACTTAATGTATTTGTTCTCTTTACTATGGTCATTACATTTATGTTTAACAAGAATGTAAGTCTTACTCTATACGTACTCACTCCTTTACCAATATTATCTTTTATAATTTATAAAATCAGTTTTGTTATTAATAAAAAAAGTGAAAAAACACAAAAACAACAGTCTATGCTATCTACTTTTGTTCAAGAAGCATTTTCTGGAATAAGAGTTTTAAAAGCTTACAATAGACAAGCTTATTTTCAAGATAATTTTAAAAATGAAACAGAAAACTACAAAAGAGCATCTTTAAGTCTGGCTTTTGTAAATTCATTTTTTCTTCCTGCTATTGTGCTATTAATTGGTTTAAGTACAATTCTAACAATTTACATTGGTGGTATTAAAACAATAAACAACGAAATTGATTATGGTGACATCTTACAATTCATTTTCTACATCAACCTTCTTACATGGCCGTTTGCATCTATTGGTTGGGTTACATCTCTAATACAAAGAGCTGCTGCATCACAAAAAAGAATAAATGAATTTTTGCTTCAAAATGAAACAATTGAAAACCTTAACCCTGAACACCAAATTGGCAGTATTAATTCTTTAGCTTTTAGCAATGTGTTTTTTGAATATGAGCAAACCAACATAAAAGCTTTAAATAACATTACATTTCAGCTTAATAAAGGTCAAACTTTAGGTATAATTGGAAGAACAGGTTCTGGAAAGTCAACCATTGCTAATCTAATTTGTAGACTTTACGATTTAAACAACGGAACCATTCAAATTAATTCTAAAGAAATAAATGAATTCAATTTATTTAGTCTAAGAGCTAAAATTGGATATGTTCCTCAAGATGTTTTTCTGTTTTCAGACACTATTAAAAACAACATTTTGTTTGGTATTGAAAATGACAATATAGATGCTGAGCTAGTAATTAATGCCGCTAAACAAGCACAAATCCATGAAGACATTATGGATTTTCCGGAAAAATACAACACCAAAATTGGAGAAAGAGGCATCACTCTTTCTGGTGGTCAAAAACAAAGAATTTCTATAGCTAGAGCGTTAATTAGGAAACCCGATGTCTTAATACTAGATGATTGCCTTTCTGCTGTAGATACTGAAACAGAAGATAAAATATTAAAAAATTTATATAGCAATGTTAAAAGTGATATCACTGTAATTATTGGGCACAGGATAAGCTCTGTATCATCAGCAAATCAAATAATAGTATTAGAAAAAGGTAGCATTGTAGAAAATGGAAATCATTCAGAATTAATTAAAAAACAAGGCTATTATTATGAAATTCATAAAAAGCAATTAATGGAAAAAAAACAATGATTTGTTTGGGTTTCTTTTGCTATAAGAAAAGAGTTAAGTAAATTGCATAGTAATTAAACAAGATGGAAGAAAACGATAAAAATAATTACAGAGATGAAATTTACTCTAACGCTGTAAGAGCTGGAAAAAGAACTTACTTTTTCGATGTAAAGTCTACTCGCGGTGGCGATTATTATTTAACAATCACTGAAAGCAAGAAACGTTTTCAACAAGACGGATCTTTTCATTTTGAAAAACACAAACTATTTCTTTATAAAGAAGACTTTGAAAAGTTTAATGATGGATTGTCTGATGTAATAAATAAAATCCAAGAGCTTAATCAGGGAACGAATGATGATTCTTTACAGGCACCTAAAGATGAACAATCTGATAACTCACCTGAAAGTGATTCTTCAGACAATAACAATTTCAAAGAGGTAGACTTTGACGATTTGTAAAATTAGAAACTCATAAATCCTTTAAGCATTACTTCTAACCTTTTAATTGTTTGAACATCTACTATTTCAGTTTCGTCAATTAATTTATCTATTCCACTTAACTTGGGTTTATTAGAATATACTTCGATTTTAAGATGGTGTAATACACATGTGATATGATCTAAAGCTCTTAATGCTCCTGCATGTCCAGAAGACAACCCTATTAAACATGCCTTTTTCCCAGCCATAGAAAGATGATCTAATGAATCTATAAATGCTTTTAAAACACCAGGATAGCTTCCATTATACTCTGGAATTATAAAAATAAATTTTTGTGAATGACTCATGTATTTAGTGGTTAATTCTAAATAATCTGGTGTACTATTACCAAAAGAATTATTAAAAATGAAATCTTCTGGGAGATTTTCTAATGACAGTATATCGCTTTCAATTGCATTGTTATTGAATATATTTTGACAGGTCTTAGCAACTTTAATGCTGTTGCTGTTTTTTCTGTTAGTGGATGAAATTATTGAAATCATAAAAAAATTATTAACAGTCTAATTCATCTTACAATAATTTGTAAGTAGCTGGATATCTTCTATTTAATTAGTTGCTATCTAGCTTAATTTTCAGTGTTTATGTTAACAAACTGTAATTAGAGAGCCAATAAACAAAAATTTGTGTATAAATGAAACATAGATTAAGTCTTTATTTGATTAATTACAGATAAATTTGATTTTAGATAAAATCTATCCATTATGGAGGTCACTTTTTATGGTCATGCTTGTTTTTCAGTAAATATTGAAGGGAGAAAAATACTTTTCGATCCTTTTATTACTCCTAACGAACTTGCCAATAATATAGACATTAACACCATAGAAGCTGATTATATCTTCATATCTCATGGACATGAAGATCATGTAGCAGATGTTGAGAAAATTGCAAAAAAAACAAATGCTATTATCGTTTCTAATTTTGAAATTGTTAGCTGGTTTAACTCAAAGGGTCTTTCAAATTCACACCCAATGAATCATGGCGGCTCATGGAATTTTGATTTTGGCAAAGTAAAATATGTTAACGCTGTTCATAGCAGTACACTTCCAGATGGAAGTATTGGTGGGAATCCTGGAGGCTTTGTTATTGAATCTAAAGCTGGTAATTTTTATTTCGCTGGTGACACTGCACTTAACATGGACATGAAACTTATTCCACTATTTACAAAATTAGATTTTGCCATTTTTCCAATTGGAGATAATTTCACTATGGGTATTCAAGAAGCCATTGTTGCAGCTGATTTTGTTAAAGTAAACAAAGTAATGGGAGTTCATTACGATACATTTGGGTACATAAAAATTGATAGTCAAGAAGCAATTAATTCATTTAAAAAAAACAACTTAACATTACTCCTTCCAGAAATAGGAGAAACAATTGAAATTTAAAATTATGGGGAAAGTAATAACTATTGCAAATCAAAAAGGAGGAGTTGGGAAAACAACAACCGCTATAAATTTAGCTGCATGTTTAGGTGTTCTTGAAAAAAAGGTATTATTAATAGATGCCGACCCTCAAGCAAATTGCACTTCTGGTGTAGGTGTTGAATCGAACAATATTAATGGAAGTATTTATAATTGCATAGTAGATGCAAATTCTAACATTAAAGATTTTATCAAGGAAACCTCAAACCCAAACCTTTCAATTCTACCATCTCATATAGATTTAGTTGGTGCAGAAATTGAAATGATTAATTTAAATCAAAGAGAGTATATAATTAAGAATCTTATTGCTCCTATTAAAGATTTATACGATTTCATTGTTATAGATTGCTCTCCCTCTTTAGGTTTAATTACTTTAAATGCCCTAACTGCATCTGATAGTGTGATAATACCGGTTCAGTGTGAGTACTTCGCTTTAGAAGGTTTAGGAAAGCTGTTAAATACAATAAAAATTGTTCAAACCAGACTTAATTCAAATTTAAGTATTGAAGGAATCTTACTTACAATGTATGATACTAGATTAAGATTAGCTAATCAAGTTATTGAAGAAGTTAAACTCCATTTCCAACAATTAGTTTTTAATACAATCATACACAGAAACACAAGATTAGGGGAAGCTCCAAGTCATGGGGAAACAATAATTATGCATGATGCAAGCAGTAAGGGTGCAATAAATTATTTGAATCTTGCAAAAGAAGTTTTAACTAACAACACTAAAGTTGAGAACAAACTAGACAAAATTTCATCTGATGAGCTCTAAAAAATCTGCTTTAGGAAAAGGATTAAGCGCTTTACTAGAAAATAGTAATACAGATATTACAACAAATAATACAAGCGCTAATCAACAATTGTTAAGTAATATTTCAAGAATACCATTAAGTCAAATTGAAACAAACCCTTTTCAACCAAGAACACATTTTAAAAAAGAAGCTTTAATTGAACTTTCACACTCAATTAAAGAGCATGGAATAATTCAACCAATTACCGTTAGAAAAATTGGAAACAATAGATTTCAAATCATTTCTGGTGAAAGAAGGTATAAAGCTTCTGAAATTGCAGGGATAAATGAAATTCCAGCCTATATCAGACTTGCAGATGATCAGAGTATGTTGGAAATGGCAATCATTGAAAATGTACAGCGATCAGATTTAAATGCTATAGAAATAGGCCTTAGTTACAAAAGATTAATTGACGAATGTGACATTTCTCAAAATGAACTAAGTAATAGAATTGGGAAAAATCGATCTACAATTGCTAATTTCATAAGAATCTTAAAGCTTCCTGAAGAAATTCAAATTGGCATTAGAGATAATTCAATAACTATGGGGCACGCTAGAGCCTTACTTTCTTTTGATAGTGAAAAAGAAATGCTTATAGCGTATCAAGAAATTTTAAAAAACAAGCTTTCTGTTAGAAACACAGAGAAACTAGGTGCTGTTAAAAAGGCTAAAACACCAATTGCTCTTTCAAGGTTTGAAAAAAGAATGCAATCAGAGCTAGCAATAAATTTTGAATCAAATGTTAAAATCAACAAATCAAATAAGGGTAATGGTAAAATTGTAATTCCGTTTAAAGACGACATTGATTTAAATAGAATTTTAGAATTATTAGACAACCAATGAGAGTAGTTATTTTTCTTGCTCTATTATTAACAACAGGAAATTCTTTTTGTCAAGATTCAACTAAAAACAACTTACACAGCCCCAAAAAATCAACCATTCTCTCTTTTTGCCTTCCAAGTGCTGGTCAGTTTTACAACCATGCTAACAGAGTTGACAAAAAGAAAAATAATTTATGGTGGAAAATACCCATCATATATGGTGGGCTTGGCACCTCTATCTACTTTTTATTAGACAATCAAAATGAATATAATGTTATAAAAAACGAAAGACTTCTTCGTTTAAATACTGGACAAATTAATGCATATCCACTTTACACATCTTCTCAGCTTAAAATAATTCAAAATGATTATAGAAGGTGGAGAGATCTTTCAGTAATATCAATTCTAGCTGTTTATTTGTTACAAGTTATTGATGCTAGTGTTGAAGGTCATTTAATTCATTTTGACAATTCTGATAATTTATCTATCAACCTAAAGCCAATGAACAATTACAACAATATTAATAATATGCAGCTAAGTATTCTGTATCGTTTTTAATTTTAACTAACTACAATTAAAAATGCATGTATAATTTAATTACTTTCATCACACATTAAGCTATAATGGAGGAATACGACTTATGTGTAATTGGCGCTGGTCCATCAGGATATGCTGCTGCAATGAGGGCAATAGATTTTGGAAAAAAGGTTGTACTTATTGAAAAAGACAAAATTGGTGGTGCTGGGTTGTACAATGGAGCTTTAACATCCAAAACAATGTGGGAACTATCTCAAAAAGTGAGAACAGTTAATAGTAGCATTGTATCATCTGGAAGAAGCAAATTCGACTTAAGCTGGGAGCAAGTAAAAACCACCATGCAAGAAGCAGTTTTCGATCGCAAATTTCAATACTCTTGTCATATCAAACTTTTACAATCTGAAGAGCTAAACCAAAGTTTTAAATACGAAAGAGGTTTTGCCAGTTTTATTGATAATCATAAAGTTAAAATTCAAAAATCCAACGGTAATTCAAAAGAAATTTATGCTAAAAACATAATTATCGCTATTGGAAGCACACCTAGACATTTACCAAACATTAAAGTAGATGAGCAAATAATTTTAACTAGCAACGGAGTCGATTCAATGAATGATTTCCCAAAAAGTATGGTTATTGTTGGTGCGGGTGTAATCGGATGCGAGTATGCCACCATGTTTTCTAATTTCGGTAAAACTAAAATTTATTTAATTGATAGAGCAGATAAAATACTCCCTTTTGAAGATGAAGACATCTCTAATTTAATTGGAAATAATTTAACTAAAAACGGAGTCACCATCCATCAAAATGCAAATTTAGAAAGACTTGAAGTTAAAGATGGTGAAGTTGAATATGAACTGTCATATAATGATGGCAAAAGAGAGGTTATTAGAGTTGAAAAGGCACTACTATCTGTTGGAAGAGTTCTAAATATTAAAGGGCTTGAAATGGATAATGCAGGTGTTAAACTTAGTAAAAGAGGAGCTCACATAGGAGATACAGACACACAAACAAATATTCCTAATATATACACAGTAGGAGATGCTAGTGGTCACATTGCTCTTGTGAATATTGGTGAATTGGAAGCCAGGCATGCTGTTGAAAGAATTTTTGACAATAAAAAAGAAAAACTCAACTACACCAACATTAGCACCATTATGTTTTTGCAACCTGAAGTTGCTTCTGTGGGGATGAATGAAAAACAATGTATCGACAACAATATTCCTGTTAAAATTGTAAAGTTAGATTACTCATGTATAGCAAGAGCAATTGCAATGAGGAAAACCGAAGGGTTTTTCAAAATTATTGTATCTAACGACAAAGAAATGAAAATTTTGGGAATGAGAGCTGTTGGTGAGCACGCATCTAGTGCCATACAAGCTGTTGCGCTTTTAATTAACATGAATAAAGGAATTCATGAATTAGCAGAGTTAGTTCACCCTCATCCATCAATTATTGAAGGTGTTCAAGAATGTGTAAGAATGCTACTTAACAAATCTATTTTTAAATCTTCTATTTTCAAAGACAAATTGTGGTGTTACAGTTGTGTTGATGGAGTAAAAACACCTCTTCAAAGATTGTGACCAGACATCCTTTTATAATTGATTTACGTCTTGTTTAATGTAATAAGGTTAACTATATTTATAATAAAAAAAGTAATGACTCATAAATTATCATTCAAAACTTTCAGAAATCTTTTATTTTTTCTTTTAACTGTATCGTTTATACAATTAACTGCTCAAAATAATGTTCCAAATAAAATCAATTACCAAGCTGTAGCTCACAGCGTAAATGGCGAAACTTATAGCAATGAGTCTATTGATGTTAAAATTAGTTTACTCTCCTCATCTGCCAGCGGCCAATTAATTTGGGAAGAAATACATAATTTAACCACCAATGATTACGGACTTTTTAGTTTAACAATTGGTACCGGTTCTTCTACAAACAATGGATCTGCTAATTCCGCAAGTGATATAAATTGGAAAGCAAGTACACATTTTTTAAATGTTCAAGTTGATGTAGGACAGGGTTATGAGGATTTAGGAACCCAACAATTGGTTACTGTTCCTTATGCATTTCATTCTAGAACAGCAGATAATGTAATTAACGACCAAATAAATGATGCTGATGCAGA
>JAQWSL010000028.1 GCA_029243225.1 Flavobacteriales bacterium
AGGTTGTTTCTCTAACAACAACACTTTTAGGTATTCCTAACATGCTTAAGGTGCTCGGTCTTGGATCTGATGTGTCATAATATCCTGGCCATTGAAATGTAGAGTACGTTGTTGAATCTGTAAGCATGTCATTAATCAAAATAGGCCTCGAAGGACAAACTATATTTTTATATTTTGATTTCCTTGCAGCTGTGAGTGGATAAGAGTGCATTCTAAAATCCGAAAATATTTTTTCACTTTCTAAATCAACTTTTCTTAAAACTTCCAAATTGATTTTTTTCTTTTCAGGATCTTTATAATTTTCGAGATGTTCTTTATAAGCTTCAAAAGTTAATTTACCAGCATTTACTTCGTTAAAAAGTGTTCTATAGAGCTCTTTTGGAAAGTCAAACCAACCATGATACATAGAACTTTTTTTTCCATTCTCTTCAGTATAAGTAATAATCTCCCAAGCGTAGGAATTAAGGCAGTTTCTTGCTAAATCTACTCTAACAGTATTGGTGTTTTCCTCATTATTATTACTCAAATAAAATTCACCCTTATTAAACCTTACTTGTTGTCTATTCCATTCTGCATTAATTATCCCTATTTCTTTAAGATAAGAATCTTCTACAACATGATCGGGAATTGTAGGTATCCATGATAGCAAATTAACATTATTAAAGATTATTGTATCACTGTACTCATTTTCAGGCAGAATTAGAACAGTGAAGTCTAAAGAATCGTTTCTTAAAACTTGAAATAAACTATGATCATATTTATTCCATAATTCCGACCTTGAATCCATGTCATTATTATCAGGATATTGCTCATCTGTAAGTTCCGTAATCGATGAACTTACATATAATAATTTTTCACTTTCTGAGTTACAGCTAACTATAAATAAACTTATAATTATAAACGTAAGAGGGTATATTTTTTTCAATTTTTTTTATTTTATTTAATTGCACCTATTTTAATTTCTTCAACAACTGATGGGTCTAATAAGGTTGAAGTATCGCCTAAATTGGAGGTGTCACCTTCTGCTACTTTTCTTAAAATTCTTCTCATTATTTTTCCAGATCTTGTTTTAGGCAAACCTGAAACAATTTGAATCTTATCCGGTTTAGCTATTGGTCCTATTTCTTTAATAATTTGCTGAATTATTTCTTTTTTCATAAGGCTTTCATCTTCAAATGCTGTACAAATAACATACGCATAAATTCCTTGCCCTTTGATGTCATGAGGATAACCAACAACAGCAGATTCTACTACAGCGTTATGTGTATTTATTGCACATTCTACCTCTGCTGTTCCAATTCGATGTCCTGAAATATTCATGACATCATCTACCCTACCCGTGATTCTATAAAATCCATCTTCATCTCTTTTACAACCGTCACCAGTAAAATACTTGTCCTTATAAGTTGAAAAATAAGTTAATTTACAACGCTCATGATCGCCCCAAGTTGTTCTAAGCATAGAAGGCCAGGGGAATTTAATACATAAATTCCCTTCTACATCGTTTCCTTCAATTTCATTACCATCAGCATCAACTAAACAAGGTTGAATTCCTGGCAATGGCAAAGTTGCATAAGCAGGTTTTAGAGGAGTAATACCAGCCAAAGGAGCAATCATTATTCCTCCTGTTTCTGTTTGCCACCAAGTATCTACAATTGGACAATTACCTTTACCAATGTTAATGTTGTACCATTTCCATGCTTCTTCATTTATAGGCTCTCCTACACTGCCTAAAACTCTTAAAGAGCTTAAATTGTATTTATCTACAAAAGATAAATCACACGCTTGTAAAGCTCTAATAGCTGTTGGAGCGGTATAAAATAAACTTACTTGATATTTATCAACAACTTCCCAAAACCTACCTGGATTTGGCCAAGTTGGAACACCTTCAAACATTAAAGTAGTTGCCCCAGCTAAAAGAGGGCCATAAATAATATAAGAATGCCCTGTTATCCATCCAATATCTGCTGTACACCAATAAATATCTTTGTCATTATATTGAAAAACATTTCTAAAAGAATATTCTGCATAAACCATATATCCTGCTGTTGAATGAACAACACCTTTTGGCTGACCAGTAGAACCAGATGTGTACAATATAAATAGTTCGTCTTCAGCATCCATAGATTCCACTTTAGCTGTAGCACCATTTACTTTTAATATTTCATCTTCCCACCAAAAATCTCTATCAGCCTTCATATTAACAGAGCCTTCTAATCTTTTAAATACGATTACCTTCTCTATAGTTGAACAATTCTCTAATGCATTATCAGCAATTTCTTTTAAGGGGATTTTTTTAGTAGCTCTAACACCATAATCTGCAGTTAAAAGAACTTTTGCTGTTGCATCATTAATTCTGTCTGATAACGCTTTGGCACTAAAACCCGCAAAAATTACTGAATGAATGGCACCTATTCTTGCACAAGCCAAAACAGCAATTGCTAATTCTGGAATCATAGGCATATATAAGCATACCCTATCTCCCTTATTAACTCCATTGTTTTTAAGCATTTGTGCTGCAACTCCAACTCGCTGATGCAACTCTTTATATGAAATGTGTTGAGCAGGTTCAGATGGATCATTTGGCTCCCAAATAATGGCGGTTTTATCAGCATTAGTATCTAGGTGTCTATCTAAACAGTTTTCCGTAATATTTAATTTAGCTCCCTTAAACCAATTAATAGAAGGTTCATCAAAATTCCATTCTAGAACCTCATCCCATTGTTTATGCCAATGAAAAGTTTTTGCAATATCCGACCAAAATGCAGTAGGATCTTCAATACTTTTTTTATAGTTAGAAAGATATTCTTCGTAAGAATTTATTTTTTTCATAGCAATAAATAATTGATGAAATCTAATTTAATAAAATATGATAGAATTAATTTAAAAACATCCATCGTAACCCTAATTTAAAATATCGATCTGGTGAAGGGTAATGTAACGCTGTAAAATAATTATAACCTGAAACACCTGCATTAAAGTGAGAAACAGTAAAGAAGAAATTTACAGTTTTAATTTTTGCATTTAAATAAAAATCTGCCATCACATTGCTATTTTGTTGTTTTTGATTGCTAACAAAAAAAACATCTAAATCTGGACGATAATCCATTAATGTAAAATCACTGTAAATTTTACCTTGAAATCCAATGTTTAATTTTAAGGCTGATTTAAAAGCATTAAAAGAATAAGAAAGATCAAATATCCCCACCCAATCTGGAAGTTGATAAATTGTATAGCCTCCTTGATACTGATAATTCAAAGTTGATTTTAACTTGACACCCTTGAAAATTAAATCATATGAAATAGCTGACTGGATGACTTGAGCAAAACCATCTGCTTGAGAAGGGTTAGCTAGATAGTCAAAGAAAATAGGATTTTCAACATCATAGTAATTACATAAAAACTTCCATCTTTTTAAAGAAATAGAGCCATTAATTGCTAAAATATTTTGATTTGAAAATTCATTATTCCAACTAGAATGATTTCCATGGTATTTTAACAACTCAAATGATGGAGACGATGATGAATATTGAGCGCCTAAATCAATAGATAATGAATTTATTTTCTTATTACCTAAAATAGAGAGTTCAAAATTTTCATTTCTATATCCATTAATAAAATAATTACCATTGAATAAAAGGTTGAAATTTGACTTGTTATAGCCTAAAGATAAACAAGTGGAGAGATTGTGGAAATTAGTATCTATAGTTAAATTCTTGTGTGTGTAAATTTGACCCAACAATCCAAATGAACAAGAAAAGGCAGATAGACTATCAATCTGTTTATTGATTGTATAAGTTAAATCTGTATTTAAAAATTTCTTGGATAAAGTATCTCTCGTAGATAATGAATCATAATAGCTATATGAATAAAATTGATCTTGAAGAGAATCAAAATAAGTTCTGTTCTGACTTATTAAACTAAATTCAATATCAATGTTATGATCTGTTTTATTTAACAAAGAATCTGATTTAGAAATTAGCAAACACTTTTGAATAATTCCAATTTTATTAAATGCATCTTTTAAAAAAGCATTTTCTAAATTAACATCAAATAGCAATCTGTTTCTACTAGAAAAAACATCATTTATAAACGATGAATCATTTTGAATACCTCCGTTTTGATTATAAA
Organism: Flavobacteriales bacterium; assembly: GCA_029243225.1. Classification (GTDB taxonomy): domain Bacteria; phylum Bacteroidota; class Bacteroidia; order Flavobacteriales_D; family Parvicellaceae. Next base: position 4,132 of record JAQWSL010000028.1, read on the forward strand.
ACAACCTCTGATGATTATAAAAAAGCTTGGTTTTATTTCTTTTATCTTTTGAAGAATAAGTAATATTGCTTTGAAAAAAGTTATGATTTGTCCCTTGATTAGTATAATAGCCATCGTAACTTTTTTTTGTATATAAAATGGCATAATTTAAACTTGAAGAAATATTTTGAGAATGAAAAACAGAAAAAAGTTGTTCGTTATTAGAACCTGAAATATATTTAGCGTCTAATAATGGAACCTTTAAATCATATGAAGGAAGTTCTTCAATTTCAGTTTTCAAAAGAACCGATTCACTGTTATTAATTATTTTTCGATTAAATACCAATTCTTTTTGGACACTGCCGGCACTACCAAAATTTAACCCTTCTAATAAACCAGGCTCATATAGATGGAAATCAGTAAATTCTGTAGTATCAATTTTAGAATAAGTCTGAGCTACAAACATTTGACTGTAAGTAAGTAAGCCTAAAAATATTATTTTAAAATAAAAATTCATTGTACACAAAAATAAAAAAGGTTGCTACCAAAACGATAACAACCTTTTATTTTTTTTAAGTGAAAGGAAATTAAGCCTGAGTATCAGGTCCTCCAAAATTTAGCGGAATATTATTAACATGATTATCTTCTCTAATATTTCCTATAACATTTTCGTATTTTGAAATATTATCTTTGAGTGCACGCATTAATTTTTTCGCATGTTCAGGAGTCATTACAATTCTAGACTTAACTCTTCCTTTAGGAACACCAGGCATTATTCTAACAAAATCAAAAATAAATTCTGAAGGCGAATGTGTTATTATTGCTAAATTAGAATATGTCCCTTCGGCAACTTCCTCTGAAAGTTCAATGTTAAGTCCTTGCTGACCCTCTTTTTTATCACTCATATTACAATAATTATGAATTTACTGATCCTATTGTAGTTTCACTTTCAACAGCTTCATTTTTCTTAGCTACTAAGTTATCATAGTCAGTTTTTGAGCCAACTATCATTGTTTGATAATCTCTCATTCCTGTACCAGCAGGTATTTTATGACCAACGATAACATTTTCTTTAAGACCTAATAAATGATCAACCTTTCCTGCAACAGCAGCTTGATTAAGTACTTTAGTTGTCTCTTGGAAAGAAGCAGCTGACATAAAACTATCTGTATGTAAAGATGCTTTAGTTATACCTTGAAGTAAAGGAGTTGCCGTAGCTGTTAAAGCTTCTCTAGATTCAACAAGTTTAGCATCATTTCTTTTAAGCAAGGAGTTCTCATCTCTTAATTTTCTTGCAGACAAAATTTGGCCTGCTTTAAGAGTAGTAGAATCACCAGCATCAACAACAACTTTTTTACCAAAAATTAAATCATTTTCTTTAATAAACTCCCATTTATTGACAGCATTCTTTTCTAAGAACTTTGTATCACCAGCATCAACAACTTCAACTTTACGCATCATTTGTCTCACAATTACTTCAAAGTGCTTGTCATTAATTTTCACTCCTTGTAAACGATAAACTTCTTGAATTTCATTAACAATGTATTCTTGAACAGCTGTTGGTCCTTTAATAGATAAAATATCTGCAGGAGTTGTAGCACCATCAGAAAGAGGATGTCCAGCTTTAACAAAATCATTTTCTTGTACAAGAATGTGTCTTGATAATGGCACCAAATATTTCTTAGTCTCACCAGTCTTAGCCTCTATAATTACCTCTCGGTTACCTCTTTTAATTTTTCCATAAGATGCAACTCCATCGATTTCAGAAACAACAGCTGGATTAGATGGGTTTCTAGCTTCGAACATTTCTGTTACTCTAGGAAGACCACCAGTAATATCACCTGATTTACCTGATTTTCTAGGTATTTTAACAATAATTTGACCTGCAACTATTGAATCTCCTTCTTTAACAATAACATGAGCATCTACAGGAAGGTTATAAGACTTTAATAATTCTCCTTTTTTATCTACAACGTTAATTGTAGGGATCATTTTCTTATCTCTATTTTCCTTAATTACAATTTCTGTAAAACCTGTTTGCTCATCTTGTTCTTCACGGTAAGTAAATCCTTCAACTAAATTTTCGAATTCAACTACACCTTCAAGCTCTGTTAGAATAACCGCATTGTAAGGATCCCATTTACATATAAGATCACCTTTTTTAAGTTTCTTCTTGTTGCTAACAAAAAATTGAGAACCGTAAGGAATGTTGTTAGTCATGATTACATTTCCGACATTATTTAACAATCTCATTTCACCAGCTCTTCCGATAACAATTTCGATTTCTTCACCCTCAGCATTCTTTTTAACAACAGTGTTTAATCCTTCAATTTCAATAACACCATCATTTTTAGCTCTAAGCTCAGCTTCATCAGCAATATTAGAAGCTGTACCACCAACGTGGAAAGTTCTTAAAGTAAGCTGAGTACCTGGTTCACCAATAGACTGTGCAGCAATAACACCTACAGCTTCACCCTTTTGAACCATTTTACCAGTAGATAAATTTCTACCGTAACACTTACCGCAAACACCTCTAGTTTGTTCACATGTAAGAACCGATCTTATCTCTAATTCTTCAATTCCTGCTTTTTCAACTGCTCTAGCTAAATCCTCAGTAATTTCTTCACCTTCGTTTATAATAATCTCATTAGTATCTGGATCTTCAACATCAAATAAAGAAACTCTACCTAATATTCTATCATAAAGACTTTCAACAATATCATCATCTTTCTTGAGCGCTGAAACAGTTAAACCTCTAAGAGTTCCACAATCTGAAACATTAACAACTACATCTTGAGCAACATCAACTAACCTTCTAGTAAGGTAACCAGCATCTGCAGTTTTAAGTGCGGTATCGGCAAGACCTTTACGAGCTCCGTGAGTTGAAATAAAATATTCTAGAATTGAAAGGCCTTCTTTAAAATTCGAAAGAATTGGATTTTCAATAATATCTTGACCACCAGTAGCACCTGATTTTTGAGGTTTAGCCATAAGACCCCTCATTCCTGAAAGTTGTCTTATTTGCTCCTTAGAACCCCTTGCTCCTGAATCCATCATCATATAAATAGAATTAAACCCTTGCTTATCAGCTTTAAGTTTCTCCATTAATGTAAATGTCAATCTAGAGTTAGTATGTGTCCAAATATCAATAATTTGGTTATATCTTTCATTGTTTGTGATAAGACCCATGTTGTAGTTCATCTTCACTTCTTCAACTTGCTTTCTTGCTTTGTTGATTAAGATATCCTTTTCTGGCGGAATCTGAACATCTGACAAGTTGAATGATAAACCACCTTTAAAAGCCATGTAATATCCTAAATCCTTAATTTCATCAAGAAATTTTGCAGTATTTGGAACACCTGAAATTTTAATAATATCAGAAATAATATCTCTTAAAGATTTCTTTGTAAGGACTTCATTAACATAACCAGCTTCTTTAGGAACAAGTTCATTAAATAAAACTCTACCTGTAGTTGTTTCAATAATATGATTTACAAATTCACCATCAACTACATCATCCATTTTAACTTTAATGGAAGCGTGAAGGTCTAATTTTGCCTCATTGTAAGCAATTTTAACTTCTTCAGTAGAATAAAAAGTCATTCCTTCTCCTTTAACAGGATCTTCTTTTGTATGCTTTTTAAGTTTGGTAATGTAATATAAACCAAGAACCATATCCTGAGAAGGTACAGTAATTGGAGCCCCATTTGCTGGGTTTAAAATATTATGTGAAGCTAACATTAAAAGCTGTGCTTCTAAAATTGCAGCATTACCTAGGGGTAAATGAACTGCCATCTGATCACCATCAAAATCGGCATTAAAGGCAGTACAAACTAAAGGATGTAACTGAATTGCTTTTCCTTCAATTAATTTAGGCTGGAATGCTTGAATACCTAACCTGTGAAGCGTAGGAGCCCTGTTTAATAAAACTGGATGCCCTTTAAGAACATTTTCTAGTATATCCCAAACAACCGGTTCTTTTCTATCAACAATTTTCTTAGCTGATTTTACAGTTTTAACAATTCCTCTTTCTATCATCTTACGAATAATGAAAGGCTTGAAAAGTTCTGCTGCCATATTTTTAGGCAAACCACATTCATGTAATTTCAAAGTTGGTCCAACAACAATTACAGATCTTGCAGAATAATCTACACGTTTTCCTAAAAGGTTTTGTCTAAAACGACCTTGTTTTCCTTTAAGACTATCAGAAAGAGATTTTAATGGCCTGTTTTTATCTGTTTTAACAGCACTAGATTTTCTTGAATTATCAAATAAAGAATCTACAGATTCTTGTAACATCCTTTTTTCATTTCTTAAAATTACTTCAGGAGCTTTGATTTCAATTAATCTTTTTAGTCTATTGTTTCTTATAATTACTCTTCTATATAAATCATTTAAATCTGAAGTAGCAAATCTACCACCATCAAGAGGAACTAAAGGACGTAAATCTGGTGGAATAACAGGAACAACTTTAACAATCATCCACTCAGGCTTGTTGTCTATTCTAGAATTAGCATCTCTAAAAGCTTCAATAACTTGTAATCTTTTAAGTGCTTCATTTTTCCTTTGTTGAGAAGTCTCATTATGAGCTTGGTGTCTAAGCTGGTAAGATTTAGCATCTAAATCTTCTATTTGAAGTAAATCATGTAACCCTTCTGCTCCCATTTTAGCAATAAACTTATTAGGATCAGAATCTTCTAAATATTGATTCTCTTTAGGAAGAGTATCTAAAATATCAAGGTATTCTTCTTCGGTAAGGAAGTCCATTTTAGTTAAAGCTTCTCCCTCAGCATTCAATGCTGTTCCAGGGTTAATAACTACATATCTTTCATAATAAATAATTTGATCCAACTTTTTAGTTGGCAACCCAAGTAGGTATCCAATTTTATTAGGAAGAGATTTAAAATACCAAATGTGTGCTACAGGAACAACTAGAGATATGTGTCCCATTCTTTCTCTTCTGACTTTCTTTTCAGTAACCTCTACACCACATCTATCACAAACAATCCCTTTATATCTAATTCTTTTGTATTTACCACAGTGACATTCATAATCCTTTACAGGACCAAAAATTCTTTCACAAAACAAACCATCTCTTTCAGGTTTGTATGTTCTGTAATTAATCGTTTCAGGTTTAAGAACCTCGCCATGAGATCTTTCTAACAGTAACTCAGGGGAAGCTAAACTGATAGTGATTTTATTAAATTCGCTGTTAACTTTATATTCTTTTCTAAAAGCCATAAGTATATTTTTATCGTTGTAAACAACTTAGCCTCTTTGTTTTAGCAAAGAGGCTGATTAATTAATCTAGTGCTATATTTAATCCAAGTCCTTGTAGTTCATTTAATAAAACATTAAATGATTCAGGGATACCCGGTTTTGGTAAATTTTTACCTTTAACTATACATTCATAAGCCTTCGCTCTTCCTTGAACATCATCTGACTTAACAGTTAATATTTCTTGAAGAATGTTAGAAGCTCCAAATGCTTCTAAAGCCCATACTTCCATTTCACCAAAACGCTGACCACCAAATTGAGCTTTACCACCCAAAGGTTGTTGTGTTATTAATGAATAAGGACCAATAGACCTAGCGTGCATTTTATCATCAACCATATGACTAAGTTTAATCATATATATGATTCCTACAGTAGCTGGTTGATCAAATCTTTCTCCAGTACCACCATCGTAAAGGTAAGTTTTACCATTTCTAGGCACACCAGCTTCATCAGTATATTTATTAATATCATCTAAACTAGCTCCATCGAAAATTGGTGTAGAAAACTTCTTGTCTAATTTTTGACCTGCCCAACCAAGAACAGTTTCATAAATTTGACCAAGGTTCATCCTAGAGGGTACACCTAATGGATTAAGAACAATATCTACTGGAGTTCCGTCTTCTAAGAAAGGCATGTCTTCTTCACGAACAATCTTAGCAACAATACCTTTGTTACCGTGACGTCCTGCCATTTTATCACCGACTTTAAGTTTTCTTTTCTTTGCCAAGTAAACTTTTGCCAATTTGATAATTCCATTTGGAAGCTCATCACCTACTGAAATTTGGAATTTTTTCCTTTTAAAGCGACCAATACAATCAGTTGCTTTTAAATTGTAGTTGTGTAAAGTTCTTTCAATTAGAGAATTGATTTTAGCATCATCTGTCCAATCTTTAGGATTGACTTGTAAGAATTCTATTTGCTTAAGAGTTTTTTCTGTGAACTTAACTCCTTTTTTAACTATTTCTTCTTTAAAGATGTTAAATACACCTTTAGATTTATTATCACCAACAATCTTAATTAATTTTTCAATTAAAATTGATTTTAAGTTTAATAAATCCTTGTCCATTTCAGCATCAATTTGCTCAAGAATAGGCTTATCAGCAGCTTTAGATCTTCTGTCTTTAACAGCCTTAGAGAAAAGCTTTTTATCTATAACCACACCAGTAACTGATGGAGAAACTTTTAACGATGCATCTTTAACATCTCCAGCTTTATCACCAAATATAGCTCTAAGTAATTTCTCTTCTGGTGAAGGATCACTTTCTCCTTTCGGTGTAATTTTACCTATAAGTATATCTCCCTCTTTTACTTCTGCTCCAACACGAATAATACCGTTCTCATCTAAATCTTTAGTTGCTTCTTCACTAACATTTGGAATATCAGAAGTTAATTCTTCTAGACCTCTTTTAGTATCCCTAACATCTAAAGTGAATTCATCAACATGAACAGATGTGAAAATATCATCTTTAACAACTTTTTCAGAAATAACAATAGCATCCTCAAAATTATATCCTTTCCATGGCATAAATGCCACTTTCAAGTTTTGTCCTAAAGCTAGCTCTCCCTTTTGGGTAGCATAACCTTCAACCATAACCTGACCTTTCTTAACTTTATCTCCTTTCATTACAATAGGAACAAGGTTAATTGAACTTCCTTGGTTAGTTTTTTGAAATTTAGTAAGCTTATAAACCTTTATTTCATCTTCAAAACGAACAAGAATATCATCAGCATCTAAATCGTACTTTACATGAATTTCATTTGCATCAACGTAATCAATAATTCCATCATTCTCTGCATGAATTAAAACTCTAGAGTCACGAGCAACTAGCTCCTCGATTCCTGTTCCAACAATAGGAGAATTTGGTTTTAATAATGGTACTGATTGACGCTGCATATTAGACCCCATCAATGCACGGTTGGCATCATCATGTTCCAAAAACGGAATACATGAAGCTGCAATAGATGCAATTTGATTGGTTCCAACATCAATTAAATTAATTGCACTTTTTTCAGGAACTGGAAAGTCTCCTTCAAATCTTGCAATTACGTTATCGTTAACAAAGTTTCCTTTATCATCAATTTGTGCATTTGCTTGAGCAATGTACTTGTTATCTTCTTCCTCAGCACTTAAGAATATTGGTTCTTGCTTAAGATTAACCTGTCCTTTATTAACTTCCCTGTAAGGAGTTTCTATAAAACCTAATCTATTAACTTTAGCATATACACATAAAGAAGATATTAACCCAATATTCGGCCCCTCAGGAGTTTCAATTGTACATAATCTTCCATAGTGAGTATAGTGAACATCACGAACCTCAAAACCAGCTCTTTCTCTAGTTAAACCACCTGGCCCTAGAGCTGACATTCTTCTTTTGTGAGTAACTTCTGCTAATGGATTAGTTTGATCCATGAACTGAGATAGCTGATTTGTTCCAAAGAATGAATTAATAACACTTGAAAGTGTTTTTGCATTAATCAAATCAATTGGAGTAAAAACTTCATTATCTCTAACGTTCATTCTTTCTCTAATTGTTCTAGCCATTCTAGCTAGACCAACACCAAATTGGCTATATAATTGTTCACCAACTGTCCTTACACGTCTGTTACTTAAGTGATCAATATCATCAACATCAGCTTTAGAATTAATTAAAGCGATTAATTGTTTAATAATACAGATTATATCATTTTTAGTAAGTACTCTTTGATTAGCATTAACATCTAATCCAAGCTTTTTATTAATTCTATATCTTCCTACTTCACCAAGATCATATCTTTGTTCAGAGAAGAATAATTTATCAATAACACCTCTAGCTGTCTCTTCATCTGGTGGCTCAGCATTTCTTAACTGACGATAAATTAATTCAACAGCTTCTTTTTCAGAGTTTGAAGTATCTTTTTGTAACGTATTGTAAATAATAGCAAAATCAGCTGAATTAATGTTTTCTTTATGCAAGATGATAGTTTTAACACCAGCATCTGTAATTAATTCTACATGCTCTTTTTCAATAATTGTTTCACGTTCAATGATAACTTCATTTCTTTCAATTGAAACAACCTCACCAGTATCTTCATCAACAAAATCTTCAACCCAAGATTTTAAAACTCTAGCTGCTAATTTTCTTCCAATAGATTTCTTCAATGAAGCCTGAGTAGCTTTAACCTCGTCAGCTAAATCAAAAATTTCTAAGATATCTTTATCACTCTGATAACCTATAGCCCTAAATAAAGTGGTAACAGGTAATTTCTTCTTTCTATCGATATAAGCATACATTACATTGTTAATGTCTGTAGCAAATTCAATCCAAGAACCTTTAAATGGTATTACTCTTGCAGAATACAATTTTGTTCCATTAGCATGTCTACTTTGACCAAAGAAAACTCCGGGAGATCGGTGAAGCTGTGAAACGATAACACGTTGTGCGCCATTTATCACAAATGATCCTTTAGGAGTCATGTATGGAATAGTTCCTAAATAAACTTCTTGAACAATTGTTTCGAAATCTTCATGCTCAGGATCAGTACAGTAAAGTTTCATTACTGCTTTTAAAGGAACTGAATAAGTTAAACCTCTATCTATACACTCATCTATTGTGTATCTTGGAGGGTCAATGAAATAATCCAAAAACTCGAGAACAAATTGATTTCTTGTATCTGTAATTGGAAAGTTTTCACAGAAAACCTTAAATAAACCTTCGCCTATTCTGTTTTCTGAAGTTGTTTCTAATTGAAAAAACTCTTGAAATGATTTTAATTGTATGTCCAGAAAATCTGGGTATGAAAAACGATGCTGACTTGAAGCAAAGTTAATTCTGTTTGTTACTTTATCTACTGTTGCCAATGCTTTGAATTTTAGTTGATTAAAAGAGTAAAACTGGTAAAAGGTCTAAGTATTTTACTTAGACCTTTAAATTGGTTAGAGAGAATTATTTTAATTCTACTTCAGCTCCAGCTTCTTCAAGAGCCTTCTTGATTCCTTCAGCTTCATCTTTTCCTACTCCTTCTTTAACTGCTTTAGGAGCACTATCAACTATCTCTTTAGCTTCTTTTAATCCAAGACCAGTTAATTCTTTTACAGCTTTAACAACTTGTAATTTAGAACCGCCTGGAGCTTTAAGGATTACATCGAATTCAGATTTTTCTTCTGCTGCTGCACCATCACCTCCTCCAGCTCCTGGAGCTGCTACTGCAACTGCTGCTGCTGCTGGTTCGATACCGTATTCTTCTTTAAGAACTTCTGCAAGTTCATTTACTTCTTTTACAGTTAAGTTTACTAACTCTTCTGCTATAGCTTTAACGTCTGCCATTTTTCTAGGTTTTAATAAAAAATATTCTTTTTTTGTTTATAAATTATGATTCTTTTTCTGATAAAGTTTTAACTAAACCAGCGATTGTATTCTTACTTGAACTTAAAGCTGAAATAACATTTTTAGCAGGTGATTGAAGTAATCCAATAATTTCTCCTATCAACTCTTCTTTAGATTTGATATCTACTAATGTTTGTAGCTGATCATCTCCAACAAAAATTGTTTGTTCAACAAAAGCACCTTTAAGGATAGGTCTATTACTTTTTTTCCTAAAATCCTTAATTAGTTTCGCAGGAACGTTACCAACATCTGCTATCATTATAGCAGTTGGACCCGGTAACACATCGTATAGTTCAGATAAATCTTTACCCTTTACATTTTCCATTGCTTTCTTAAGCAATGTATTTTTAACAACACTAAGTGATACATTTTTAGCAAAACATTGTCTTCTTAAAGAACTTGTTTCAATTGCATCCAATTCAGAAATATCTGTAATGTATATTACACCATTACTATCTAATTTCTCACTTAGGCTATTAATTTGCGACTGTTTTTCTTCTTTAGTCATATTATTAATTTATTATGCTAATTATATACTAATTGACTTAGGTTCAACTTTAACACCTGGACTCATAGTGCTTGAAAGCACAATGCTTTTAACATAAGAGCCTTTAGATGATGAGGGTTTTAACCTCAACAAAGCAGTTACTAATTCTTTAGCATTTTCAGCAATTTTAGTTGACTCAAAGGAAGCTTTACCAATAGCAGCATGAATAATTCCGTTTTTCTCGACTTTAAAATCGATTTTACCAGCTTTAACATCTGTTACTGCTTGAGAAATATTCATTGTTACTGTACCAGTTTTAGGATTGGGCATCAAACCTCTAGGACCAAGAATTCTTCCTAACGCACCTACTTTACCCATAACTGAGGGCATAGTGATGATAACATCTACGTCAGTCCAACCATTCTTAATCTTATCGATGTATTCGTCCAATCCAACAAAATCAGCACCAGCTTCTTTTGCGTCATTTTCTTTGTCAGGAGTACACAGAACTAAAACTTTAACATCTTTTCCTGTACCATGAGGAAGAGAAACTGTCCCTCTAACCATTTGGTTAGCTTTTTTAGGGTCAACTCCCAATCTCACTGCAATATCAACAGATGAGTCAAATTTCAACTTTGTTATATCCTTCACAATTTGAGAAGCTTCTTCCAAATCATATACCTTTTCAGTATCAAATTTTGAAAGCGCATCTTTTCTATTTTTTGTGATTGCCATATTGTTTTGTTTTATCGGATTATTTACCCCAAGGTGGAGCACCTTTCACATTTAGTCCCATGCTTCTTGCTGTACCTGCAACCATTTTCATAGCTGAATTAACAGTGAAACAATTTAAGTCTGGCATTTTATCTTCTGCTATTGTTTTTACTTGATTCCAAGTAACAGACCCAACCTTAATTTTATTAGATTCCGGAGAACCCTTTTTTAATTTAGCAGCTTCCATTAACTGTACCGCTGCAGGTGGTGTCTTAATAACAAAATCAAAAGATTTGTCAGAAAAAACTGTAATAACACAAGGTAAAATCTTTCCAGGTTTCTCTTGTGTTCTAGCATTGAACTGCTTACAAAATTCCATTATATTAACACCTTTAGCTCCTAATGCAGGACCTACGGGTGGTGCTGGATTTGCAGCTCCTCCTCTAATTTGAAGTTTAATTAATCCACTTACTTCTTTTGCCATTGTTTATTATTTAATAATTGTAAACTACATTGGGAAGCATTCAATTCAATGAGTTTACAATGCCTTTAACCTTCTTTTTCTACTTGCATATAGTTAAGTTCTAAAGGAGTCTTTCTCCCAAATATTTTAACCATAACTTTTAATTTTTTCTTTTCTTCATTTATTTCTTCAATAATTCCATTGAAATTATTGAAAGGACCATCAATTACTTTAACAGGCTCACCAACAACATAAGGAATATTCATTTCTTCGTCATTCTCTGCTAATTCATCAACTTTACCTAAAATTCTATTTACCTCAGATTGTCTCATCGGCAATGGATCTCCACCCTTTACACCTCCAAGAAAACCGATTACATTAGACATAGATTTTATAACATGCTCTACTTCACCAACTAAAGCTGCTTCAATTAAAACATAACCAGGGAAAAAATTTCTCTCTTTAGAAACTTTTTTACCTTTTCTAATTTGATAAACTTTTTCAGTAGGAATCAAAACTTGTTCTACATAATTATTTAACTTATGTCTATCAATTTCCAATTCAAGTAATTCTTTTACTTTCTTCTCTTTACCGCTAATGGCACGAATCACATACCATCTTTTTTTAATTTCTCCCATCACTATAATTTAAGATATCCAGTCATAAATGAATCCTAATAACCCTTTCCAACCAAATTCCCCTTCAGGAACTGACCAGATACCAAAGGCATAGTCCATTAACCAAATAATTAACGATAAAATAATACTTGTAGTCAAAACAATAATAGAACTAGCTTGCAAATCATCCCATGTTGGCCATGAAACTTTATTAGTTAATTCATTTATAGTTTCCTCAATATATGTTCTAATTCCTGCCACTTTTCAATTTAATATTATTAAGCACGGGTGGAGAGATTCGAACTCCCGACACCTGGTTTTGGAGACCAGTGCTCTGCCAGCTGAGCTACACCCGTAAAACGCGAATAAAGGTGACCCAAATTTGAGCACCTTTATTCACCAATTACGTATTCTTTTTTTAGATTATTAATCTAAAATTTCAGTTACCTGACCAGCACCTACAGTCCTACCACCCTCACGGATAGCAAAACGAAGTCCTTTAGCCATTGCAACACCTGTAATCAAATCAACCTCAATAGTTACATTATCACCAGGCATTACCATTTCTCTTCCAGATTCCAACATAATAGTTCCAGTTACATCTAATGTTCTAAAATAGAATTGTGGTCTGTACTTATTATGAAATGGAGTATGTCTTCCACCTTCTTCTTTTTTAAGGATATAAACCTCAGCTTTAAATTTAGCATGAGGAGTAATAGAAGAAGGCTTAGCAATTACCATCCCTCTTTTAATTTGTTCTTTTTCAATACCTCTCAAAAGAAGACCACAGTTTTCACCAGCTCTACCTTCATCTAATATTTTTCTAAACATTTCAACACCAGTTACAGTTGAAGCCATAGGCGCTTCACTCAAACCAACGATTTCAACAGCATCACCAGTTCTTATGATCCCAGTCTCAATTGCACCAGTTGCAACAGTACCACGACCTGTAATTGAGAATACATCTTCAACAGACATCAAAAATGGCTTATCAGTGTCTCTTTCAGGAGTTTCAATCCAAGAATCAACAGTTTCCATTAACTTCATTACTGAATCAACACCAGACTGCTCACCATTTAATGCAGCAAGAGCAGAACCTTGTAAAATTGGAGTATCATTATAACCATAAGATTCTAATAATTCTGAAAGTTCCATTTCAACTAGCTCTAGCAATTCTTCATCGTCTACTAAATCTACTTTGTTCATGAAAACAACACATCTAGGTACATTTACCTGTCTAGCTAAAAGGATATGCTCTCTAGTTTGAGGCATAGGACCATCTGTAGCAGCACAAACCAATATAGCTCCATCCATTTGAGCAGCACCAGTAACCATGTTCTTTACGTAATCTGCGTGACCTGGACAGTCAACGTGAGCGTAATGACGAGCTTCTGTTTCATATTCAATGTGAGCAGTATTAATTGTTATACCTCTTTCTTTTTCTTCAGGTGCATTGTCAATTTGATCAAAATCAGCTTTCTCTGCCATACCAGCATCAGAAAGAACTTTTGAGATTGCAGCTGTTAATGTTGTTTTACCATGATCAACGTGTCCAATAGTACCAACGTTAACATGGGGTTTTGTACGTTCAAAATTTGCTTTAGCCATATCCTAGATGTTTAATTAATTGTTATTCTTTGTTTTTATTTATTACTATTTAATTCATTTTCAATTTTTCATTGTTTTGGAGCCAATGACGGGAGTTGAACCCGTGACCTCTTCCTTACCAAGGAAGCGCTCTACCCCTGAGCTACATCGGCTAATATATAACCAAATGATACTCAAAAAAGAAGCGGTGATAATATTAAATTATCAAAGCTTCAAAAAATTTTGAGCGGGAGACGAGATTCGAACTCGCGACCCTCAGCTTGGAAGGCTGATGCTCTACCAACTGAGCTACTCCCGCTTTTTTCGGACGACAAATGTAATGCTTTTATTTTAAAAACATACACTTATCATTATATACCGATAATGATAGTGGGGAGAGCAGGATTCGAACCTGCGAAGGTGAAACCATCAGATTTACAGTCTGACCTCGTTGGCCGCTTGAGTATCTCCCCAACTTAATATTTAAAGAACTTTCAAGAGCCGATGGAGGGACTCGAACCCACGACCTGCTGATTACAAATCAGCTGCTCTAGCCAGCTGAGCTACATCGGCTTTTATTGAAAATTTCAACAAAAAAAAGACCTTTTCTTTAAAAAAAGGTCTGCAAATGTATAAAAGAATATCTTTTATACACAGAAAAGATGATATTTTTTTTGCTATTTAACTAAATGTTTTCCTTTGTGCTTTTTTATCTGACGTCTTAAAGCATCAACTACCTCATCCGTAGCTTCTTCAAAAGTTCTACACTGCTTCTTGGCAAAAAGCTCTTTACCAGGTATGTTTAGCTTAATTTCTACTGTTTTATTTAAATTTCTATCAGACTTATCTAATCTTAAAAAAACTTCAGAACCAATAATTTGGTCATAAAATAAATTTAATTTAGAAAGTCTTTCATTAATGAAATCGATTAGCTTTTGATCTGCGTCAAAATGAATTGCTTGAAATTGTACATCCATATATATAAATTTTATTAGCCACGAGGGTGGGCTTGTTGGTGAATATTTTTTAATTTCTCAAATGAGTTATGCGTATAAACTTGTGTAGCAGAGAGGTTTTCATGACCTAATATCTCCTTAATGGCATTTAAATCAGCACCATTATTTAACATGTGAGTAGCAAATGTATGTCTTAAGACATGTGGACTTTTTTTCTCTAAACTAGACACTTTACCAATGTAATAATTAACTTTTCTATAAACAAATTTTTCATAAACTTTATCTCCTTTATCAGAAACAATAAAAGCAATTGAAGAATTGGGAAATTGTTTGTTTTTTAAAACTTTATAATCTTTTAAGATTGTGGATAGATTACTACTAATTGGAACCATTCTTTCCTTATTTCTCTTACCAACAACTTTTATTACATCATTAGAAACATCAGCATCTTTTAATCCAGTAAGTTCTGATAGACGCATTCCTGTTTGATAAAATAGACGAACTAAAACGTAATCTCTTAAACCAAAAAAATCTTCTGAATAAATACTTCTATCATTCAGCTCTAAAATTTCCTTTTCCTTTACAAAAGATGGTAGTTTTTTCTGAATTTTAGGCAGCTGAATATTTGCTAGAGGCGAAAATTCTACTTCACCTTTTTTAATTAAAAATTTATACAAGGATTTCAATGCACTTAATTTTCTACAAACTGAACGATTTGAAATTTTATCGTTCATTAGTTCAACCATAAATGATCTTATGTGAAGATGCTTGACGTCTTTAAACATAAAATCAAACTGTTTTAAAAGAAATAATGAAAATTGTTGTAAATCCTTTGAATATGCCGTAAGCGTATTCTCTGAATACCTTTTCTCCACCTTTAAATAGTGGATAAATTGGTTGATATTTTCTTGATTTTTTTCCAAAAAAAAAGGGAGAAGATAAACTCAACTCCCTTTACGAAATATATTTAAAAAAGTTATTCTTCTGAAAGCATTCTTTCAACATACTCAGCTTTGATAATCTGCTGTCTTCTAATAACAGATTTCTTAATGTATTGTTTTCTTTCTCTTAATTGCTTAAGTACACCCGTTTTTTCGAACTTCTTTTTATACTTTTTAAGAGCTCTTTCGATAGATTCGCCTTCTTTAACCGGAATTTGTAACATGTTGTATGCGTTTATTTAATATTATTTAAGGTGTGCAAAGATATTTTTTTTTTAAAACTAAAAAACAAAATTTGATTATTTTTTTAGTAACTCTCTAGAAATAACCAATTTTTGTATTTCTGAAGTACCTTCTCCTATGGTACATAATTTAGAATCTCTATAAAATTTCTCCACAGGAAACTCCTTAATATAACCATAACCACCGAAGATTTGTACTGCTTCTGTAGATGCCATTACGCCAACTTCAGAGGCTTTATATTTAGCCATTGCCGATAATTTATTAACTGGTAAGCCTTTCATTATTTTATCTGCTGCTTGATAAAGCAATAATTTAGACGCTTCTATTTCTGTAGCCATATCAGCTAACTTAAATGAAATTCCCTGAAAAGAACTAATCGGACGACCAAATTGCTCTCTCTCATTTGCATAGTTAATTGACGCTTCTAAAGCTCCTTCAGCGATACCTAATCCTAAAGCACCTATTGAAATTCTTCCACCATCTAAAATTTTCATAGATTGAATAAAACCTTCACCAACATTTCCCAGAATGTTGTCTTTATGAACTCTACAATTATCAAAAATAACCTCTGCAGTTTCCGAAGCTCTCATTCCTAGTTTATCTTCTTTTTTACCTCCAGAAAAACCCGGTGTACCTCTCTCAATAGCAAAAGCTGTCATGCCGTGAGAATCCAACAACTCTCCCGTTCTAACCACAGCAACAATTATATCTCCAGACCGACCGTGAGTAATAAAATTCTTAGCTCCATTTATTACCCAATAATCTCCATCCTGCTTTGCTGTACATTTCATTCGCATCGCATCAGAACCTGTATTTGGCTCAGTTAAACCCCATGCGCCTATCCACTCACCTGAAGCCAATTTAGGTAACCACTTTTCTTTTTGAGTTTGATTTCCAAATTTTAGTATATGATTGGTACATAATGAATTATGAGCTGCTATAGAAAGACCTATAGATCCACAAACTTTAGCTATTCCTCTAATCACAGAAATATACTCGAAATAACCAAGCCCAGCTCCGCCAAATTCTTCAGGAACCAAGACACCCATTAAACCAAGATCTCCAGCTTTTTTAAATAGCTCAACAGGGAAATCTTGAGATTCATCCCATTTCATCACATTTGGTCTAATTTCTTTTTCTGCAAAATCTTTAACCATTTGCTCAATCATTGATTGATCTTCTGTAATATCAAAATTCATTGTGTGTTTTTAAAATTTTATTAATGACTCTATGTTTTTGGAATACTTTGTCAAAATGTCTTTTCCAGACAAAAAAGAAAGCTCAACAACAAATGAAAAACCAATAACTTCCGCACCTTGGCTTGTTATTAGCTCGGCTGCTGCCTCAGCCGTTCCTCCTGTAGCAAGTAAATCATCGTGTATAATTACTTTATCTCCAGGACCTACAGCATCTATGTGCATCTCTATTTCAGCTGAACCATATTCTAAATCATATTTATAACTAACGGTTTTATATGGAAGCTTACCTTTTTTTCTTATTAAAACAAAAGAAATATCACTTTCCATAGCGGATGGAAATCCAAATAAAAATCCACGACTTTCAATTCCGGCAACATGTGTAGTCTCTTTAGGAAGATTTAAAGAAAGCTCTTTAATAATCTCTTTAGAAAGTTTAGCGTCTTTCAAAATTGGAGTTATATCTTTAAAAACAATGCCTTTTTTAGGGAAGTCATGAACATCCCTTATTGTTGAATTAATTTTATCTGTTAATTTTTGAGAAACCTTCAATTAAATAGCGGATTTTACCTTATTGTTAAATAAGGTGCAATTTTAAGATATATCTCATTATTTACCAAATGAATAGATTTGATTTTTTCAAATGAATCGTAGTTACCGTGTTGAATTCTAAATTGCACAATTGCATTAGCTAAATTCCAATTAATGTAAGGGTGAGATTTTAAAGAATCAATAGTTAATTGATTAATGTTTAATTTCCTAAAAGGAATAGTGTCATTTATGGTGACTTTGTTTTTTATCGTTTCCAATGTTTCACTGTTTAAACCAAAGACTTCATCGAGCTGATTCAATGAAACAAACCCACCCAAGCTATTTCTATATTCAATAATTCTTAAAGACAGAACAGCGCCAATTCCTCTTATAGAAGTTAATTCTGTAGCACTTGTCAGATTAAGATCTAACTCATTAGTACTAACAGCTAATTTTGATTGCTGATTATTAATCTTTTTAAGTTTAAAACAATCTAAGAATTCTATTGAGGCATCTGCAAATTCAACACTATCCAAACTTTCATAAATAGAATCTAAAATACTTTTTGAAAGTTCTTTTCCAATGTAATATTTGTATGAACTCTCAGATCTCAAATAAAATAAATTATCAAACTTTTGATTTAAATAATATACAGGGGTGTCTGATTTTAACAGGAATAAAGCAGTGCAGGTATTGTTATCATATTTAATTTTAGGCAATAAAATATATGGAAGAAGTTTCTGGAATTTAATTGAATCAACCACATAGCATTTAGATAAGTCTTTTTGTGTTTTAAAACCACCTATTGAGCTTCTATAATTAAGAATTATTTGAGCTTGTTTTTCTGAAAAACCAAGCTTAATCCATTTTTCCTTATTAAGGATATTTGGGTTAAACTTAAAAAGCTGATCAGGTTCAATAGTTATACTATCAACCATAATATTGTTTGATTGGATTGCAACATTTTGCTCATGAAATATTAGCTTCAATTGAGCCGGTTTTCTAGAATTCAGTAAATAACTAATTCCCACTATAGCAATAAGCAAAAGTAAAACCAAAGCCCCTCTTCGTTGAGAAGCAGTAGATTCAAAATAATCGCCCAACCAAATCATTAACAAGCAGTAACTACTTCTTAATGGCTTCAAGATATCTTGTGAGTTGCTTTTTCACAACAGGAAATAAAAAGAATAGACCTACCATATTAGGGAAAACCATAGCAAATATCATGGCATCTGAAAAGCCCCAAATTGAATTCATACTTGCTGCAGCACCAATAACTACAAAAGCTAAGAACAATAGTTTATAAGTAATGTCTGCCAACTTTCCTCTTCCAAATAAAAATTTCCAAGATTGTAACCCATAATAAGACCATGATATCATAGTTGAAACTGCAAATAAAACCACCGCTATTGTTAAAAAAACGTTTGAATAAGGAATATATTCAGCAAATGCTTTGGAAGTTATTCCCGCTCCTTCATAAAGTTTACCATCAATCATTACTTTACCCTTTACATTATCATATTCTCCAATTATTGTCACATCATTTCCCAAGCTATCTTTTTCTACATAAGGAATTCTAAATTTATTATTTGTTTTAAAATATTTTTTACCATCAATTAGAGCCAAAGTGTTTACAACAACAGTTTCATTATCTATATAGATATTTCCAAGATCATCTTGTTCATATTTTTTATCTCCAATGTTGAAAACTCCATTTTCAGAAACAACTTCTTCAGAATTATAATTTACAACAGATTGAACCTTGATTTTGCCATAAGTAAATTGCTTGTCATTATTTACATCTCCATTGAAATTAAAAATGATAATTACCAATGCTGTCATTGTACAAATTACAACAGTATCTATAAAAGGCTCCAAAAGAGCAACTAAGCCCTCAGATGCAGAATATTTTGTTTTAACAGCAGAGTGGGCAATTGAAGCTGAACCAGCACCTGCCTCATTAGAAAATGCTGCTCTTTTAAAGCCTACAAGAAGAACACCAATAATACCCCCAACTCCAATAGCTTGAGGGTTAAATGCTTCAGAGATAATTAATCCGAAAGCATTATCAACTAAGCTAAAATTAGTTACAATAATGTATATACATGCCAACAAATATAATACCGCCATAAATGGAACTACTTTTTCGGTAACTGATGCTATTCTTTTAATTCCACCAATTATAATTATACCAACCAATACTGCCAAAACAATTCCAATAATTGCACCAGCACTTGAACTATCCCAACCTAAAAGTTCTTTCAAGACAATTGTCGCCTGATTAGATTGAGCTGCATTTCCACCTCCAAAAGAACCTCCAATACAGAATATAGCAAACAATACAGCTGTTATTTTTCCAAGAACACCAAACCCTTTTTCTTTAAGGCCTTTACTCAAGTAATACATTGGGCCACCATAGACTGTACCATCTTCACCTACATCTCTGTACTGAACACCAAGTGTACATTCAACAAATTTTGTTGACATCCCTAACAACCCACAAACAATCATCCAAAAGGTTGCTCCAGGACCTCCAAGAGCAATTGCCAATGCGACACCCGCAATATTTCCATTTCCTACAGTTCCAGAGACAGCAGTAGCTAATGCTTGAAAATGAGTAACCTCTCCATCTTTACTTTCATCGGCAATAGTATCTTTAATGTCTCCATCTATAGCTAAATCAGAGTTTCCAGAAGATGATTCGTCTACATGATCATATTTACCTCGAACAACATTTATTGCTTTACCAAAATATTTTATGTTAGGGAATCCAAAATATAAAGTGAAAAACAAAGCACTCAAAACCAGTAAAATGATGACAAATGGTGCGCCATCAAAAACTTCAAAAAAGACAATACTAGAAATGAAATCTGAAAAAGGTTTGAATGCTTGATCAATTCTTTGATCTATACCTAATTCATTTTCTTGAGCAAATGTAAACAACGGCAATAATGACATCATTAAACTTATTAATCCTTTTTTCATGTATGTATATTTATTATAAAATTATCAATTTATTTAATGTTCTCTAATTCTTCCGTCAATGCCTTCAATCCTTCATTGAAGGATAAAGGAAAATAACCGAGCTCCGTATTTGCTTTGTCCAAAATAAAACCAGTTACTGGAGGTCTTTTGGCTACTTGATTCAAGGAACTTGTCTTTATTGGATTAATATTACTTTTTTCTAACCCATAAAAATCAGCAACTCTTTCAACTAGCTCTAAAATACTCATTGAATCTTTTCCGCTTAAATGAAAAATTCCATTTTTTTCTTTTTCTGCTATCAACAAACAGCCTTTTGCTAAATCATTAGCGTATGTTGGAGAACGAAATTGATCATCGACAATGTTAATAACGGTTCCTTTTTCTAAAGCGCTTTTTGCCCAAAGTATAATGTTAGACCGGCTCATATTTTCAACCAAACCGTAGATAATTATAGTTCTAGCAATTGACCAATTCTTTAATCCACTATTTATTATTATTTGCTCAGCATCGTATTTTGATTGACCATAAAAGCTTAGTGGATTTGGATTGTCATCTTCTTTATAAGGGCCAGCATCGCCATCAAAAACAAAATCTGTAGATAAATGAATTAAATGCATGTTATGGGCTAAGCAGGCATTAACAAGGTTTTCGACACCATTAATATTCATTGAAACACAAGCTTCTTTGTTCGATTCACAAGCATCAACATTTGTCATTGCAGCGGTATTAATAATCACATCTGGTCTAAAATTAGTGACAACATCAATAACATTAGCTTGATCAGTTATATCCATTGAAGTAAAACTGAAATCTTCTCTAGATTGGACTCTATTGCTTCCCTTAGATGTAGCTAGTAATGAATGTTTAGAATAATCTAAAATTAGGTGAATTAACTTTTGTCCTAATAAACCGTTTGATCCAGTAATTAAAATTCTTTTAGCACTCATTTATATTCCGAAAATACGGTTAAGTTTTTTGATTTGTTCTGGATTTCCTAATACAAACAATTTGCTATTAGGAACAATACCAGTATCATCTGAAGGGTTTATATCGTATTGACCATCTGGATTTCTAAAGCCAATAATGTTACAAACTGGAAATTGATCTTTTAAATCTTTAATACTCTTGTATTGGCAATCTTCTGGTATGTCTTTAAAATCAATACTTTCTAAATTAATTTCATTTTCTCCTTGAATAGATATTTCATCTAGAAACTCAAGCACATCTGGAGTTGCAACTAATTGCGCCATATGAGAACCACCTAATGAATCTGGCATAATTACATTATTTGCTCCAGCAATTTTTAATTTCTTTACAGAGGAACCATTAGATGCTCTAGCAATTATTGATAAATTTTTATTAATCTCTCTTGCTGTTAAAACCACAAATAAATTATCAGCATCATAAGGTAAAGTAGTAATTAAAGCTTTTGCATTTTCGATTCCTGCTTTTACAAGTAATTCATCTTTTGTAGCATCACCTTTAATGCATTTAATGTTTAAATCAGTTCTAAAACGTTCAATGATTTCAGCATTTTGTTCTATCACTAAAAATTCATGATTGTGCTCAGACAGTGTTTCAATTGCTTTTGACCCAACTCTTCCGTAACCACAAACAACAACATGATTCTTTAAATCTTTCATCTCTTTCATAAATTTATATTCTCTAAAATATCTTCGATAATCCCCACTAACAACATAGCTAGTAATTGAAGTAACTGTATATGCAAAAGTACCAAAACTTGTAATGATAAGAAATGCTGTGAACAATTTCCCAAGACTAGAAAGCTCATCAACAGTTTCAAACCCAACAGTAGACACCGTAATTATAGTTTGATAAAAAGAATCTAAAAGCGACCACCCCTCTATAAACATGAAACCAATGGTTCCAAAAAATATTATCATAAAAAGCACTATAAAGGAGTACAGTACCTTTGAAAATAATTTAAAATTTAGAAGCATTCTATTCATGTGATTGTTTTAAATGTCCCAAACTGATTTTCTTTTATTTTTCCTAAACTTAAAAAACTCTTTGTGCTCGTGAATAAAAACCATAATCAGGTAAATTAATATTGGGCTACCAAGAGTTACAAAACTTAAATAAATAAAGAATAATCGAATACTACTTGGCTTAATTCCTAATTTTACTCCTAACCAATCGCAAACGCCATAAGCTCTTTTCTCAAAATTATTTAAAATCTTATTTATCATCTTAAAAGCCTTTTACAAAATTGAGTATTTATTTAATAATTTCTCCATCTCCAACTGAATCTCTTTTGCTTTTCGTTTAGCTACAACATCAAAATCAGAACTAGAATCTGCATAAATAATGCCTCTAGAGGAGTTTACCAGCAATCCACATTGCTTATTAAATCCATTTTTAGCAACAGAAATAAGATCACCGCCTTGAGCACCAACACCAGGAACTAATAAAAAATGATCTGGCACAATTTCTCTTATTTTTTTTAGCTCTGAAGATTGAGTGGCACCAACAACAAACATAATTTGATCTAATGTTCCCCAAGATTTTGTTTTTTCAATAACCTCTTCAAAAAGTCTTTTACCAGAAGCTAGTTTTAAATATTGAAAATCTTGTGCACCACTATTACTTGTTAAACCTAAGACAATAACCGTTTTATTATTATGCAAAAAAGGGGTTACTGAATCTGAACCCATGTAAGGAGCAACAGTAACAGAATCAAAATGTAATTTTTCAAAAAAAGCTCTCGAGTACAGGTTAGAAGTATTGCCAATATCACCTCTTTTTGCATCTGCAATAGTGAAAATATCATTTGGAATATAATCCAATGTTTTTTGTAACGACTCCCACCCTTTCGTCCCTTCAGCTTCATAAAAAGCAATGTTTGGCTTATAAGCAACACACAAGTCTTTAGTAGCATCAATTATTCTTCGATTAAATTCGAAAACAGGATCTTTTTCTTTCAATAAGAATGAAGGTATCTTATTAATGTCAGTATCTAAACCAACACATAGAAATGATTTTTTTTGTACGATTTGATTATATATTTCTAATCTTGTCATTACCCTTCTGTTTGAACTCCCTCTTTTAATTTTTCAGCATTTTCAGCCATTTTTAAAGCATCTAACATTTCTTGCATGTCACCATTAATAAATCCACTCAGATTATATATTGTTTTTCCAATTCTATGATCTGTTATTCTTCCTTGAGGATAATTATAAGTTCTAATTTTTGCTGACCTATCTCCTGTAGAAACCAATGATTTACGTTGCTCAGCTCTTTCTTTGTCTTTTTTATCAACTTCTGCTTGATATAGTCTTGTACGCAATACCTGAAGAGCTTTCTCATAATTTTTATGCTGAGACCTACCATCTTGACATTCAACAACTGTTTTAGTTGGCAAATGAGTTAATCGAACAGCAGATTCAGTTTTGTTTACATGTTGCCCTCCAGCTCCAGATGCTCTGTAAGTATCTTTTTTAACGTCAACTAAATTTAGTTCGAAATCAACCTCTTCAGCTTCAGGCAAAACAGCAACGGTTATGGCTGAGGTATGAACTCTTCCTTGAGATTCTGTTTCAGGAACTCTTTGAACTCGATGAACGCCAGATTCAAACTTAAGCTCTCCATACACTCCCTGACCAGCAACACTTATGGCTATTTCTCTAAAACCTTTAACACTTCCCTCATTAGAATTAATCAATTCCCATTTCCACCCTTTATCCTTAATGAACATGGTTAACATTCTATATAAGTCTTCTACAAAGATACAAGCCTCATCTCCACCAGTTCCAGCTCTTAGCTCTATTATAACATTTTTATTATCATCAGGATCTTTAGGAATTAATAGCCATTTAATTTCTTCATCGAGAATCTCTTTTTTTTGAATCAGCTCATCTAATTCTAATTTAGCCATTTCTTTAAACTCTTCATCTGACTCATTCTTAATGATGTCTTTTGAAGAATCAATATTAGAGAGTATGTTTTTATAGTTGTTATATGCAATTACAAGTGGTTCTAATTCTTTGTACTCTCTATTTAGATTTACATACCTTTTCATGTCAGAAATAATTTCAGGATCAACAATTAACTTGCCTACCTCAACATGTCTAAAAGATATTTCTTCTAACTTTTTTAGTAACCCTTTGTCACTCATTATTTAATATTCAAAATTCCCATTTTCAGAGCTGATGGATAATTTTTTACTATCAGATTTTTCAACTCTACCAATAATTTTTGCATCAACTCCAAAAGACTCACTAATTTTAATTAAATCTTCAGCATCTTCTTTACTTAAATACAATTCCATTCTGTGACCCATATTAAAGACTCTATACATTTCCTTCCAATCTGTTTTAGATTCCTTTTGAATTAGATCAAATAATACAGGGACTGGAAACATATTATCTTTTATAATGTGTAAATCTTTTATAAAATGAAGAATTTTAGTTTGTCCACCTCCACTACAATGAACCATGCCATGAATTTTACTTCTCATTTGGTCCATGACAGCTTTAATTATTGGAGCATATGTTCTTGTAGGTGACAAAACTAGTTTACCAGCATCTAATGGGACATTAGAAATTTTATCAGTTAAATTTTTAGTTCCTGAATAAACCAACTCTTTTGGCACAGAGGGATCATAACTTTCAGGATATTTTTCTGCTAAAAATTTATTAAAAACATCATGTCTTGCTGAAGTTAAACCATTGCTACCCATTCCACCATTAAACTCATTTTCGTAAGATGCTTTTCCTGAAGAAGATAATCCTACAATAACATCACCTTCAACAATAGTATCATTAGAAATAACATCGGCCTTTTTCATTCTAGAAACAAC
>JAQWSL010000029.1 GCA_029243225.1 Flavobacteriales bacterium
CCATTAATTATAAAATTAGATTCTTTAGAGATAAAAACCACATGTCCAGGAGCATGCCCGGGAACAAATCTAATCTCCAATTTGCTATTTCCAAATGAAATGCCTTTTTCTAAATCAAAAAAATGATTAGCTGATGGGGGAATATTATTAACTGGAAGACCATACATGTTACACACTGCTTCAAAAGAGCTTAAGGTTTGTAAATCTTCTTTATGAATCCACAAATCAATTCCATATTTTTTTGAAACAAATGAAGATCCAAAAACATGATCTAAATGACTATGTGTATGCCAAAGCATAACTGGTTTTAACTGATTTTCAGTAATGTAATTATCTAAAATAGCTTCTTCTTCTTTTGTAAAACATCCTGGATCAATTATTACACATTCTTTAGAATCATCATAAATAATATAGGTGTTCTCTGAAAATGGATTGAAGGTGAATTTTTTGACTTTGAGCATATTTTATTAGTTACATAGTTCATTTACAAATGTATTGAATCATACGAATTTGCCTATCTTTACGTTATATTGCTGTTTTGAACATTAAGAAAGTCATATTCCCTATTTTATTTTTGCTTTTCTCCATGAGTCTTAAGGCACAATACTACTCAGGTTCCGATATTTCATTTGGGCAAAACAGAGTTCAATACAACACTTTTTTCTGGCAATCTTATGACTTTCAACGGTTTAAGATTCACTTTCAACAAAGCGGAAGAAAACATGCTATTTACGCAGCAAAAACAGGACACCAATACTTACAGGATTTAGAAAAATTATTAGACTACCAGACAGATGAAAAAATTCACTTTATTATTTTCAACACCCAAAGTGAATTTAGACAAAGTAACATAGGATTAAACAACAACATTACTTCTAATATTGGAGGAACTGCAAGAATTGAAGGAAACAAAATATTTCTTTATTATGAGGGTGATCACCTAAAATTTAACAACCAAATTAGATCAGGGCTATCTGAATTATTAGTAAATAGAATTTTATATGGTGACAATTGGAAACAAACCATTAAAAACGCATCTCTACTAAGTGTTCCTGACTGGTACAAAAAGGGGATAATTTCTTATTTAGGAGAACCATGGACAACTTCTATTGACAACAACATTAAAGACAAAATTCTTTCGGGTAAATTCAAAAAATTCAATCACTTAGTTGGAAGAGACGCTCAACTTGTTGGGAAATCAATTTGGAATTACATAGATGAAGTTTATGGACCAAGAATGATTCCAAACATTCTTTACATGACTAGAGTAAGTAAAAACATTGAAAGTGGTTTCATATATGTTCTAGGAATAAATTTATCTAAACTTTCAGATGATTTCATCAATTATTACAAAAACAGATATACTCAAGATTTAGAAGGAAGAATTGACCCCCTACATTTAAAAATACCAATTAAGAGCAGAAAAAAAAGGGTGTACCAACAGTTTAAAATTAGTTCAGATAAAAAATATGCAGCATATACAACTAATCAGCTAGGACAATACAAAGTATACGTATATGACATCGAAAAAAATAAAAATAAAAAAATAGCTAAGGGGAGTCATAAATTAGATCGAATTCCAGATTATTCTCACCCGAATTTAGCATGGCACCCCAACGGAAAAGTATTAGCTTTTATTGAAGAAAAAAAAGGGGACCTTGTTCTTAATTTATATGACACAAAAAACAAAAAGAAAACTAAAAAAACACTTTTAGGTATTGAAAAAGTTCTTTCAATGGAATATTCAGGAAAAGGCAATAAACTTATTTTCTCTGGTGTATCGAATGGGCAAACCGATATTTATCTATACAATGTATTAGGAAACAGTCAAGTTCAAATTACTAATGACATCTATGATGATTTATTCCCATCATTTACAAACAACAACACCGTTATTTTTTCTTCAAATAGATTTGATGATACTATAAGAAACACCGGGAAATTAAAAACACTATCTAATGATTTCGACATCTTTACCATAAACATTAGTGGAAGAAAAAACTTAAAAAGTGTTACAGATACCGATCTTATCGATGAGAAATTCCCCTTCTCTTATGACAAAAAACACTACACATTTATTTCCGATAACAATGGAATCTTCAACCGCTACATTACCTACAAGGATAGTGCGATTAGCTTCATTGATACCTCCATTCATTACAACTACTTTAGTGTTACTGACAGGTTATCAAATTACCCTTACGATGTTTTAGAAATGGGACATTTGTTAAACAAAAATGACTTTTCAATTTTAATGAAAAGAAATGGGAAGTATGCATTTTACATTGGGAATACAGCTAAAGATTTAATTTTTGAAAATAAAATAAAATCTACGATTTTCATGGAACATCTTCAGCTTATTTCTTCAAATAAATCAAGTATTAAAGAAATAAACATTCAAAACTCCAAAAAAGAGCTTTCAGAAGGCCTTATTGATATTGACAATTACATCTTTAACGATGAAGTTTTTGAAAAAAAGAAAAAAGTGATTACCAATAACGATACTTTAACGACCACAAAGAAAGAAAAGACAGCAACTTTTGGGTTGCCAAGACAAGAAATTTACAAAGTAAACTTTACCATAGACAAAGTATTAATGCAGCTTAACCCAACATTCAATAATCAATCCTACCAACGTATCTCAGAAAACGGATTTCAAAATGCAGGGTTAGATGGTTTTTCAATTATAAAGGCAAAAGATGTTTTTGAAGATTATCGAATAATTGGTGGATTTAAAGGCCCTATCCAAATTAACAATACTGGTTATCTACTTATTTTTGAAGATTTAAAATCTAGATTAGACAAACAATACTTGGTTTCAAGACAAACCTATCAACAATTGTTTAACACCTATGAAGTCACTAAAACATCTACCTATGATTTTAAATACAAATTAAAATATCCCTTTAGCGAGGTCTCAAGCTTACGTCTAACCAACCATTTAAGATTTGACCACACTGTAACTTCAAGCACAGAACCTGCAACACTAATTATTGAGAATGAAAATCACCTTCTAGGAGGCTTAATGCTAGAGTATGTTTATGATGCAACAAGACCACTAGGATTAAATATTCAGAATGGTACAAAATTTAAGCTTTGGGGAGAAGCATACCGAGAAGTTAATGCAAGTGAAACTGATTTCTTTGTAGTTGGTTTTGACTTTAGACATTATCAAAAAATTCATAGGAACATTGTTTTTGCATCTAGATTAGCAATTAGCTCCTCGTTTGGTTCTCAAAAACTATTGTATTACATGGGAGGTGTAGACAACTGGTTAGCTGCACAATATGACGGTTCAATAGTTCCAGATCCTAATCAAAATTATCAATTCCAAACCATTGCTACTCCCATGAGAGGTTTTTTTCAAAATGCTAGAAATGGCAATAACTTTATTACAATAAATAACGAATTAAGAATACCATTATTCAGCTATTTCTCACCTAAGCCATTACGATCAGATATGTTAGAAAATTTAATGGTAATTGGATTTCATGATATAGGGACTGCATGGACAGGTTTAAACCCCTACTCTACTAGTAACTCCTTTAATACAACAATAATAAATGGACATAACTACACAATAACCCTTCAAAATCAAAAAGAGCCAATTATCTACGGATATGGTTTTGGTATAAGGTCTCGTATTTTAGGTTATTACGTTAGGTTTGATTGGGCTTGGGGGGTTAATGATGGTGTAATTATGCCATCTGTAAAACATCTATCACTATCTTTGGATTTTTAAATTATGGATTTTCAAACAATAATCACTTTAACACTTATAGGTTTAGCAGCCGGAATTGCTAGTGGGTTTATTGGAATTGGTGGTGGAATCATAATTATTCCTGCTGCAATTTATTTTCTTGGATTATCTCAATTTGAAGCTCAAGGAGTCTCATTGACTTTAATGCTTCCACCAATTGGCATACTTGCTTTTTACAATTACTATCAAGAAGGACATCTTTCAAAACCTTTAATTATTTATGCTTTAATTATGGGAGCAGCTTTCATAATGGGAGGGTTTATGGGCTCAAAAGTAGCATTAAAAACACCTATTCATTGGGTGAAAATTATTTTTGGAGGAGCAATGCTTTATGTATCAATAAAAATGATTATTAGTGGTTTAAAAATTTTCTTACAAAATGATTGACAAAATAAAACAGCTTTCAAAAGAATTTCTGCCTGAAATAATCAGAATAAGAAGACATATTCATCAGCACCCAGAACTTTCTTTTGAAGAGTATAAAACAGCTGAATTTATTCAATCTGAATTAATCAAAATAGGGATTCCCTTTACATATGGACATGTAAATACAGGAATCGTTGGCACTATAGAAGGAAAAAATCCACATTCTAAAACAATACTACTAAGAGCAGATATAGATGCACTTCCCATTCAAGAAGAAAATGATGTCCAATATAAATCTAACAACGATGGTGTTATGCATGCTTGTGGTCATGATGCACATTCTGCATCACTTCTTGGTTCGGCAATGATATTAAATCAATTGAAAAATGATTTTTCTGGAACTATTAAGTTATTATTTCAGCCTGCTGAAGAAAAACTTCCTGGTGGAGCTAAGCTTTTAATAGAGGAAGGAGTAATCAAGAAAATAAACCCTAATAAGTGTATTGCCCAACATGTTTACCCTGAATTACCAGTCGGAAAAGTAGGATTCAAAAAAGGTGTATACATGGCTTCTACAGACGAGCTTCATGTTACAGTTAACGGAAAAGGTGGACACGCTGCACTGCCTCACCAGTTAATAGATCCTGTCTTAATTTCTGCACAAATTATTGTTGGACTTCAACAAATTATTAGCAGGTCTAATAACCCAATAACTCCTTCTGTTCTATCATTTGGATTTTTAGAAGCAAAAGGTGCAACTAATGTAATACCAAACAATGTAAGTATTAAAGGGACTTTTAGAACTTTTGATGAAAAATGGAGAGAAGAAGCTCATCTTAAAATGATAAAAATGGCAACCTCTATTGCCGATTCAATGGGAGGAAGTTGCGATTTTGAAATCAAGAAAGGGTATCCGTTTTTAATTAACGATGAAGATGTTACAAGCCTTGCTATTGATGCTGCCCAAATGTATTTAGGAGAAGAAAATGTAGTTCCTTTAGACTTAAGAATGACTGCGGAAGACTTCGCTTATCTATCTCATGAATATCCCTCCTGCTTTTACAGATTAGGGACTGCAAATGAAAATAAAAATTCAAATTTACACACCCCAACTTTTGACATTGATGAAACATCATTAGAGATTGGAGCTGGTCTTTTTTCTTTTATTGCAATTCAACAATTATTTAAGAGTTAAATAATTCTAAAATTGAAGCTTTTTATCTTTAATTAGTAGATCAAAAGCCCTATATTAGTGTAATAACCTAAGAGAACCCAATTGATACAAGTAGCAAAAACAGGAGCGAAAAAAGCACTTCAAAAATATTTTGGTTTCACAAAATTCAAAGGAGAACAAGAGGCTGTGATCAATAATTTGTTGGCAGGCAACAATACTTTTGTAATAATGCCCACTGGTGGTGGAAAATCTCTTTGCTATCAACTGCCTGCATTAATGAATGAAGGAACTGCAATAGTCGTTTCCCCTTTAATTGCATTAATGAAAAACCAGGTTGATGCCATAAGACAGGTTAGTGAAAGTGATAGCGTTGCACATTTTTTAAATTCTTCTTTAAACAAAACAGAATCTACTAGAGTAAAAAGTGATGTCTCTTGTGGTAAAACAAAACTATTGTATGTTGCACCTGAATCACTAACAAAGCAGGCAAATATTGACTTCTTAACTTCAATAAAAATTTCTTTTTTCGCAATTGACGAAGCACATTGTATTTCTGAATGGGGACATGATTTTAGACCAGAATACAGGCGGCTAAAGCCAATCATTAAGGCCATAGATAATGTGCCTATTATAGCATTAACTGCTACTGCAACTCCAAAAGTACAAACAGATATCCAAAAAAATCTTGGCATGCAAGATGCAAAACTTTTTAAAGCATCTTTCAACCGAGCTAACCTTTATTATGAAGTGCGCCCTAAAAAAGATGTTCAAAAAGAAATTGTACGTTTCATTAAAGAAAGAAAAGGGAAATCTGGAATAATCTATTGTTTAAGTCGTAAAAAGGTTGAAGAGCTAGCACAAGTTATTCAAGTTAATGGTATAAGAGCCTTGCCTTATCATGCTGGGTTAGATGCAAGTACAAGAGCTAAACATCAGGACATGTTTTTAATGGAAGATGCTGAAGTAATTGTTGCAACTATTGCATTTGGAATGGGGATTGACAAACCAGATGTTAGATTTGTAATTCATCATGACATTCCAAAATCTTTAGAAAGTTATTACCAAGAAACTGGAAGAGCTGGGAGAGATGGAGGAGAAGGTCATTGCCTGGCATTTTACAGCTACAAAGATATTGAGAAGCTTGAAAAGTTTTTACACAACAAGCCTCTAGCCGAACAAGAAGTTGGTCACCAGTTGTTACAAGAAGTTGTTGCTTTTTCAGAGACTAGCATAAACAGAAGAAAGTTCATCTTGCATTATTTTGGCGAAGAATTTGACGAGGAAAATGGAGAAGGCGCAAAAATGTGTGATAACTCCAAATTTCCTAAAGAAAAATTTGAAGGAAAAGATCAGGTTAAAATGGCCTTAGAAGCGATTTTAAGCATTGAAGGCAAACACAAGTTCAATTACTATGTAGACATTCTAGTAGGTAAATTGACTTCAAAAGTTAAGACCTATAAACATCAAAACAATTCATTTTTTGAGGCTGGAATAAATTACGATGAAACTTTCTGGAATGCTGTCTATCGTCAAATAATTGTTTCAGGGCTAGCAGCAAAAGAAATTGAATCTTATGGAACTCTTTATCTAACTCCAAAAGGCGATTCATATATAAAATCACCTAGCTCTTTTTTACTTACTAAAGAACATGACTTTAGTGACACAGATGAAGATGATATTATTGTAGATCAAAAAGGGGGAGGTGGAGCTCTTGACCCTAAATTATTCAACTTCCTTAAGGATCTTAGAAAATCACTTTCTGTGAAAAATAAAATTCCACCATTTGTTATTTTTCAAGACCCTTCATTAGAAGACATGACCATACAATACCCTACATCAATTGAAGATTTACAAGCAATTTCAGGTGTAGGCAAAGGAAAAGCCATTAGATACGGCAAACCTTTTATTGAATTAATATCTAAATATGTAGAAGAAAATGACATTGAAAGACACCAAGACTTTGTGATTAAATCAATTGCTAATAAAAGTGCAGGAAAAGTAAATCTTATCAAAAATATTGACAAAAAGATTCCCCTAGACGAAATTGCAAAAAGTCAAGGAAAAGAGCTGGATATTATAATAGCAGAAATAGAAAACATTGTTAATTCTGGAACTAAAATTAACATTGACTACTACCTAAGTGATATTTTAGATGAAGATTCTCAAGAAGAAATCTATGACTATTTCCTTGAAGATGCTGAAACTGATGAAATACAAATTGCTCATGATGAATTTGATGGCGATTACAGTGAAAATGAAATTCGCTTAATTAAAATTAAATTCATGAGTGAAATGGCAAACTAAATTAAAAATTATGAAAAACATTGTCTTTTACACCGCTTTATTATTTTTCATTGCAAACCTATCTACTGCTCAAAGTAATTTAAACTACCCATCAGAAATAGAAAAAGATGGTCATTTACAACAAGATGATCATCATTATTTAGAAAGTAATCAGCTAAAAACTGGAGACACTTTATGGTCAGAAGATTTCGGCAATGGATTTCCTGCTGGTTGGACAATTCAAGATGCTTCTGGAATTTGTCCATGGGTATGGTCAGATGATGGTTCTTGGGGCTATTTCAATAATAATAATGGCTCATCTGCTAGTACAGGCATTGCATCCACCACAGCAGCTAATGGGTTTTTAATTTGCGATATTGACTCGGCTAATAATGTGAATTATGGTCAACCTTCTGGAAGCAACTATCAATACTTAGAAACATATTTTACTACAAATTCTATAGATTTAACTGGACATCCTGCTGTTGTTTTAGAATTTCAACAGTTTTTTAGATACAACAATGGAGTAGACATGAATGTGTTAGTAAGCACCAATAACGTAACTTGGACTACCTTTACGGTTCAAGGAAATTCATCAAACAATACTGCATCTCTAAACCCTGAAACAGTAAAAATCAACATTTCAGCTATTGCTGGCAATCAACCAAATGTTTATATTAAAATTGGTTGGAGCGCTAGGGTATATTACTGGATGATAGATGACATGAAAATCCTTGAAGCTGACAACAACGACCTTATAATTAACACTAATTATTTTGAAACTCTAGGGTTGCCTTACTATCAAATACCAATTGGTCAGCTAACTGATGTAAATTTCTCTGCAATTGTAACTAATAACGGTGCTAATGATCAAATTAATAGTCATTTAGAGCTAGAAGTAAACGGAACATCAATCGGCTCAAGTGCCTCCACAACAATATTAACAGGTGATTCTGACTCCCTGTATCTAGCTCAAAGCTATACACCACCATCTACTACCGGTCAGTATGTTATAAATTGGGTTGCTTCTTCAGATTCAATTGATGATAACCCATCTGACAACATTAAAACTTCAGAAATTGAAGTGACAGATTACATATATGCTAGAGATAATAACATAAAAGATGGGAATAAATACAACTCAGGTGATCCATATGAAATTGGGAATCTATTTGACATCATTAATACTAGCTTCGTGGAAGGCGTAGACTTTGTTGTTGATGACGCTTCAGAAGTTGGAGCAATAGTATATGGAGTTCTTTATTCTATTGATGCAGCATCTGGAGATTTTATTTTCGAAATGAACACCGATGATTACAACTTAACATCAAACGACATAAACAATGAAGTAATAATTACTCTTCCATTTTTCAGTCCAGTACAACTAACAGGAGGTAAAACATATTTAATTATGGTAGGAGCATATGGAGATGGTGGTAGCACTAATGATTTAGTTGTAAGAACTGCGGGAGATTCTGAACCTCAGACCTCATTCAAGTATGATGGAGCAGACTTAACTTGGTATTATACTACTAGCACACCAATGGTAAGAATGAATTTTGAACCAGTTTTTTCAATCGAAAATCACAACATAAATAATATTAATTTTTCATTAAAACAGAACACACCTAATCCATTTAATAATGAAACATTGATCAAATTTCACTTAAATGAAAGAAGCAACTGCAAATTTGAAATCTCTAATATTTCTGGTGAAATCATATACGAAGAAAATTTAGGGATGAAAAACAAGGGCAATAATGAGTTGATCTATTCAAAATCATCGCTTTCATCAGGAATTTATTTTTATTCAATTGTTGTAAACAACAAAAGCATCACAAAAAAAATGATAATTCAATAATTTTCATTTTTCAGGCAACTTAATTTTATTTTTTGAATTACATTTGAAACCGCATAACTATTTCAAATAAATAAAAATGAAAAAATCTTACTTAATACTTGCTGGTTTAGCAGCAACTTTTTCCTCTTATGCTCAGGGGAATTTAACAAATTATACTGAAGCAATAAACAAAGGTCTTGTTACAGTTGAAAAACCTGGAACAAATCAAATTTTAAATGAAAAATCAGGAGTTGTTTTTTGGTCTGATGATTTTTCTGATCCAAATACATGGACTGTAGACAATGACACTGTAGGTCTAGGTGCTGAATTTGGTTGGTCGATTGATAGCCAATCTGACGGATGGTTCTTCACTAATACAATAAATTCTACATCAGGAGGTAACTTTGCTGAATTAAGCAATGGAGACGCTCAAGCAGGCACTCAACTTTCTAACATGACATATACAATGACTACAGCAAACCCAATTGATGTTATGGCTTTAGCAGGAACTGAACAAGTTTCATTAAGCTTTCTTCAATATGGTGCTTTATTCAACGATTTACAAGAGATACTTATCAGTGTTAACGGTGTCACTTTCACTCCTGTAGGTGATAATTCTGACAAAGACGTTCTTAGCGCTTCAGGTGGTGCTGCTTATGACAACCCTGACAACAAACTAATAAACCTAGCTCCTTACATTGCAGGTTTTGGATCTTCTGTTTGGATTCAATTTAGATGGACTACTGCATTTCCAAATTCAGCTTCAAACCCAAATGTATGGATAACATATGGTTGGATGATTGATGATGTTGAGTTAGTGACAAATCCAAGCAATGACTTGTCAATAAATAGTTATTCTTTTGGGTCTGAAGGTCTTCCTTACTACCAGATTCCTGTTGCACAAATTGCTCCAATAGATTTTTCTGCTCAAGTAACCAATAATGGAGCACTTGATCAACCAGGATCTATGTTATCTGTTGATATTACTGGAACAAGTTCTTACAACGGCACAAGTGCTACTTCAACTATAGCTGTTGGATCAACAGATTCTTTATTTACTACAACACAATTTACTCCATCATCTACTACTGGATCTAGCGACATTGCTATAGCTATTAGTTCAGATTCTACTGACTTATACGGAGATGACAATCCTAATGATAATTCTGCAACTGAATCAATAGAAATTACAGATTATCTCTACGCAAGAGATATGGGTGTTGCTGATGGTGGTTCTTACAATGCAGGCGAAGCATTTGAAGTTGGACCATATTTTGACATATTTGCTGATCAAACTTTAAAAGCAATTGATGTAACCATAAGCAACAGCTCTGAGCCAGGAGCAATCATTTATGGTGTTATTTACTCTGTAGATGCAGCAACTGGCGATTTCATTTTTGAAGGCAATACAGATGATTACCAGTTAACTTCAAGTGATGTAAGCTCAAGTGCTACAATAACTCTTCCGCTTTTCTCTCCTTTCACAGTATTAACAGGCAGAGGATATGTAGTTGTTGCCGGTGCTTATGGAGACGCTGGAGCTACTAATGATTTAGTTGTTGCTACTTCGGGTAATTCTGAACCTCAAACTTCTTTTTACTATGATGGTACAGATTTAACTTGGTACTATACAACAGGTACACCAATGGTAAGAATGAATTTCGATCAATCCATAAATATTCAAGAAAGATTAGAAACAAAAATATCTTTAGGTCAAAACATGCCAAATCCATTTTCAAACAATACAATTATTGAATTTGAATTAGATAAGCAAATGGATATTGAGTTTGAAGTATTAGACATTACTGGTAAAGTTGTGAAAAATCTTTCTTTAGGAACAACTGGTGCTGGAACTCATCAAATTAACTTAAATTCTGATAGCTTTAGAAATGGGATATATTATTATTCTATTAAAAGTGCTGAATTTAAAGTGACTAAGAAAATGATTATCCAGAAATAATCACTTTTTATATTACATAAAAAAGGCGCTATTAAGCGCCTTTTTTTATTCATATATTTTAAGATTATACCTTTGTTCAAACCCTTCAATTCCCTGAAGCCCACCAGAATGTAAAGCAATTATTGTTTTTTCATCATTTTCATTCCTCAATTGCTCAATCAATCCATAAAACATTTTTCCAGAATATATAGGATCTGTCTTGATTCCAGTAATTTCATAAAATTTCCTCATAAAAGCAATGAGCTCCTTGTTGTTTCTTGCATAACCACCAAAATGATAATTATGTAATAACTCATATGTACTTCTGTGTTTAAAATTTAATAAAAAATTATTTATTTCACTTTCTAAGTACTCCGCACCCTTTAATACAACAACACCTTTAACTTTTTGATAACTATTTAATTCACTTGCAATTCCAGCTATTGTTGCACCAGTTCCAACATCACAAAAAATTTCGTCAAAATCTAAATCGATTTCCTTGACAACATCTTTACATCCTTTAATGCCAAAAGAATTTGCTCCACCTTCAGAAATAATAAAATAATCTAAGTATTTATTTTTAATGCTATCTTCATTAGTTGTTACCCTTTTGTAAGTTTCTCTGCTTATAAATGTTAACTCAACACCTAATTCATAGCATTTTTTTAAAGTGGGATTCAACATTTTTGGTTTTTCACCACGAACAAAAATAATGGTTGGAATACCATAAAATTTAGCCAAATATGACATGGCTAAAATATGATTTGAATGTGCCCCTCCAAATGTTACTATGCCTACATAATTACCAGCAAAATATTCTTTGACATTACACTTTAATTTTCGCCATTTATTTCCAGAAACTACAGGATGAATCAAATCATCTCTTTTAACAAAAACATGCTTGTTTATAACACCAAATGAGCTTAAATCAATAGGCTCTAGCAAACTTGGAAGTTTAAAAAGATTATTTATTTCCTGATTCATGAACAACTTCTAATATTGTTCTAAAAGCTACAAATTTACCTTTGTACTTAAGACTATGTTCTTGCTGAAGTTTAGAGGAGAAATCTTTTTGATAAAGTTCATAGTCTTTCATGTTTTTCAGTAGGTATTGAATACTGTATGACATACCACCTTCTTCTTCTGCATGAATTCTACATATTCTAGCATTTAGAAATAATCCTGTATTTAGAACATCTTGCACATGAACTTCTTTCATCCATTTTAACCATTCATCATGAACATTGTAATCAATATTAATAGTAACATTATATAATATCATGAGTCAGATTGGATTTTATCATCGTTTTTTCCTGTAAGCTTTCTATATCTTTTTCTCGCTTCAACCATAAACAAGCTTCCTTTATGGTCAAATAAAATAGATTTATAAGCCTCTTTTGCTTTATCAAGATCATATATATTATGCTCATAAATATGTCCAAGTAGAAATAAAGCATTGTCTGCTAGTATATCGTCTCCATAGTCAGCTAATAGTTTTGTTAAAGCTAAAATAGCATGTTCAAAACGTTGCTCTTTTATAGCAATTTTTGCTTTTCGGAAAAGTATATCATCATTTAATGTATGGTAAGCGTTTAATTCATTTATTGAATCATATAGCTGCTCAGCTTCTCTATATTTATGTTGTACAATAAACAAATCTGCTTTTGCAAATAGATTCATAGACAATCTAGAAGTATCAAGATTAAAATTATCAGTAATTAAAAGAGACAGTTCCATTGCATCATTTGAAATTAACTTTGATGTAGAGGCTTTTAAAACATCTAACTGACTTTGACACCATTCATATTCACCAGTATAGTAATAAACTCTAGCATTTTTAAATTTAGCAGAATACCCAATTGGATCCTCTTTAAATTCTTTCTCTACTTGCATGAAAAGTAAAGAAGCATCCCAAACTTCCCCTTTTAAAAGTAAAACATCTGCTAGCTCAATCTTTACTTCACCTTTAACTTTTAAAGGAATACCATAACTCTTTAAAATATTTTTCAGAAGATCTTCTGCCCCTTTGTAATCGTGCAAATAATAAGCCTCTAAATCAGCAAGTCCCCTTATGGCATCAAGATATCTTCTATCTGTTTGATAAGATTTAAAATACTTTTTAATCTCCTCTATCGTGTTTGTATAATTTTCTTTTAATAAAATTAATTGATCCTCATTAACATTTACTCCAGAAAGAAGTTTGGCTTTTAATGTTTTTAATTTCCTAGCTTTTGCCTGACCAGAAAGTTTGGTCTGAGGATAATTTAAAATAATTTGATTGTAGCTTTTCAATGCTACATCGTAGCTCTCATTCACAAAGCACGATTCCCCAAATTCTAAAAGCTTAGCCCCTTTAGCATTTGCTTTTTTATCAACTGCCTTAACTTGAATAAATGCACTGTTAAAATCATTTACAGCAGTGAAATACCAAGCAAGTAGCTCATTATATACAATGTTATTAGGATGTTTTTGACTTTCTTTAACCAAACTCTCCTTTAACATTGCTCGCTTTTTCTTGTCATTTAACAAATCAATAGAATTACTTAAACTTCTTTGAACTAATGCTAAATATCCTGAACTCTGATCTATTAAAGCGAGGTAAGTCTTTATCATTAATGCTGTTTCACCTTTTCTATTATAAATAGATGCAATCTTTTGATTGTAAATTAATTTATTTGAATTGTATTGATTTCCTAGCTGATATACATTTAATGCAAAATCAATTTTACCTGCTTTTTCAAAACCTAAAGCCAAACTTTCAATTTGATTATATGTTGTCTTGTCATCAATTTTTTTTATTGCTTGTTGATAATAATCATTGGCTTTGTCAATTTTATCAGAAGAAAAATAAATGTTTCCTAGGTCAATAATTAAAAAATATTTTTTCGGAAATTTCTTTATCTCTTGCTTAACGAGTTTTTCAGCTGTTTTTAATTCATTAATTTCCAATAAAGATGTTCTGTATGGTTGATAAATGTCAACCGTTTGCTTTTTATCTGATGCAATTTTCTCAAAATATAATACAGCCTTATCAAAATCACCATTATTATAATAATTCATAGCTATTCTTAAATCTTGTTGAACCTCTTGTGAAAAAGATGAAAATGAAAATAGTATGAAAATGCTTATTAAAGCGCTATATATAGAATAGGTTTTCAATTATTCTGAGTAACTATTAATAAGTGAACGAACTTTGAAAGACAACGAGTCATCTAAGGTTAAAATGGCGTCACAATCAAGAATATAGCTAGTAATGCTTTCTTTCAATAAAGAAAGATTACGTTCTTCATTTGAAATAAATAAAAGTGCTGAATCTTCCATTATGAGCTGATTTTCCAAGTCTGATTTTAAATAATTCAATTGTTGTTTCATAGTCGTAAGGTTTGCGTTTATATTTTCAGCTTGATTAGACAAACCCTTGCCACCTTTCTTTATACCTTTATAAGCATTCATCAACTGAACAAACTCTTTTTCTACAGTATCTGTATAGTAGTATTTTTTAATCTGCGACATGTTGTGCTTATATTCACTTATAGCATCACCAACCTTTTGTTGATCTACAGTATTATAAGAACTTTCAAGGCTTAACAATTCAAACTCAAGTTCACTAACCGTATTAAGTTGTTCATTTAAATTAGCCGTACAACTAACAAATAGTATCACTAACAAAAAAAGAAATTCCTTGCTCATGTATTTTAATTTACAAAAACTATTCCACATTAGAAATTATATTAAACCCAGTGTAGGGAACAAGTACTTCAGGAATAGTAATTCCTTTTTCAGTTTGATTATTCTCAAGTAAGGCTGCCATTATTCTTGGAAGAGCTAAAGCACTTCCGTTTAAGGTATGAACCAACTGGTTTTTTTCATTCTTACTCTTAAATCTCAACTTCAATCTATTTGATTGATATGTCTCAAAGTTGGAGACTGAACTTACTTCCAACCATTTATTTTGAGCAGCTGAAAATACTTCAAAATCATAAGTTAACGAAGCAGTAAAACCTAAGTCTCCTCCACATAGCTTTAAAATTCTTGAGGGCAACCCTAATTTTTCTAATAAACCTTTTACATGTGCGACCATTTCATCTAAAATGGCATAACTTTTTTCAGGGTGAGAAATTTGAACAATCTCTACTTTATCAAACTGATGTAATCTATTTAACCCTCTAACATCTTTACCATAAGAACCTGCTTCTCTTCTAAAACAAGGTGTATAGCCCACTCTTTTAACAGGAAAATCATCCTCATTTAAAATAACATCTCTAAATATATTAGTGATTGGAACCTCAGCTGTTGGAATTAAATAAAGTTGATCTTCTTGCATG
The DNA here is from genome assembly GCA_029243225.1 of Flavobacteriales bacterium. Taxonomy (GTDB): domain Bacteria; phylum Bacteroidota; class Bacteroidia; order Flavobacteriales_D; family Parvicellaceae. Next base: position 15,688 of record JAQWSL010000029.1, read on the forward strand.
AAATACATCTGCCCCTCTTTATCTGGTAATTGACCTGTTGCATAGCCCGAGTCTGCATTTACTAACAAGGGAGGTATAACTTCCTGATAGTTATTAATTATTGCCTCGTTCAAAAAGAAGTTTATTAACGCTCGTTGAAGTTGTGCTCCTTTACCTGTGTATACAGGAAAACCTGCTCCAGTTATTTTTACTCCCAATTCAAAATCAATTAAATTGTACTTTTTAGCAAGCTCCCAATGAGGAACTGCTCCATCAAAAAGTTTAGGTTCTTTTCCGAAAGTTTGAATTACTTCATTTTGCTCTTCGGAATTACCTGCTGGCACAATTGCATTAGGCACATTTGGAATTTGACACAGAATTTCTTTAATAGCTATTTCGGAACTCAACAATTGCTCCTTTAATTTTTTTGTTGATTCTTTCAGCAAGACGGTTTTGTTTTTTAACAATATTGCCTCTTCTTGTTTTCCTCCTTTAAATAACTCACCAATCTTTTTTGAAAGCTGGTTCATTTCAGAAAGCTCTTGATCTAAAGTAAATTGTGAATTTCTCCTTAGTTCATCTTGAGTTAAAGCATCTTGAATCAATTGTGAGAAATCTTTATTCCGAACTTTTAAACGCGAAATAGTTGATTCTTTATTTTCTCTAATCTTATTTATTTCTAGCATTGTTTTTTTCTTAAGCTAATTCTTAATCAAATCTATTAAAAAGGAATGAAAATATTATTTATAAATAAAAAAAGCGTCTCGAAAGACGCTTTTAAAAATAAAATATTGGATTTCTTTATTTCTCTTCAAAAGGTGAGACAGAAACAAATGATCTGTTGTTGGCTTTTTTTCTAAACTCTACCAAACCATCTTTTAAAGCAAACAAAGTATGATCTTTTCCCATACCTACATTATCACCTGGGTAATGCACTGTGCCTCTTTGACGAACAATAATGTTACCAGCAATTGCTAACTGACCGCCATAAATTTTAATTCCAAGTCGATTCGATTCTGAATCACGACCATTTTTCGAACTTGATGCTGCTTTTTTATGTGCCATAACTATAAAGTTTTAATTATTTATCTTTTTTTGGAGCTGCTTTTTTTGGAGCCGCTTTTTTTGGCGCAGCCTTTTTAGCAGTAGATTTAACTTCTGAATCTTTCTTCGCTTCTACTTTTTTAGGAGCTGCTTTTGGAGCTGCTGCCTTTGCCTTTGGAGCTGCTGCTGGCTTTGCCTTTGGAGCTACTTTTGCTTTTGGAGCTGGCTCCTCTTTTTTAGCCTCAACTGCTTTTTTAGCAACCTTAGTAGATATTGACTGAATTGATATCTCTGAAAATCTTTGACGATGTCCATTCTTAACTGCGTAACCTTTTCTTCTTTTCTTTTTAAAGACGATAACTTTATCTCCTTTAAGGTGTTGCTCTATTTTAGCGGTTACTTGAGCACCTTTTACAGCTGGGGCGCCAACAGATATTTTACCTTTGTCATCAAGAAGAAGAACGTTGTCAAAAACAACTTTATCTCCCTCTTTGCCATCTAGCTGATGAACATAGTATCGTTGATCTTTTTCTACTTTAAATTGCTGCCCTGCTATTTCTACAATTGCATACATAAATAGTGTTTTTTTGTTTTTTTAATTTACAAAGGGTTGCAAATTTATAAAATCTTTCCATTTTATCACAAAAAACCATCATATATTATATTATTTGTTTAGATAACATATTAAAAAAGATTATGTTCTTATTTTAGCATTAAATCATTTACTGTGAAATTAATTAATTCTCTTTCTGTTAAACAACTTGCTAAGTTCTTAGAATGCTCCTCATTTGGAAATGAAAATCTTATAATTACAGGAATTAATGAAATTCACAAAGTTGAAAAAGGAGACCTGATTTTTGTAGATCATCCAAAATATTTTCACAAAGCATTAAATTCTATTGCTTCAGTAATTATTATAAATGATTCTTCTGTTACAATACCCAAAGGAAAAGCCATTATATTTTCCCCTGATCCGTTTAAAAGCTTTAATAAACTTACAAATCATTTCTCTCCTAGCTCTAAAAACACTTCAATGATTGGTGACAACATCAACATAGATGTGGATTCCTTTATACACCAGTCTGCTGTAATAGGAAATAATGTTACTATTGGAAAAAACTGTACCATACATGCTAATGTATGTATTTATGACCATTCAGAAATAGGAAACAATGTTACCATTCATGCGGGTTCTGTTATAGGGGCAAATGCCTTTTATTACAAAAAATACGAAACAGAATATACACCCATGCATTCCTGTGGAAAGGTAATTATTGAAGATTATGTTGAAATTGGAGCGCTATCTAGTATTGATAGAGGAGTAACAGGAGATACTATTATCAAAAAGGGGACTAAAATGGACAATCAAGTACACATTGGGCATGATACTGTAATTGGAAAGAATTGTTTATTTGCTGCTCAAGTTGGAATTGCAGGTTGTGTCACAATCGAAGATAATGTTATTTTATGGGGTCAAGTTGGAGTTGCTAGCGACCTAACAATAGGAAAAGGAGCCGTTGTTCTGGGTCAATCAGGTCTAAATAAAAGTATTGCTGGCAACAAAACCTATTTTGGAAGTCCAGTTTCTGAAGCTAGAAGCAAGTTTAAAGAAATAGCAGCCATAAGAAAGTTGCCAGAAATCATAGAAACTTTATCCTAATGCCAGAAAAAGTAAATAAAATATTAAGTAAGCTAGAGTTAAATGAATTCAAGCTAAACTCATTACTTGAAATTACTAAGGGCATAAACAACAACTTTTCAATTGACAAATTATTAAAGATTTACGAATATATTCTTCGTGAGCAGCTTGGAATCTCAAGACTCATTTTGTACAATTTCAACCAAACCAACTGGAACTGTTTATTAAGGTATGGTGCAAAAGGAAATGCTAGAAAAATTAACATTAATGATGATTTATTGCACATAAAAGAAATCACAGTTATTGAATCCTCTTCAAGTGTTTCTCTAAATTCATTTGATATTGTAATCCCCATATTTCATAAAAAAAAGCCGTTGTCTTATTTACTAATAGGCGATTTAAACGAGGATGCTATAAGAATAAGCCCTACAATAAAGCACATGCCTTTTATTCAAACACTTACCAACATTATCATTGTTGCAATTGAAAACAAACGATTTGCTAATGAAAGTATCAATCAAGAGAGAACCAATAAGGAATTAGAAGTAGCATCTGAAATGCAAAGGTTACTATTTCCTGCTCATCTTCCATCAAATAATAGAGTTGATGTTGCCGCTAGGTATGAAACTCAACAATTGGTAGGCGGGGATTATTATGATTTCATTAAAATAAATAATCAAGAATATGTTTTTTGCATTGCTGATGTTTCTGGAAAAGGAATATCTGCTGCAATGCTTATGAGTAATTTTCAAGCAAACTTAAAAGCAAATGTTAAGTATAATCACGGAAATCTAACATTAGTTGATTTGGTTCATGTTTTAAATGAGGATGTCAACAATGCCGCTCAAGGGGAGAAATTCATCACCTTTTTTATCGGCTATTACAATTGCACTGAAAGGAAATTAAAATATGTTAATGCTGGTCACAATTATCCAATATTAACTGATGGTGAAAATTTCAAACTCTTAAACAAGGGATGTATTGGCTTAGGCATGTTTGACAAACTTCCAACTATTGAAATGGAGGAAGTTACTATAAAACCTAATGATGTTCTGATTTGTTATACTGATGGGTTAGTAGAATTAGAAAATGAAGAAGGTGAACAGTTTGAAACAATTCGTTTACATGAAATTATCAAAAATAACTTCCATCTCTCAATGAAAGATTTAGATAAAATTATTTTTCATGAACTTGATCGATTTAAAGGTGAAGAAGCTTTTTTAGATGACACCGCTCTTTTGAGCTGTAGATTCTTTTAATTAATATTGACTTAATGAAAAAAATTAATTCTATTATTGTTGATGACGAGTTTCATGCAAGAGAAAACTTAAAGCTTCTAATTGCTGAATATTGTCCTACAATAAATATTGTTGGAGAAGCTGATGGTGTAGAAAATGGATTAAAAGAAATCGAAACTAAAAATCCCCAATTATTATTTTTAGACATTAGAATGCCGTCTGGGACGGAAGGTTTTGAGCTATTAGATCTTCTTCCTAACAAAGAAATAAGAATAATTTTCATAACAGCTTTTAAAGATTATGCAATAAAAGCTTTTAAAGCCAACGCAATCGACTACTTGTTAAAACCAGTTGATATAGATGAGCTAAAACAAGCTGTATCTAAAATAGAACTTAACAAGTTTACTGAAAAGGAAAACAACAATTACTTAGAACAACTTAATGCACTTTCCTCTAATATTGGCACTCCTAAAAACAAATTATCTATAGCAAATAGAAAGGGAATAAAAATCATCAACCAAAAAGATATCGTAAGACTTGAAGCTAATGGGAATTGCACCATTTTATTTTATACTGATGGAACTAATTATCTTGACACTAGAACCCTAAAAACATATGAAAATCTATTAAATGAAAACTTATTTTTTAGAGTGCACAAATCTCATATTGTCAACCTAAACTTTGTCAAAGAATACAGTAGAGATCTTAGACCAGTAATTACCATGACCACAAATATTAATATTCCTGTAAGTAGATTTAAAGTAAGGGGACTCACTTCAAAGTTAAAGTCGCTTTAATCAATCAAAACGACTATTCAATCAATTAAAACAATCATTCAATAAACCGAACAACCATTTTTATCTACCAGTCGTTTATTATAATAACCACTTCAAAAACAGAACAATGGCTTTAAATGCAATAATAATTGATGATGAATTCAATGCTAGAGAAAATTTAAAAATAATGCTTGAAGAGCATTGTCCTGAACTTGAAATAAAAGGATTAGGAAGTTCTGCTGAAGAAGGCAGAGAATTAATTAATTCTCAAAATCCAGACTTAGTTTTTTTAGATATTGCAATGCCAAATGAAGATGGTTTCTCTTTTTTAAATACGATTAAAGATCGGAAATTCTCTGTTGTTTTCACTACCGCATACAATGAGTTTGCTTTAAAAGCTTTTAAAGCAGACGCATTAGATTATTTAGAAAAGCCTATAGCTATTGATGATTTAAAAAAATCTGTATTTAAGGTTTCAAAATACCATCAGAACAACTCTGTTAATAATTCTGATTTAAATTTCAATAAATTAGCTGCGAAAATTAATGTTGACAAAATAAGCATCCCTACAAGAGATGGATACATTATAATTAACAATAAAGACATTGTTAATCTAGAAGCTAGTGATAATTATACGATGATACATTTAAGTGATGGTTCAAGACACTTAAGCAGTAAAAATATTAAAATTTATGAGGAAAACTTGGATGCAAATGTTTTTTTTAGAAGTCATAAATCACACATCATTAATGTCGAATATCACCTAAAAGAATTTTCAAGAAGCGAAGGAAATGTTGCAATTATGACCAACGGGAAAAATATTCCAATTTCAAGGAGGAAAATGTCTTTTTTCATGAACAGAATAAATAGCTTCTAACTAGCAATGCTCCTTGTAAGAAAATCATATATTTTAATTCTTATTACTCTCGTTTTTAATTTTTCAAAAGCCCAAGAGTATAGTTTTATTCCATATTCAGTAGAAGACGGACTTTCTCAAACACAAGTACAATCAATTTGTCCAGACGACATTGGTCATCTCTGGATCGCAACTGTCGGTGGTGTAAGCAGATTTGATGGGGAAAATTTCAAAACCTATTCTAAAGAAAATGGCCTTTCAGATAATTCTTCAGTTGAAATAATTAACAAAAATGGTTTTATTTGGATTGCCACAAAACAAGGGATTACTAGAGTAAAAGAAAAACAAATAGCAACTGTTGATTTAAGCAATCTCACTAATGGCAATCACATTACAGCAATATCATTTGGCAAAAATGATAATTTATGGATAGGTATAGAAAACATAGGATTAATAGAAATGGAAATTCCTTCAAATGATGCTTTTCATTTAAAGGAAGTGAAAAAACATAATCCTCACAAAGGCTTATTCATTAGAACTATTAAATGCGATAATAAGGGAAGAGTCTGGCTAGGGGGAAAGGGTTATCTAGGATATTATGAAAATCTAAAATGGACAGAAATTAAACTTCCTTCAAACACTTCAAACATAAGTGATATTGATCAAGATCAAGATGGTAATTATTGGATCTCCACATATGATAAAGGAGTGTTTAAATTGAATTTAATTACTAATGATTACAAGAATTTTAATCAAAAAAGCGGGTTAATTAGCTCAACAATAAGGTCAATATTTATTGACTCCAAAGACAGAATCTGGCTATCCTCCAAAAATGGGGTTTCGTGCATTGAAAACAAAGTAATCAAAAATTTTAATCGTAATAATGGGTTATTACAAAACAACATAAACACTATTGGAGAAGACTTGGAACAAAACATTTGGTTTGGGACTGATGGTTCGGGAATTTATCGTTTTACAGGAGAAGAATTTGTAAATTACACAACCAGCTCTAAGCTCCCAAGCAATTATGTTATGTCTATCTGTGAAGATTCAGAAAATAACATATGGCTTTCTACATATGATCAGGGAGTTTGCTGTCTAAAAGGAGATAAAATAACCCATTATAATATAAAAAATTCAGCTTTAATCAACAATACCATATGGACAAGCATATGTAGAAAAGACGGCACACTTCTTTTTGGATCTTCTGGCGGTTTAGTCGAACTTAAAAATGGGAAAATCAGAAATTACGCCAATTTGGATTGGCTACCATCAAACCGAATAACAAGTCTTTTTGAAGATTCTAAAAACAGAATATGGATTGGTTGCTCCAAAGGGTTAGCAATTATTGATAAAGAACTGAAATATACATTTAATGAAACATCAGAATTTCGTGGAAGGAAAATTAGAGCCATATCTCCATTTAAAAATCAAATGTATGTAGGCTCTAGCAGTGGCATATTTACTTTTGATAGCGAATTAAATTCGAAAAAATTTTCGCTTAAAGAAAAACTATCTAAAAACATATATTGCCTTAAAAATTGGGAAGATTCATTACTGTTTATTGGCTCAGGTAACGGCTTGTTTTTTTATGATAATAGCAGTATATATCAAATAAATTTACACCCATCATTTAGTGCCAATTACATCAATTTTTTAGAATTAGAGAATGAAAATGTTTTATGGATAGGCACCAATTTTGGAATTTTTGAATTGCAAATAAATACACTCAATTCAAATAATCCAGAAATAAGACATCATACAGTAGCAAATGGATTAAAAAGCGTTGAAACAAATCTAAATTCATCTTTTATAGATTCTAAAGGAAATTTATGGATGGGAACTGGAAAAGGATTAACAAAATACAACAGTATTAATCGTACAAATAATCTTTTATCACAGACTCCTATCCCTAAAATAAAAGAAGTTCAGCTGTTTTTAAAGGAAACTAATTGGGAAAACTATAATTCCACAATAAATCCATATAATTTATTACCTAAAAACTTAACCTTAACTAGCAATAATAACTATTTAACATTTTATTTTTCAGCTGCTAATTTATCTCGAAACAGTGATTTACAATATCAATTTATTTTAGAAAATTTTGACCTCAATTGGTCTCCAAACTACAAGCAAAACAGTTTCACTTATGCAAACCTTCCTCCGGGCGAATATGAATTTAAAATAAAAGCATCTGTAGACAATATAGTATGGAGTAAGCCTGCAAGCTTTAAGTTCAAAATAGATTACCCATATTATCAAAAATCTTGGTTTATTTTATTAGAAACTTTATTACTCTTTTCGATAATCTTCTTAGTATGGAAGTGGCGAAGCAATGTTGTAAAAAGAAACATTAAAACTCAAAATTTAATTTACAAAAGCAACTTATTGTCTTTAGAGCAACAAAGCCTTAATGCAAGTATGAATAGGCACTTTATTTTTAATGCGTTAAATTCCATTCAATATTTCATCAACACTCAAGACAAACTGTCTGCTAATAAATACCTCTCAAGCTTCGCAAAACTTATCAGAAAAAATCTAGACAGTTCAATGGCAAAAAACAACCTTGTTCCTTTATCAGATGAAATTGAACGATTAGAGCTATACCTTTCGCTAGAACACATGAGGTTTAAGACTAAGTTTGAGTACAGCATTGAAATTGACCCCTCTTTAAAAACAGAATTTGTTGAAGTTCCTGCAATGTTTATGCAACCATTCGTAGAAAACAGTATTTGGCATGGTATTTTACCTAAAAATGATACAGGAAAAATTGAAATATTAATAGGTTACAAAGAAAATAACGATCTCTTTTTTCTGATTAAAGACAATGGCATTGGAGTTGAAAATAGTCTCAAAGCCAAAGGTATTCACCAACACCAATCTAAGGGTATAAACATAACATCTAACAGAATAGATGTCTTAAAAAGACTAACAAAAAAAGAATTCATAATAATTGGACCATTACAAATCAATGACATTAACAACGAAGCTAAAGGAACAAAAGTGGAAATCATTATGAAAAGAAACTCAAGGGAAAAATTGTAAAATAACATAACTTTTCGTACTTTAGCTACGTTAGAAGTATCATGAAGCGACTATTATACATATTAATATTGTTTTTTATTGCATCCTTTTCATTAGAAAGTTGTTGTAAATTTGAAAGACCTATTCCTCTTGAAACCCAAGAGTGTGGTGTTTCTACTCCTATGTACGGGTCTACAATGGATGATCCCATAGACAACACCGATTCTAATAATGATGTTTTTGGCATCACAGATGATGAAGATGATGAAGATCACGACAAAGAAAACACTTCTAACTAATATCTTTTAAAAAGAATTCACCTCGTTAATCGAGGTTTTTTTTTGCTTCAAAATGAAGAAAAACTCTATCCTTCCGTTAGCATTAGGGACATTACTTGGTTTTCCAACATTAGCTTTTATTATTCACTATTTTCTCTTTGACACTCATTTTCTTTTACTGTTTGTATCTAAATCAAATTTAGTCCTAGAGCTTATTATAGGAACAATAAGTGGAGTTAGTTTCGGATATCTAGCTTGGCTAATTATATCGATGCCTTTTATGAGTTCTGTATTTGACAAATACAAAAGCCTTATTAACACTTTTGAATTAGATTTATCATTAATTTTCTTTGTTAGCTTTTGTGCTGGCTTTGGAGAAGAAATTTTATTTAGAGGTGTACTTCAACCACACCTAGGTGTCTGGTTAACAGCCATAATATTTGTTGCTATTCACGGATATCTAAACCCTAAAAATTGGAAAATATCGGTATATGGAATATACCTAACGGTTGTTATTGGTGTTGTGGGATACTTATCTCAATATTTTGGTTTAATTACAGCTATCATATCACACATGATAATAGATGTTGTCTTATTTTATAAGTTAAAAGAAAACAACTAATTGAGCATTGATATAACTTTTTTCAACGCTTTTATAAAATGTTTTATCTCATCAATAGAATTATAAAAAGAAAAACTAATTCTAGCTGTTCCAGGAATATTGTAAAAATTCATTAGTGGTTGTGTGCAATGATGTCCAGTTCTTATAGCAATACCAAGTTGATCAAGGATAGTTCCAACATCAAATGGATGTGTTCCTTTCACAAGAAATGAGATTACACTAGCTTTACTATTTGCTGTCCCTATAATCTCAATTTCATCAATTTTAAGCATTTCATTTGTTGCAAAACTCAATAACTCTTGCTCTTGTTGTTGAATAAATTTGAATCCTACATTTTGAACATATTCAATTGCAGTGGCCATTCCTATAACCCCAGAAATATTTGGTGTGCCAGCTTCAAACTTATGTGGAGGGTCATTGTATGTTGTTTTTTCAAAAGAAACTTCTTTTATCATGTCTCCACCACCTTGATAGGGAGGCATTCGATCTAACCATTTTTTTTTAGCATAAAGCACACCGGTACCAGTAGGACCAAACAACTTGTGACCACTGAAAACCAGAAAATCACAATCGAGCGCTTTAACATCGATCTTCATATGAGCAACTGATTGAGCGGCATCAATCAAAACCGCTATCCCTTTAGTTTTAGCAAAAGCAATAATCTCTTCAATTGGATTTATTGTTCCTAGTGTATTGGAAATATGGGTAATTGAAATTAATTTAGTTCTATTGTTGACTTTTTCTTTAAGCTTCTCAACTAATAACTCCCCTTGGTTGTTTATAGGGGCAACAATTAATTTTGCTTTCTTTTTTTTACAGGCCATTTGCCACGGAACAATATTACTATGATGCTCCATTGTCGAAATTATAATTTCATCACCCTCATTTAAATAATCAGTAGTCCAAGAAGAAGCAACAATATTTATTGCATCTGTAGTTCCTTTTGAAAACACTATTTCTTCTCTTGATTTTGCGCCAATAAATTGTTGAACGACATCCCTAGAATATTCATACTTCTCTGTAGAAACCTGACTTAAATGATGAACTCCTCTGTGAACATTTGAATTAATTTCATTGTAATATTGACTTATTGCATCCATTACAACTGAAGGTTTTTGTGTGGTTGCACCATTATCGAAATAAATCAATGGCTTCCCATTAACTTTCTGATTTAAGATTGGGAAATCATTTCTTATTTGCTCAATAGAATCATTCATTTTCACCTTTTAAAACAAATATAAGCTATTAATATACCTCAGGTGGAATTGTATAAGCAATTATCTTGCCTTTATAAACTGTAACTAATTCTAGCAAGCCATCTCCGTTCAAATCACCTAATGCAGATTTTAAAGATCCTGAAACGGGGAAAACATGATTAGCACTTAAATTTGAATCAAATAAATATATTTCGTCTAATTTCTTATTTTCAATTAATATGTATTTTTCTGATTCACCTAGAATAGTCAAATTGCCATCAACTTGAAAATTAAAACTCTCAAATATTCCTAACTTTTTATCAGGTCCATAGGTAGCTATTTTATCAGCTAAACTCACAACATATTCAAAAACTCCATTTCCAGAAAAATCAACAACATGAATTAATGGTGACTCATAAGAATATGAAGAATCAAGAGCAATTTTTTCAGCAAATCTGCCGGAGAGTGCCTTTTCAACAACTCTAGAAGAGCTATCTATATAAGTCAACTTAGAGTCCTCAACAGAAATGCCTTTACTCAATTGAATCTCCTGAGATTTTAAATCAAGTAAAGAAAAAGAAGGATTGTACCTAGCCTCTCCTCTTCTATTTAAAAAATACATATTCCCAAAATTATCATAGAAAAACAAGTAATCTTTTCCTGAAATTGAAAAATATTTAATCGCTGAGGTTACTATGTATTTTGATTGAAAAAGATTCCATCCTTTAACTTCTCTACCTTCACCATTGTAATTGTATACTTTATTGTCTCCACAAGCAATTAAGAATCTATAATCTAATTTACCATCATAATCTATTACAGAAACAGAATTTGTTGCTTCTGATTTTAATGCAATGGGTTTGTCAAAAACTTGCTTGCCGTTAATGTCTAGCAAGTAAATATGTGTTTTAGTATTAAAAAGCATTTGCCACTTTCCATTCTTGTAAAGATCTATTTGCTTCACATCACCCATTATTTGACCCTCTATTTTCTTTGACCATTTTATTCTACCATTTGCACTAATTAAATGAATGGTGTTGTTTATTTCTTGGACTAAAACTTCAGATGTGTTTGTTCTATGGTTTTTACATAATTGAGGATTTATTGAAATGCTATCTAAGTCTAACATCCACAAATATTTTGATTCTTCCTTGTTTGATTGACCAATTGACATAACAAAAGAATGATGACAGCTTGCCTTTTCTGACGAAAAAGATTCTATAGCTAAACCGTCAATCTTATGAAAAACACTAGACAAGCCCATCGATTCTAAGCTAAGGCTCTGCTTCATTGAAGCATTTAATAGCTTAAACATTGTTTCACCAGACATAAACACTTCTTTGGTAGTGTTGGCAGAAAGATATTGATTAGAAAATCTTTGGTACAAACTATTATCTTGAGAATTAGAATTTCTAGATAAATCTTTAATTATTTTACTCAGCCCGTCTTTAGATGATATAACAAAATAATTTTCAATTAGAATTAAATATCTATTCTCTATTGGGAGGTCAAAACCCAATAAATTAACAAAGTCTAAATCAGAAAGTACAAGAGCTTGAAATCCATTTGACAAAACAATTGAGGTGTCTACATTGACAACTTTTTTTAATAAATCAAATGCGTTAACAAAACCCAATTCTTCCACAAAAACAGCTTCATGGATTTCCCTTAAATTATCTTTAAAACATACTTTAACGACTTCATTTCCAAGCAATTTTTTAAATTCTTCATCTAGTTGACAGTTACAGTTGTTTTCAATTGAAAGGTTAGCACCTTTTAACAACGAATTAATATCTGCAATTGAATGTCTCTCCAATGATGAAATGTTTGATGGGAATTGGGGGTATCCTTGTTTACTAATTGGTGGTTGAAAAGGAAAATATTTAGAATTTAAAGTATCCATTGATAATGCAGATAGCCCAGAAAACATTATGCTATTGGGCTTTAACAGCAGGTCTAGCTCAATCCAATCGAGAAATTCATTTGAGTTACTAATTTGACTTACAAAATGTTCATTAAAAAAATTATTCAACAATTTAGTGAATTGCTTTTTCTGAAAAAAAAGATGGAAATTACTTGAAGGACTTGCAGATAATCGCAATTGTGAAAAAGTAGAATTAGTCAACAAATTTGTATTGCTTTTTAATTGCACTACTGACTTATTCATTAATTCTTCAGATGAAGTAAAAAGAAAAAATGGTTCTTGATATGAAACAAAATATTTTGAAGAATCTATCGACAGCTCCATAAATGCTGAAGATTTAAAATTAATAGTAGAAGAATTTTGAGCTATTAAATTAAAAACCTCAACAACACTTTCATAGTCAATCAGCTCGCAATTTGTAACTGTCAAAAACCCATAAGAGTTATTATTTGGATGAACACTAATGACTGTGTTTTTATCAATGAATAGTTCTTGTAGCGCATTAGTTTCTAATATGATTGAATCCAATTTTTTAAGTTGAACATCAATAGAATTAATATTTTCATTTGCAAGAAACTCTTTCCAGATTAAATTAGTTTCAGAAAATGTAGACCAAACTTGTCTTATTTCATTGCTTTCTAAAATAATTGCAGCATCTAAAGGGATAGCAGCAATAGGGTCTTGCTGTTTTAATAATGCATTGTTTAAATGTTGAAAAACTGAGTAACATAAAAAGCCACAAAGCAATGTTAATGTTGTTATAATGCTTAGTCTATACAATTAAAAAAAGTTATAAAATCAAAAATAACTTTATACCTATTAAACATCACTAAGTCTAAGTCTTATATATAAACAATTGTCTGTGTATTGAAAGTGTTTATTTAAAAAATATGGCATGAGGGTTAATTCCTAAAGTGGTAGAATCTAAAGCTTCTCCTTGAGAATTATATCTATATAGCTTACCTGCCTGAACAAAATCAATTGCATCAGAAATATAAATATCATTTGAATTTGGATGAATCCCTAATCCATAGAAAAAACCGGCTCCTGAAGGAACAATTGAATTAATAATACTGGTTTGATCAACATCTAAATAATTTACTCCGTTGTCTAGCCAATAAAGTTTGTCTAAATCATTACTAATACATAATTCAGAGGCAGAAGAGTTAAGCTGAATAACCTGCTCATTCACAAAAGTATTTAAGTTAATACTTTCTAGTGTACCATCATTAGCTCCCCAATTTCCTGAACAAACTACCCAAAGCTTGTTGTTTTTATCTAAAACTAAATCTAAAGGGGATGACGCTGTTGATATTGAATCTATTAATTCATGAGATGAAATATCAATCTTGTAAATTAAACTTGCACCTGGGCAAGAAACATAAGCATAATTATTTCGAACTAAAATAGCTTCAGTCCATCCTGAAACAGCTATAGAGCTAATAATATTTCTAGTAGTTAAATCAACAACTTGAACAGAATTTGAATAAAGATCGGTAACATATGCCTTATCGTTATCAATTTTAGCTATTTCTCTTGGGCTTGTAAATCCAGCAATAACACCTTGAGATAAATAATTGGTGGAATCTATTATTTCTATTTTTCCAGAATTATTTACAACTATATATAAGTTCTCATCTATAGAAGCAATAGACTGAACAACATCTCCAAGAGGGTAGTTGTTTTCTTGATTAAAATAATTATTTAAGGTTTCTTTTGCTGATGAACTATAAATAGAAAGCGAACCATTTCCTGTTCCAAAATTTCCCTCACATGCAATCAAAACATCATGGAAGGTTTCATTTTCTGTTGAATTGTTATTTGTTTGAGGACCAACATCTTTTCTACAAGAAAATAAAGATGAAACTATCAGGATTAAAAGAATTTTTCTCATGCTTTTTTATTTTTTTAAATTTATTTTAAGATTTATTAGAAAATGTGTTCCAGGCATGGGCCTGTTTGCAACAATATGATAATCTTCATTAAAAAGATTAATTATTTTTAGACCTGCTACCAATTGTTTACCTGTAATAAAATTACTACTCCAATCAATACCAATATCAGCTGGGAAATAATAAGGTAAATAACTATTGTTTTCAACATCAATATAAACGCTTCCAACTAATGATTGGCTATAAAAAATTCTAACTTTTTTAAATGCTAATTCAACATCAAGCTGTGTTTGATGAGCAGGAACATAAATTAGTTGTTTGTTTATAGAGGCATCGTTAATGTTGAAAGAATGAATTGTAGTAGCATTTAGATAATTATATTGCATATCTAATTCAAAATTTACATCTTTTAAAGATGCTTCAAATTCCAATTTAGACTCAAGTCCATAACGTTGAACTTCCTTTACATTTTCAGGCGACCATAATCCATTATTCATAGGGTGCCATATTATCCAATTAGAAGTTCTTCCAAAAAAAATAGAGGAAGAAAACATTAAATTATCTGAAAGATATATGCGGTTGTTATTTTCAATCTCGAACCCATTTTCAGGCAATAAATTAGGATCCCCCCCCGGCACCCAAAAACGATCATTTAACGTTGGAATTCTTGATGTTTTAGATGCATTAATTTCCGAATTCCATTTGCCATTTTTAAAGAAAGATTTTTTAACTCCAATTGATGGGTTAGGTGAAAGAAAATTAAAATCTAGCAGCTCTTGCCTTACTGCTAGATGATATTCTGTTTTATTAATTTTTTGTTCCCACTTAACAAATAATGAAGATGTATTCTGGTTTGAAATTTCATCATAATAATCTGATTCAGCAACATCTTCTCGAATCATTAAAAATGCTTGTATTCTACCATTTACAGATTTCAAATCTCTTGTTACTCTGTAATTGGTATGAAATGAACTAATATTAAAATTCGAGAAAATACCTAAGGCAGTATCATTATAATTCATCACTTCATTGACAAAACCAATTTTCAAATCATGTCTTAGGTTATTGCTAATATTTTTAAACCCTATTAAAGTTTTAATTTGTTGATCATTCTGAAATTCGCCATTGTTTGTAGCTCCAATAATAGATGGTATTTGCCTCCAGCTATTTAGGTAATTTAGCTTGAACTCTATTTGACTTTTTTTGTTAATGAACCAACCTATTTCTTGCATAAAAAAATGTTGATTAATTGATGCATTTTCTCTACTTACATATTGTTCATTAGGGCTTGAAATATCTTTATAAGAAAAATTATTAAGCGAAAAACGATGCAAGTAGCCTGTAACAAAATGAATTTTACCAGTAGAATAATTCATCTTTAAAATTGTCCTTTTAATTCCAAACGAACCTAGAACTTGCTGAGCGCTAAGAGTAATTCCTTTTTTAAAAAAGGAATTAGAATTCAGGCAAACAGCACCGCCTATTCCACCACTTCCACATGAAAGACTAGCACCACCCTTTTTAATTAATAATGAATTGTAAAAATCTATTGGCAACAACGTTAAGTCTGTAACTCCAATAGAGGCAGTATTAACTGGAATACCATTCCAAAACACTTGAGTTTGATTAGCACTTGAACCTCTAATGGATAAAGTTGCCAAATTACCTGCACCATATTGTTTTACAAATAAACCGTTCGATTTACCTAATAATTCTTCAGTAGTTTGACCAAAATATTTTGCCAATGAAAACGAATCAACCTCAATTACAGAAAATGTATTAACACCTTCTTCAATTTTATAATCGAAGACAGTGTGCTCGAATAGAGTATCAGATTGAGAAAACATATTCTGAATAGCCAGAATTAATATGAGGCTACAAAAAAAATATTTTAAAACTAATTTTTTAATCATTAACTAATTTTATATGTTTCTTAGGGAAAAAATAGGAGCTCAACTTCATTAGATAAATGAAGTTGTTAAACCCTATGCCTTTTACCCGAAAGCTTAGTTTTTGTTAAAAGGCAGGTCTTCTGACTTACTTCACACAACGAGTCTTCCCAATTATTATCAGTGACAAATACATTGTGCTGCTACTAAAGATTACAGCTGCGGGAACAGTACAGGCATCTCACCTATTTCCCTTTTAATTCTACTTAATAGTAGAAACCAAATAACAAAACAAAACTAGTAATTAATTGATAGAAACAAATTTTAGTGAAGGGATTTTTGATTCTGCAAATGAAAATGAAGAAAACAATATTGCATTAAAACAAAGGTCCCCAACAAGAGTATTCTTAAAAAATGGGATACCCATGTAATAGCATTCCATTAATCCTGTTAAAGAATTTGGATAAAAACCACCTTGAAACCAAACAGCAAAATTTGTCAGTAAAAAAAACAAAAACGACCCTAAAATGGAAAAGCCCAATACATTACCAAAATTTAGTTTTTTCATGTTTGTTCCTAAAAATACAACAAGGAAAAAACTTAAATAAACTGCCCAGATCATAGAATGAAAACCAATGAAAATGTCTGAAACAATAATTGCTGTAATGGGAATGATGAATGCTAATTTTCTATTTTTCATAAAAGCACCAGCAAAAAGAGCAGTTGCAGCAATTGGTGAAAAATTTGGGATTTCAGAAAAATAAATGTTTAAAAACGCTAAACAAAAAACAATAGCCGTTAGTACAATTAACCTGACTTTATTTACACTTTTCATAGGACTTATTTTTGCCAAAAATAGAAAGAATTAGTAAAAACTCTTATCTAATTAAATTAATCTTTCGTGAAATTAACATATAAATAGGTCTTTTTTTTGTTTTGTTTGATTATTATTTAAACACTTAATATGCAAATTCAACAGATAAAAAATTTAAAAAAAAGGAAAGTAATTCAAAATTGATTGTGGATAGTTTATTTATTTACTTGTAAAATCTCCATGTTTTTATAGAATTTTTACATATCACTATTCCTAATAGATGAAAGACCAAGACAACAGTATAGGGTTATTTCCTTTAAGAGTTTTTTTACTTCCGGGTGAACAAACCACTCTTCATATATATGAGCCTAGATACCTGCAACTAATAAACGAATGTCATAAATCTGATAGTTATTTTGGAATACCATTTCAGGGTAAAACAACCTTGAGTGAATTTGGATCTTTAGTAAAAATTGTTCAAGTTTTAAAAAATTATGAAAATGGGGAGTTGGACATTTTAGTTGAATGTGATCAAAATTTTAAGATTAATCAGTTTGAAGCTAAGAAAGAAGATAAGCTATATCCATCAGGCACAATTTCTTTAATAAAAGACATTACTTTCAACCCTGAAAAGACGCTACTAGATCAAGTTTCACTTTATTTACAACTACTTCTAGACAAAGACATTACCAGCGAATTAAGTGAGTTGTTATCTGAAAAAAACATCATAAAAGTTGTTAACCTATCTGATGATGAGAAGATTAAATTTTTACGATACAGTAATGAACGCAAAAATGAGTTTCTTTTAAGAAAAATAAAATTCATGCTTATACTGTTAAAACAAGAGAAAAAAGTAGAGCAAAATTTTTATTTAAATTAAAATCTACTTTCTCAATTCACTTTCTAATACATTCCAGATTTCATCAGCACTCTTATCCCAATTAAATTTATTGGATTGATTTAGTCCTTTTTCTCTATATAAATTAAAATTAGATTTTTTTAAGGCTTCTAAGTAACCAGCTTTAATAGAGGCAACTGAAAACGGATCTACGTAAATCACTGCATCGCCACCAACTTCTGGAATACTTGTTACATTACTGGCAACAACTGGAACTCCACATTTCATTCCTTCTAAAACGGGGATACCAAAACCCTCAAAATAGGAGACATAAACTAATGCCTGACAATTTGCAACTAAAGTTGCCAGTTCTGATCCTGATTTCCTACCAATAAACTTCACATCATTAGAAATTGATGAGAGTAAATTGTCTTTTTCCCACAAATAATCTCCTACAATTATAAAATCCAATGGTTCTGAATGCGTTATTTTCAGACTTTTAAATGCCTCTAGCATTCTTTTAATATTCTTTCTTTTATGTAACGCCCCAACATAAATAAAATAGGGAACACCATTATTTACTTCAAATAACTGAGTTGATCTTTGTTCCATACTTATTGGTAAATAATCTGTTCCTACTCCATTATGAACAACACTTATTTTATCTTCATGTATTGAATATGATTTAGATATATCTTTTTTTGAAAACTGTGAAACAGTTATTATTTTATTAGCTTTTTTAGCAAATAATGGGAATTTCTTTAAATAATATTTGGTAATGTGAGCTGGTAAATCTTCTGGATAATGCTCGAAATTTAAATCATGAATTACAGTAACTTGAGCAACATTTGTCTTCAAGCTCAACATTCCATCTGTAGAAAAAAATAAATCAACGTTGTGTTTTTTTAAAGCTCTAGTAACAGCATAATCAAACCAAATATTGAATAAAATCGGATGTCTAGCTTGAGGATGTAATACAATAGGAATAACATTATCAGAGAAAATAAAATCTTCATTATATGCCCTATCAAAAAAGAATAAAAATTGATGATTTGGATGATTTTTAACAATCCTCTTTAACACTTCAAAAGTAAACCAACCGATTCCTTCGAGTTTATCTTTAATTAATAACCTTGTATTTATTGCAATTCGCAAAATATATTTTTAAGTGAAACTAACTACTATCTAATAGAAGAACAACCAAAATTGAACATTTAATAGTATTTAATTGAAAAATAAATACTTTTATTACCCAGATGAAATTTATAAATCTAATTGCTTTATGTTTTTGTTTTTGTAGTTGCAGCACTACAATTCCTATTGAAGATTTTTCAATTCAGAAGGCGGGAACTGCTCCAGACTATTCTAACTTAAAGCATTGGGCAGCACACCCATTAAAAATCGACAACTCTGATAAATTCCCTAGAAATTTCAATCAAGACACATCATTAACAGGAATAGATGTCTTTTTCATATATCCTACTTTACTTTTAAAGGGTAAAGAATGGAATGCACGAATGGGTGACAAAAAATTAAATAAAAAAATAAACAATACAGCTATTAAATATCAAGCCAATGTATTTAATGGTCTGGCCGACATATACTCTCCTATTTACAGACAAATGCACATTCAAGGATATAGAAGTCAAAAAAATGGAGTTAAAGCATTAAACTTTGCATACAAAGATGTAGAGCTGGCTTTTAAATATTATTTGAAAAATTTTAATAAAGGAAACAGAATAGTAATTGCTGCTCACAGCCAAGGAACTAATCATGCAGAAAGACTTCTAAAAGATTACATTTCAAAAAATAATAAAATTGCAGAAAAAGTAAAACTTGCATACTTAATTGGAATGCCTATAAAAGAATTTTCTGATTCATTTCCAAAATGCAACAATCCTTTAGATTTAAATTGCTTTCTTTCTTGGAGAACCTTTGCTAATGGTCACTATCCCAAATATATACATGGAGAAAACATAGCAGTTAACAACCCAATGACTTGGAACAATGATTCTATAGAAAGTGAATTAAGTCTTCATAAAGGAATTTTAATGAAAAACAATAAAATTAGGTATCAAAACTCTGTAAGTGCTCAAGCACATCAAGGCTTATTATGGGTGGATTTTGAAAACATTCCAATGAGTAAATTATTTGAAAAAGCAAACTATCACATAGCAGATTACAATTTATTTTGGAGCAACATACGATCAAATTTTATAGAAAGAATGACTCAATAATTAATCTTTAGTAAACCAAAAAGCAATCCCAATAAACAAAAATTGAAATGGCAACCTAACAACTGCCATGATACTACTAATTTCTAAAGCTTGTTGTGCCTCCGTAGATTGAGCTAAATAAATATTTGCTGGAAAGACAGCAATTAACAACGCTATCAATCCCCAAGAAGCAATTTTTCTTGTATTAGAAAAAAACAATAAAAACCCTAAAGCACATTCAAAAAAACCACTTAGATAGACTAGTTCTAAGTGTATAGGAAAAGAAGGAGGCATTATTTTTAAAAAAAATGATGGATAAAGAAAATGTGTTGTACCAACCAACATATAAGAAACAGCCATAAAATAAATGATTGTTGTTTTAAAAATTGAAATCTTATTTTGCATTTTTCCTTAAATAACTTGATATAATTCTTTTAGTGTCTCCATTTTCTTTTTGTGGGATTAAAAATTGCTTTGAATCAATAGCCATTTCTTTACTAATTAGTTTTGGATAATAGCCATAACCCTTATAAACACCATTTTCAATTTTAACAAAACTTTTTTCTTTGCTTTTTCTGCCAGCAAGAAACAATGAATCTACCGAATTCTTATATTCAAAAGAAGAAATAACTTTTAAAACTCTGATGTTATAATTTTTTATTGCCTCTTTATCAACACAAACTCCTCTACATTTATTCAATTGATGATTAAAACATTCATTTGATGAATTATCAAGACCGCAATATTTCAAACACAGCTCATGTTTATGAGCAATTTTCATTAAAAAATCTTTGGCATTTTCAGATTTCTCAAAAGTTAAAATTGGATTTTTTAATAGTTTAACATATCCTACACTTAACTCTAAAACACCCTCATTATTGGTGTAAAATGACAACCCATAATTCTCTCCAACTCTTTTTTGCCTGTAATTATAAATTGGGTAGTGTGTTTTTATTTCTGCCGATTCCTTTAGTTGAGCAATTAAATCATTCCCAGTTTCTTCATATGTTATACGCGCTACTTCTTGACACATTTTTAATTCCTTTTTAGAAGTATTTCGAAAATGACTCAAAACTCTGTCTTTAATATTTACTGATTTCCCTATATATATTATGGTGTTTTCAATATTCCAAAAATAATATACCCCTGTTTTATTTGATAATTGTGCTAAATCTGATTCACTAATAAATTGAGAAATAGTTAATTGCTTTTTTGCAATTTGTTGATTAAACAACCCTTGATCAGATTTATTTATAAGTAGCTTAAAGAGTTGCAGAGTTGCTAGGGCATCTCCTTTAGCTCTGTGTCTACCATAAATTGGAATTGATAAATCTTCACACAACTTCCCTAAAGAATAAGACTTGTGACCTGGAAGCAATTTTCTAGACAATTTCACAGTACACATTTTTTTTCGATGAAAAGTATACCCTAAATTTTTGAACTCATTTTTAATTACATTAAAATCAAAATTCACATTGTGGGCAACAAATACATTATCTCTTGTTAGATTTACTATTTCCTTAGCAATTTCATAAAAGAATGGAGCATCTCTAACCATTTCGTTAGTAATTCCAGTTAACCTTGTAATTGAAGATGAAATAGCAACATCAGGATTAACCAATGAGTGAAACTCAGCAACTATTTTTTGAGAATTTGTATTGTAAATTGAAATGTCCGTTATTTTATTGTGAGGATAACCAGTAGTCTCTACATCTATGATTGAAAAAACTGTCAATTAATTTTTGAAATTAGAATCAAAAGAAACAAAGAATGAAATCCAAAAAGATCTTGATAGTACTATAAAATATGGAGCAGCAAACAATACAATTATGGCAATCG
>JAQWSL010000031.1 GCA_029243225.1 Flavobacteriales bacterium
GTAGAATTATTAGAAACGGACGTTATAGGAAATTCAAAATTTATTTTTTTAAATCCAAAATAAGATGAATCAATAATGAGGTTATTATTGTAAAATATTTTTGTGTTGTGATTGGGTAGTGGTGGGTTTACTGGGGGAACAAGAGCAACAGAATTTGAACTTACAATAGTAACTCTTCCTTTTGCTAAATTGGAGCTTGGATGTGGATTATTTGTCGCAAGAATCTCATCGTAGGAATTACCCTTAGTATGTACGGGTCCCACCCATCCTTCACCTTCTTCATAAAGTGGGCTATAAAGTCCATCTTTTTGTTCTCCAAAAGAGTAATTAGAATTGTATTTAATATAACTTTTCCCCCAACAGTAATCAATTGGATTATATGAATTAAAGTTAACAGCAGTTTCCTCCTGCATTCTCAAACCATTTGTTTGATTGTCCCATGTTAAGTAATATCTAATTGTATCATTGAATAAGCTGTAATATGGGTCTGGAACATAATCGCTTGATTCGTACACTAAACTATCAAGCCAGCTGTCATTTTTTTCAGCATAAAACTCTATGTAATCATCCGTGTTAAGAAATCCATCGTTACCATCTTCAATAAACAATGGAATCTCTTTTTCTCTGCCAAAAACTTGAAATTCACTGGTTGGTATTGTTGAAACATTAATCCCTAGATTAAATAGAGTTGTTTTTATTGTTAAATAATCTAATCTATGAATACCAGTTTTATAAATTGGGATTTTAAAATATCGTTGAGAAAAATTAATCCATTCATTCCCATTTTGCTGGGAGAAAGAGCAAATACTAATAAGGATAAATAATATGCTTAAAAGTTTTTTCAAATTTTTCTAGATTTTGGATTTAAGTTAAAACGTAATGAAAAAACATTACTATAAAGCGCAACTGATGCATCGCCTATATCGGTAAGTGCATAATCTATGGACAAACCTTTTATTTGAATTCCTAAACCGATATTAGGCTGGACAGTAGTAACAGTCTTTCCAATTAAGCCAGTTGATTTTTGAATATTACCAATACCACTTCTAAGAAAAATTAAATTTTTAAAGTTAAGCTCTAGTCCAAAATGCGGGTCAATTGAAATTGGGTTTGATGATATTAAAACGTTTCTCATGCCGTCTGTCGTGAAGTCAGCATCTAGCTCGGTTATTAATTTAAACTTATCATTTATTTTAAATGTTTTTGCAGTACCAATAATAAGTCTAGGCATTGTTATTTCTAAACCATTTTGAGGTATTTCATTTCCAGTTAATACAAATGTTTCAAGCATTTCATCAGATAAGTTGTAACTCCATGCATTAAAAGTGGATGTTACATCTCTTGCCATAGCCGCAAATTGCCAAGATTTATGTTGGTATGAAGCAGAGAAGTCTACACCAAATCCCCATGCTCTTGCGAAATCGCCTACCTGTCTATTAACTAGTTTTACAGACCCCCCTAGCATAACGCCATTGTTTAGTTTTTTTCCATAACTAAGAAAAAGTGCCATATCAGCAGCACTGAAATAACTTATTCTATCATAATTAATATTCCCTTGAGCATCAATTAATTCGGTTGTATTAGGGATGTTGTCAACACCAAACCTGACAAATGACAAAGCAAATGCACTTGTAGAATCTATTCTTTTAGCAAAAGCCCCGAAATCATATTTAGCAATACCAGCGAAATATTCTGAATGCATAAGTCCAATTTGGACATCAGATTTTAAATTGCACAAACCTGCTGGGTTCCAATAGCCAGCGTGTACATCATTAGTAGTAGCAATAATTGAATTACTCATTCCTAGTGAGCGAGCACCAACGCCAATGTTTAAAAACTCATTACTATATTTTGGTGAAGAGGACTGACTCTTAATCTGAAAAATTGTTAATGAAAATAATATTAAAATTAAATAGCGCATTTTGTAAAATAAGTGATATTTAAGAGGAAACAAGATAATAACTTTATATGTAACCTACTTTAAACGGGATAATTGTTCATTTGTTTACTTTTGTTTAATATATTTTTAGCTCTAGCAAAGATATTTAATATCTAAATTAAATTAGGAGTCTTTAGTATTCTAATAAAAAACAAATTTTTTAGTTTAATGGTTTGATTATTTTTGCTTTAAATTATTTAATTTATCTATGCTTAAGCATTTGCCAAATTTATGTACTATAATTAACCTTTCTCTTGGTTTTTTCTCAATTATTTTAGCATCAAACGATGAGCTTTTATTCGCTTCAGCATTAATTTTTATTGCTTCTTTTTTTGATTTTTTAGATGGTTTTCTTGCTAAAGTTCTGAATGCTTCTAGTGAACTAGGAAAGCAATTAGATTCCTTGGCAGATTTAGTGACATTTGGTGTCTCTCCCGCTTTTCTTGTTTATCAATTGTTAATAAACTTACCTCAAATATATTCTCCCTACTCGAATTATATTGTAGTTCTTATTCCAATTTTTTCAGCATTAAGATTAGCTAAATTCAATAATGATGAATCTCAAAAGAACAATTTTACTGGATTGCCAACTCCAGCGAATGCTTTGTTTTTCACTTCCATTGTTTTTTATTTAGAGTCGACTTCTTTTAGTTTAATTGATGGATATAATCCATATGGATTAATTATTTCATTGATAATATTATTTTCTTTTTTAATGACATCTAAAGTTTCTTTTTTTTCTCTCAAGTTTCTTAATTATGGTTGGAAAGAAAATAAAATACGTTATCTATTTTTGTCTTTAACTTGCATTGTAATATTTGTTACAATTTTTATGAATCTAATGTCTCTTACTATAGCATTTATAATATTTTTGTACTTAATTCTATCATTGGTAAACAACTTAATAACAAAAAATGAAATTTAAAGCTGATATTGATATAATGCCTCTTGAGGCTCTTCTTGATCCACAAGGTAAAGCCGTTTCTAAAAGTATGGATAATTTGGGATTAGATGTAATATCTAATGTGAGAATAGGAAAGCATATTACCTTACAAGTTAGTGCTAAATCTAAAGATGAGGCAGCTGAAAAAGTTAGTCAAGCTTGTGATAAGTTACTTTGTAATAAAATCATGGAGAGCTATAAATTTGACTTAAAGGAAGTTTAGAGCTTAGTTTATCACACTCTTTATTTTTGCCACAACTGTGTTTACACTAATATTTATCATCGAATTGGTTGCACATTCTTTTTGCTTTGAAGTAGTCACTTTTCCATAAATACTACACGGTCTAGTGGGCATTTCTTTTCTATCAATTTCAACAATCAGATTTTCGTTCATTAATGGGCCAAAACCTAAAAAGTGATGAGTCGGTCCCCATATTGAAATCACTTTTGTTCCAACAAGTGTTGCTAGGTGCATGTTAGCACTGTCCATGCTAATCATAAGGTCTAAACCTGCTATTATTTCTAATTCTTCTTTAAAAGAATAGTTGCCAGCAACTAATGTACAATTAGAAAACTGTGTTGAAATTTCAACAAGCTGTTTTATTTCATTTTGGCCTCCTCCAAACAAGAAAATTTCGACATTTTTTAGTTCACTTATAAGAGATCTTATTTTTTTAATACCCCACTCTTTACTTTTGTGTGCCGCAAATGGTGCAATACCTATTTGTTTTTTATTAGAAATAATTTCTTGGTTTTTGTTGGTCGTTAACCATGGTCCTGTTTGCAATTCACAATTCAATCCTAGTTCGTTGAAACAGCTCAGATATCTTGAAACAGAATGAGGAAGTTTCTTAAAAGGAGTTTTTCCTTCTAGCATGTTTTTCTTCTCCTTTCTTCCTTTGTTGAAGCAGTAAATCT
Source organism: Flavobacteriales bacterium (assembly GCA_029243225.1). Lineage (GTDB taxonomy): Bacteria > Bacteroidota > Bacteroidia > Flavobacteriales_D > Parvicellaceae. The sequence continues at coordinate 3,801 of JAQWSL010000031.1, forward strand.
CAGGAACTTTGTTGTTGAGCAACCTTCTTATAACTTTTGTTCTTAAAACATCATGTAAATCGATAACAGCATCAATTTTAGTTTTTTCAAGTATTTCAGTAGTCAATTTTTTTAAACCTATAATTCCTTTATGATTCTTTTTTAAATCTGATTCAATAAAGTGAAAACGAGGATTTTTATTGAAAAGTGGTTTGTGAAATGGTTTGGAAAGAAACCATATATTGACATCAGGATTGGACTTTAAAATTGATTCAATAGCGATAGCTGCTATTGCAACATCACCTAAAGCAGAAAATCTTATGACCAAAATATTCACAAATGTTATTTTTTATATAAAATAGGGTTTAGTGATGTGTCGTTGTACATTTTCATCTGTCTGTAGACCTTAATCTGTTTAGTTCCATTTTTATAATTAGCAATTAATTCATCGAATGATTTTGACAGATCTTGTTCTTGCTCAAGAAGAATATTGAGCTTGCTTTGGCACTTCTGCTTATGGGTTTGATCAACATTTTTGCGCTCTACTTGCTCTTTCATATGAAAGATTTTAAGACATAATATAGATAGACGATCTACTACCCATCCTGGACTTTCAGTATTTAAAGTTGCATTTATGTTGGGTTTTATATTTGAAAATTGTTGGATGTAATAATCGTCTGTTTGCTCTACTAAATCGGTTCTTTCTTGATTAGACTTATCGATTCTTCTTTTAAGCT
>JAQWSL010000034.1 GCA_029243225.1 Flavobacteriales bacterium
ACCATTAGTAGCTGCCAGTATGGGTATGTTTGAATTTGCATTAGATGCTCCAACTTGGCACTTTATTGCCTACGCAGCTGGAACTGGAGGGAGTATTTTAATCATAGGGTCTGCTGCTGGTGTTGTTGCTATGGGTATGGAAAAAATATCGTTTTTCTGGTACTTAAGAAAAATAGGATGGCTTGCATTAATTGGGTACTTAACAGGTGCCGGTTCATTTCTATTTTTGCAACACTACATATTTTAAGTCTTAAATAATTATTTTCACTCTAAATCTTTATAAAATGAATTTAAATCCATTTAATTTCTTGTATAAAATACAAGATGCAACTGCTGATATTGCAGATGGCGTATCAGAACTAATGCCTACAGAACAAATTTCACTTTGGCAACTAATTTGGGGCTACGACTCCACCAGTGGGGAGTATAGTTTAACCAGTTTAGTAGTTATGTCTTTACTGTTTATATTCTCTTTTGTAGCTGTATATGTTTTTATTGAACGATTTATGGCCGTACAAAGAGCATTAAAAGGGGAAAAAGATTTCATGCAAAAAATTAACGACTTTGTAACTAAAGGAAATTTATCTGAAGCCAAACAATTGTGTCAATCTTCAGAGAACCCCATTGCAAGAATGGTTGAAAAAGGAATTAGCAGAGTTGGTAAACCCATGAAAGACATTACCACATCTATTGAAAACATTGGGAAATTAGAAATAAGCAAACTAGAAAGAAGACTTTCTATGTTGGCTACCATTTCTGGTGTTGCACCAATGCTTGGCTTCTTAGGAACCGTGCTTGGAATGGTGAAAGTATTTCAAAACATGTCCAAAGAAAAAACATTTGAAATAGCTAGCCTATCAGGTGGAATTATGGAAGCCATGATTACAACTGTAGGTGGTTTAATTGTTGGAATTGTTGCCTATGTAGCCTACAACTATTTAGTAAGTAAAGTAGAAAAAGTAATTCACAACATGGAGGGTGCATCAATTGAGTTTATTGACATACTTGAAGCTCCTGGAAAGTAAATGAAATTTCGTTCTGAAAATAAAATAAAAATGGAAGGTGGAATGTCTACCATGACCGACCTTGTATTTCTATTGCTCATATTTTTCATTGTTATTTCTACCATGATTACTGCTGGGGTTAATATAGATGTTCCGCAGAATGGAGGTAAAAAATCCGATAAACAAATACTTACCATCAACATAAACGATCAAAACGAGTATTTAATCAATAAGGAAAGAACAGCCATTTCAAGTGAAAAAATAGAAAAAGTAATCAAACAAAAAATTGGCAAGGACAGTATTATTTCTCTTTATGGAAGTAACGAAAGTTCATGGGAAGCATCTGTTTATGTAATTGACATAGCCAAACAAAATAATTTTAAAATTTCTCTTAACGGAGCAAAGAAATAATGAAATCATCAAATAAAATAAAAATAGAAGGAGGAATGTCATCTATGACTGACTTGGTTTTTTTATTGCTTATTTTCTTCATTATCATTTCAACATTGGTTAACACATCTCATGAAATTCAATTGCCTGAAGGAAGTGGTGACCCATCATTAACTTCACCCGTAAAGATTTATGTTAATGCCGACAATCAATTTTTTATTAATAGCAATCCGAATGCTTTTAACTTAAATCAAATTGAAGGTGAATTAACAAATGTTATTGGAGAAAATAAAGCCATAGAATTACTTGCCGACAAAGAAACCAACAGAGCATCTGCCTATGAAATTATTCGTATTGCAAAACAAAAGGCTTTAAAAGTCGTTATTAAAACAAGAGGAAGTAAATAAATTGGAATTTATACGTAAAAATGATAACAGAATTGGATGGGCCATTAGCATCTTGATGCATATAGGCTTATTGATGGTTATTTTATTCAGTAAAGGATGCGTTGAAATTCAAAATCCTCCTCAATTTACTCTGGAAGAAGTGGTTACTTTAGACTTTAGCGACATGGGTGGAGGAAGACAAGGCAGTAGCAGTCCAACTAAAACACAGCCTGTTGCAGAAACACCAGCTCCTAAAGTAGTTACTCAAGAAGAATCGCCTGTAAGTACAACAAGCAGCACATCAAATACACCAAGTACTGAACCTGCTCAAGAAGTTTCTGAACCTGCTCAAGAAGCTAAGTACAATTTGACAGGTATTTTAGGACAAGGAAATGGAAACGATAATTCAGGAGATGGACAAGGTGAAGGCACAGGCATTGGAACAGGAAAAGGTCCAAACACTGGTGGTGGACTTGGAGATGGAAAAGGCAGACAAGTGGTTGGAAAGCCAGAATTAGCTAATCCAAAAAATTGGGTAGGCTATGTAATGGTTCAGTTTATCATAGATGCCAATGGAAACGTAATAAGTACAAAAGCATTGTACCCTCATAAAAAAACAACGGTTACATTGACCAGCGCTGACAAACAATTTATAGAAAACGACTGTAAGAAGAAATTTAAATTCACGCCTACTTCTACAGGATCTGTAAAAGATATTCTTTCAAAAAGAATACAATATTTACAGATATAATGAACTCGTACAAAGAGGTTACAGAGTATCTTTTTTCTCAATTTCCACAATATCAAAATATTGGTAAAAAAGCCTATAAAGCAGATTTGACCAACATTCAAAAATTAGTAGATCTTCTTGATTACCCTGAAAAAAAACTTAATTGTGTCCATGTTGCAGGAACAAATGGGAAAGGTTCCGTAAGTCATTTAATGGCTTCAATATTACAAGAAGCTGGATACAAAGTTGGGATTTTCACCTCTCCACATTTAGTTGATTTTAAAGAGCGAATTAAAATAAATGGCGAAAACATTGATGAAACATTCATTGTAAATTTTGTAATTAAACACAAAACAACATTTGAAAAAATAGGTGTTTCATTTTTTGAATGGACTACTGCCCTAGCCTTTTCTTATTTTGAAAATCAAAAAATAGAAGTTTGCATCATCGAAACAGGTTTAGGAGGAAGATTAGATTCGACCAACATAATAAAGCCTATTCTTTCGGTAATTACCACCATAGGTTTAGATCATCAAAACATACTTGGTGACACGATTGAAGAAATAGCCTATGAAAAAGGTGGAATTATTAAAGAAAACACACCTGTTGTAGTGGGGCCTCAAATAAAAGATTCACTTTCTGTACTAACAAAAATAGCTGAAAGCAAAAATGCGCGGATTACTAAAGCTGATGTAATAAAAAGGCAATGTGAATTATTAGGAGACTATCAACAAAACAACATTGGAACTGCTTTGTGTGGCATTGAAAAATTAGTCACATACAACGTGAACGCATCACACATAGAAAAAGGATTGCAAAACGTTGTAACAAATACTGGTATTAGAGGACGTTGGGAAATATTGATGAAACAACCAATGATTATTGCAGAAATTGGACACAACCAGCAGGCGTTTGAAGCCATTAGTGAACAACTTAAAAGTACGTCATTTAAAAAAGGAATTGCAGTTTTAAGTTTTTCTAACGACAAGGATCTTTCAAAGATAATACCCAAACTACCAAAAACCTTAACCTATTATCTTACGGAATCTAGCAGTGATAGAGCCATGAAATGCCCCGAACTTAAACAACGCTTTAAGGATTTTACTACCACTTGTTTTACAAATTATAAAGAGGCCTATTTAAATGCCTTAAAAAATAGTAATGATGAAGATTTGGTTTTTATTGGTGGTAGTGCATTTTTGGTTGGAGACATTTTAAATGATTTTTTTTCAGATACATAAACTAAAAACAAAAAAATAAATATATTTGCAGACCTTTAATTAAAGGGCGATTAGCTCAGCTGGTTCAGAGCACCTCGTTTACACCGAGGGGGTCGGGGGTTCGAACCCCTCATCGCCCACCAAAAGCTTCAGTTTACTGAGGCTTTTTTTTTAGGGCAATTAGCTCAGTTGGTTTAGAGCGCTTGCTTGACAGGCAAGAGGTCAACAGTTCGAATCTGTTATTGCCCACCAAAAACAAAGTGATACTCAATAAAATATTTAGCATTTTAACTTCCTCATGATAACAATAAATAATTGACTATTAGACACTTATATTCTGTAAGTTATTTTTTATTTAGAATATAATTTCTTACTATTGCGAAATAGTAAAATATATAATCAACAATGAATTCCTCAAAAATTACACTTTTATTCATAACAATTTTAATAACTCCTTTTTCTTTATTCGGCAATCTAAATGAAAAAGATAAATGGAAAAATTTATTTAAAAATTATCCTGACAATAAAATTGTAATTGAAGCTTTTTGCCCTGGATTAGACTACAAATATGATGTTGGTGAAAAAGATGCCTTTTATCACAAAGATGAAAATCAGCTAGTTTTCAATAAAGTAACTATTGAGCCTTGTCAAAACATGTTTAGAGATCTTTTAGGTCTAAAAATTACTTTTGAAGACAATGTTGGAAATAAAATAATTACAGACAAAACAAACATATTAAAACTTGCTCCTAAAATTGAATGTAAAGGCGAAATGTCCATTCCCGAAATGTTATCGGAAGAATATAACAGATTTGGCATTCAATTTAGAGGTTGGAGAAATGAATTTGAGATCATCAAATCACCTAATATATCTCCTGAATATTCTGAAGCTATGGATAGGATTTACAGAATTCAACTGGTTAATAATTGCCTTGAACCAACTAAGTGGGAGGTTGTTATTGATGCAGAAGACTATTCCGATTTCAAAAAAAGAAGGAAAAGTGAAAATCAACTTAACCAACGAAGAATAATTGCTCATAGCTGGTTTAACGTACCAATGGATTTTTATAAAGCATTATTTAGCATTAAGAATCCAGAATTTCAATCAAGCTTAATTGATCTTTCTTATGATGAAATGAGTAGCAGGTCAGAGAATGTAACAATTGACTTTGAATCTCTGAGAGGTGGTTCAATTGAGGAAGAACTCAAAACTGAAATTATTGAAATTGGTCACCAAAGTGAAAGACCAATAATTCCCTTAGACCCTGAAGAATATTATAAAAAACAATTTGGCTTAATTCTTCATGAGAAGCAATACAACTACAAAAATATTTTAGACACTGAGCTACCTCTTACAAGGTTTCAAGATAGAGGATTTTATAAATCTGAAAACGCTGACCCTTTTTACGTACAATGGCTAAAACATATTGATGATGTTAAGATAAACAGGTTAAAGAAAAAAGATTCAAATTTATATACTGAAATTAGAATTGGTGGAGAATACTCTCCTTACGAAATTGTTTTAGGAAATGTAGATTTAGCTTTAATGAATGAACAAATATTATGTGGATTTTTGTTTGGAGTAAATACATACATTACAAACATCAGAAATAAATCTACTCCACACAGTATGGGGTATGACCCTACTCAATATCCAGATGAAAAAAAACCATATTTATACCTAATAGACAAAAAAACTGGGACATGGTTAAACAATCAATATAAAGGTGTAGAGAAAGTTTATGTTTCTTATGATGACATTGATAGAGACATTGTAACAATTCACGTTCTTTCTTATGAAAGAATTGTGCCTGTATGGATGGCAAGAGTTAAGTTGCCAAGTGATTTTGTTGAGCAATTAAGAGTACGCAGAAGATTATTTAATTATTGAATTCAACATGAGAAAATATATTATTTTATCCATTGCTGCTATTACTTTTTCATTAAACCTAATTAGCCAAACTTCAATTAAATTTAAAAAACAACCTACTAGTTTTTTCTATTCCCAACTAAATCTTCACGGTGGTTTTATAGATGAAGGCAATGGATATGAGTTTAAACCAGCTGCAAAAGGAATTAGAAACAGACTTTCTCTTCTAGGCTTTTTCAGATCTGGCAAAACACTTCAAAAAGGATACATTCAAAAAACAGGTATTAGAAATGCCTGTGTTGCAATATCAATAGACTATGAACCATCTTACTTTTTAAACACAAAAGAAGATGGAACAAGAACAAGTGCTTTTCAACTTAGATTAATGGACAATTGGATTGGTTTTGGAACAAAAAAAAGAAGAGTTAATTTTTGGTTAGGAAATAGAAGAGTTGAATATGGTCACAATCCTAGAATTGATGCTGAGTCTAACTTTATGAATAGAAACTCTCTTCAAGTAAGAGATTTAGGTTTCTGGTGGGATTTAGGTTGGTTCTTCAAAGCTCCATTGGTAAAAAATCCAGAAAAAAGATTAGACATCACCCTTCAATTATCAAGCGGAGGCTGGCTGTTTAACGGAAATCCTTCTCAAGGAACAATTATGTTTTTAGGGTCGGATAAAGAAATAAAAGACACTTATATGAGCCCAACATTTGGGAATATGCGCTACAACAATACTTTCTTAAGTATTGCTCATATTGGTAGCCCCACCTATTCTAAATCTGAATTAAGCGGGTTTGTGATTATTGGAAATATCCGCGATCAATATAATCTTGATAGCACTGTTTTTTTAAACAGAATTGGAATTGAAAACATTTATAAGTTTGGCGAAAAAATTAAAATTGGAAATCAATTTTCAACAGGAACTAATCACTATCAAGATGGCCGTAACATGTTAACTGCGCACTTAAATAATAGCTTTGATTGGTATTTTGCAAAAAAATTCGTTTTAAGCATTTGTCAGTATTCTGCAATTTTTCATGATTACAACAATAAAACTAACATCATTGATTATTCAATAGTTGGAGGATTAGGATACATAATTAATCAAAATTTAAAACTTAGAATTAATATGTTTTATGATAAAGAGCAACATTGGAATTCTAGAACACATAATGGAGCATATCTTCAATTAATTGCAGGATTTGGGAAAAGACCCTAACATCTTCCTCTTAAAAACAACAATCAGCTACCTATCCCTTTTGTTCGATTAACCCTTCCTTCAAATTTTAGAAATTAAATCTTTAAAGTCAATGCTTTTAGTTTCATCAAACTCAATATGTTTCTGTTTTGGCATTACATATTTAGCCATTATAGATCTAAACTAAAGTGTACAACTTCATTTTTTAGTACTTTAGATTATTCAAGTTTTAAATTAGATTAATTGTGGAATTTAAAAGGTTTAAAAGAAAGGGTGTCATTTTCAATAATAATAGTCAAGGCATTGGTTTAGAAGTGAAATTAGCAAAGAAGCTGAAGGTTTTTAGAATAGAAAGGTCTAAAGAACAAGAGGATAACTCTTTTGATTATTCCATTTTCGATGGTCAAAAAACTATAGATGGAGTTAAAAAAAATGAAATAGTAACTTTTTTAGAAGAAAAAGAATCAGAATATTCATTTTTTGAGGGAGAGCTTAAACTTTGGAAAAAAATTAAGTAATCTATTTTTAGAATGAAAAAAGTTTACCATTTAAAGAATTGTAGTACTTGCCAGCGAATTTTAAAAGAACTTAATTGGACGCATGAAACTCAAGAAATTCGTTCTCAAAAAATTACAGTTAATCAGTTAGAAGAAATAGCTAAAATGGCTGGTTCCTTCGAAGCACTTTTCAGTAGAAGAGCAACAAAATATAAAACATTAGAACTCAAAAATAAAGCTCTTCAAGACTCGGATTACAAGAAACTTATTTTAGATGAAGATACTTTTCTAAAAAGACCAGTATTTATAATCGAAAATGAAATTTTTATTGGTAACTCCAAAAATGTTGTTTCTGCAATAAAAAAAAAGCTGTCCATTGGACAGCTTTAAACTACATTTAACAAAATTAGTTAACCGCCAGTGTCTTGTCTTTATTGTACTTAATTGTATAAGTAAAAAGATACTTTACTGTTTCTTTACCTTCTATAGATTTATCCCATTTTAATACACCTGTTTCCTTATTATAATCTGCTGTTTCATTTTCAATTAGCTCTATTTTAATCTCCTGATCTTGAGCAATAGGAATATGGTCCTCAATTTTCACATGAATTTCAGTAGATTTAAAATTCTTTAATGAAATTTCATATGTAATTGTTCTTAGCTTTTCATTTGTAAAAACTCTTAACTTTTCATCATCGTTCAATTTCTTTCTTGTCACAAATATTCCTTTATCTCTTCCTAGTGCTAAATCTAAAGTATCCGACATAACAGCAGGGTTGATCCTTGTTTGACCTACATAGGTTCCATCATAATATATATTAGCTACTCCTGGTAATAAATTTAGCTCTTCCCAATCTGTTAAACGCGCCATTAAAAAAGCATCTTTATCTAATTTAGGGACAATATAATGCTCAAAAGTAGCATCAATATCCTCTTTACCAATTGCCATCATATGAGGTTTCCCATCTGAGGGGATGGTATAAGGTAATTTTAACTCAAATTCTGTCATAATGATATTCTCAGACATCTGAGTAAAATTATCCATGTGTTTGGCTTCCATTTTACTTTTATTAACACCTCCTGAAGACATTGGAACATCTTCATTCAATTGATAATCAATTGATGACAGTTCTTTAGCATTAGACAAATTACTACCATACCCTAAATCTGTGTTTGTAATTGGTCTATAATAATTTAAGTACCAAGTAGCCAAATAAGGCTTATAATTACTTCTATTAGGGTTGATAGTAGAAAGCTTAATTACTACATTCTCCCAATTTTCTCCTGAATTTTGATAGACTTTTGCCTTATAAGTTAGCTCAACTGGAGAATTAATGTCATCTGCTCTTAGATCATATGATGGAGACCAGCTTGCATTTGGGACCATGTAATTAACTTCTAAAGCCCCCCCTACTTCTCTATCTGCAGAAACTGTAACTATTACCTGCTGTATAGGTTGTAATTTTTTTGGTTTTTGCTGTGAATTTTTAATATACTGATCTAACTCACTTAAGCGTTGATTCATTTCTTTCATCAAATGAGATTGTTTTTGTTTTTTTCTACTGATTTGTGAAATAAGTGGATTTAGTTCTTTTAATTTTTCACGTAAATAATCCATTGCATCTTTTAATGCTACAATTGAATCATTGGCAGTTTGCCCTTTAATTACCAAACTCCCCATTAAGATGTCCTTTTCTAGTTTATAGGCAGACAATTTATCATTGATTTCCCTATTAATCCACTTTTGTGTTTCTATAGAATCTTTCAACAATCGCTTTTTCCTTAAAACAGCAGCAGAAACTGATGATAATACTGGTTTAGGTTCTGGATAAAAGAGATCTAATGAAACATCCAAAATAATAAAATCTCCCTTACCCTTAACCTGAATACTGTTTTTGTCAAGTGATTTAGACATTCCTTCAAAAATAATTTTTGTAATACCACTCTGCAGTTTAAAACTTCCCTTTCTTTTCACCTGAGCTCCCTGCAGATAAACAGTTACTGCTTTTACTTTGGATTTAACTTTTTTTTCTTTTTTGGCATATGAAACGCTAAAAAGCATCAGAGCCGCAACACTTGTGAGAATCGTTTTTTTCATGACATTATTTTAATTGGTTTGTGTTTAAATACAATCGCATATGATATTGGTTCAATTCACAAATTCAACTCTACTCCAAAATCAATTATTGATAAATTACTTTGTTATCAGATAAACTCTATATTTCACAAACCAAAAAAAACAGGTTTTATAACAGAACATGAAATAATAATAGAAATGTTAAGAATGAAGTTGTTACTAAAATAACAATGCAGAATTAATTTTGATTCAAAAAATTTCTAATTCCCCAGACCTGATATAGTATAGAGAAAATAAAAGTAAGTACAATCACTTTTTGTGCTACTACCTGTAAAATTAAATCACTTTCTGTGTAAACAGCACCAGGGCCTATCTGAGGGCCAAAAAATATAATTACCAAATAAACGGTTAAAAAAACAATGAAAAGGAGATACCCTAGCGCATATTTATTAGGAATAAATTCAGATTTATAAACGGCTAATGAATGAAAAACACAAAGGAAAAGCAATGTGAGAAATGCTCCATTAGCAAAAAAAACATGTAAGCCAAAATGCAAATCATGAGGAACTAAACCCACTCCAGCATACAATATACCAACAAGAACACCTAAAGGTTTTGCTATTTTAGAATTCTTCAAAGCTGAAAGACTATCACCAGCAAAAACAAATAATTTTTCAAAATAGAGGTAAAACATAATTATTGTAAAGCCTATTAAAACTAAGGACCCGTTGAAGAGTAACATTGAAGGGGAATTGTCTTGTTTAATACTGAATGGATTTGTCTCATCTGAATTTACTTTAAATGTCCCCAACTCACTTAAAAAATTATGGGTAAAAGAATAATGATTACTTTCAAAACCAATTCCTTCCCTTACAGATCCTGGATAAATTAGAGCCGCTATTATAGTAAAAACAAAAAACAGGCTTATTGCAAAAGCAGGGAATTTCACTAAATAGAAGGCTATTTTTGATTTCATATTTAAATTTATGCTTCAATTTAATAAACATTCAACATTCAATTAAAAACAATTAACTAATTTCAATAAAAAAAACAATGAGAGTTTTTATTTCCTTGCTTATGCTTTTGTTAATCAACAACTATCATTCTCAAGATATTAACAAGCAAATAGAAGGGAGCTGGGAAGTAAAAAAAATTGATGGTAAAATCTTTAAGGGTGGCGTAATTACTTATTTTGAATTTAACAACCAACAAGAAATTTTCGCTAAAACTATAGATCGTAAAGCTCATGGACATTTAGAAAAAGACACATTTATAGGGAATTATATAGTAGAAAACAACAAAGCTTATTACAAAACAAATGATTCCTATTTTCTAATAACAATAAATAATTCGATTGAGCAACAAATGATAATTAAAGAATATAAGCTTATAGGAGGATTTCCTAAAAAAGAGATTCACCAAACTTCTTACCTTACAAAAAAGGACTAATCCTTTAGCTTTGGGTTGTTCTTATGTCGTAAAGCGTCTCTAATACTTTTTTTGTCCAAACTTTTCTTTAGCGCTTCTTCTAAATTAACACCAGTTTGATTGGCTAAACAAATTATTACAAAAAGCACATCTGCCAACTCTTCACTGAGCTCTTTATCTATATCGGATTGTTTTTCGCTTTGCTCACCATATTTTCTAGCAATAATTCGAGCAACCTCTCCAACTTCTTCAGTTAAAATAGCCATATTGGTGAGCTCATTAAAATAACGAACTCCTGTGTTTTTTATCCAATCATCTACAACTTTTTGTGCTTCAATTATAGTCATTATTCTTTGTTTTTAGAATCCAAACATATAGTTACAGGTCCATCGTTTACTAATTCAATTTGCATATTGGCACCAAACACACCTGTTTCTACATTAACAGATAATTCTTTTAATGCGGTTATAAATTTATTGTAAAAAAGTTTAGCAATTTTAGGGTCTGCAGAATTAACAAATGAGGGTCTATTGCCTTTTTTAGTAGATGCATAGAGAGTAAATTGACTTACTAAAAGAACACTCCCATTTACATCTACAATAGAATTATTCATTTTACTAGTCTCATCAGGAAATATTCTCATGTTAACTAATTTATTTATTAACCAAGTCAAATCAGTATCGTTATCATATCTTTCAACACCAATAAAAACAAGCAGCCCTTTTTTTATTCTACCAACCTCATTATCATCGACATAAACTGCTGCTTTTGAAACTCTTTGAATAACTAGTCTCATTTTAATAATTTAAGGCTCTGTAGGTTTCTTTTTCATCATCGTTATACATTGAATAATAACTTTGATACCTAGATTCAGCTATGTTACCTAAATTAATGGCTTCAATTATTGCACACCCAGGCTCATTTATATGAACACAATTGTGAAACTTGCATTCACTAGAAATTTCAAACATTTCAGGGAAATATTGAGCCAACTCTTCTTTCTCTAAATCGATTATCCCAAACCCTTTTATGCCTGGTGTATCAATTAGCTGTATAGATGCTGTTAAATCAAACATCTCAGCAAATGTTGTTGTGTGCTTACCTTTAGAATGTGCTTCAGAGATCTCACCCACAGCTACGTTAAGTGATGGGTTCATAGAATTAATCAGAGATGACTTTCCAGCACCACTATGACCCGAAAAAAGAACAACCTTATTCTCTAACTTTTCTTTTAATTTATCTATGAAAAGATTGTTTTTTGCAGATGTAACTAGACATTCAAAACCAATTTTTTCATAGCATGCGATTAAATCTTCTAAGTGCTCCTTATCTTTAATTGAGTATAAATCTGATTTATTAAAAACAATTAAAAGTGGGATATCATATGCTTGGGCAGTTACTGAAAATCTGTCAATAAAACCAGTTGATGTAGTTGGATTTGAAACTGTAGCAATTAAGACACATAAATCAATATTTGAACCAATAATATGTGCCTCCTTGGAGAGGTTAACGGATTTTCTAATCATGTAATTTTTCCTAGGGTGAATTTCTTCAATCCAGCCACACCCATCTTCCTTTACTGTGTATGACACCCAATCTCCAACAGAAATTGGATTAGTTGTTTTAATCTCCTTATTTCTAAATTTCCCTTTAATTCTAGCTTCAATAAAGGCACCATCAGTCTCCTTTAGAACATACCAGCTTCCAGTAGAACGATAAACTAACCCCTTTTTTAAATCCATTTATAAAATCTTAATTTCATCATAACAAACCAGAAAATTTATTTTTTTAAAACATAAAGTTAACTTCGTGTTATATTACAATTGCAAGTAACTAAATAAAATGGCTCTATCACTTAAAAATATTACTAAAATATACAATGGGCAAAAAGCTCTTGATAATATATCCTTTGAAATTAATCGTGGTGAAATAGTTGGATTCTTAGGCCCAAATGGAGCTGGAAAAACAACTACAATGAAAATTATTAGCTGTTTTATACCCTCAACTAATGGAGAAGCTAGGGTTTGTGATATTGATGTTAACAAGAAACCTTTAGAAGTCAAAAAGAAAGTAGGGTACCTTCCAGAAAACAATCCTCTATATACTGAAATGTATGTGAAAGAATTTTTATTATTTATTGCAGCCGTTCATGAAATAAAAAATAAAAAAGAAAGAGTAGAGCAAATGATAAAATTGGTTGGTCTTGAAAAAGAACAACACAAGAAAATTGAAATGCTATCCAAAGGTTATAGACAGCGAATTGGACTGGCCCAAGCAATGATACATAATCCAGAAGTGTTAATCTTAGATGAACCCACTAGTGGTTTAGATCCCAATCAATTAGTAGAAATAAGAAAATTAATTAAAGAATTTGGCAAAGAAAAGACGGTTTTACTTTCCACACACATCATGCAAGAAGTAGAGGCCATTTGTGATCGAGTAATTATCATTAAAGATGGCAAAATAGTAGCTGATGAAGGTGTTGACACAATTCAAAAAGCTAATCAATCTGTTCAGGTTATTCAAGTAGAATTTGACAAAGAAGTATTAGAAAAAAATTTAAAGGCAATTAATGAAGTTTCTAGGATTAAAAATATTGGAGCTAACTCATGGTTGATTGAATCAAAAAGTAAGTCTGACCTAAGAGCTTCAATAGCAAAATTCGCAGCTAAAAAAGGCCTCTTAACATTAACACTGAAGAAAGAAGAAGACAAGCTAGAAGATATTTTTAAAAAATTAACTAAATAAAATTTCTAAACTCATTGATTTTTATATTTTTGCTCTCAATACTGGTGGAATGATTTGATTGCTTGCAACCACACTAAAAAAGCTAAATTTTTTTTCTTGCAAACTCCCCTTTCTTTCTCACCTTATTTTTACTAATTATTTAAAATAAAAACAATTATAATATGTCTTATTTATTTACATCCGAGTCTGTTTCTGAAGGACATCCAGACAAAGTAGCAGATCAGATATCTGATGCCTTAATCGATAATTTCCTTGCTTTTGACCCGGAATCTAAAGTTGCTTGTGAAACATTGGTTACAACAGGTCAAGTAGTTCTAGCTGGTGAAGTGAAATCAACTACCTATTTAGATGTGCAGAAAATTGCAAGAGACGTAATTAATAAAATTGGTTATACTAAAAGTGAATACATGTTTGATGGAAACTCTTGCGGAGTTTTTTCTGCAATTCATGAACAGTCTCCAGATATTAATCAAGGTGTTGAAAGACAAAATAAAGAAGAACAAGGTGCAGGTGACCAGGGAATGATGTTTGGCTACGCAACCAATGAAACAGAAAGCTACATGCCTCTTCCATTAGAAATATCTCATCTTCTTTTAAAAGAGCTTGCAGAGTTAAGACGAGAAAATAATGAAATCACTTACTTGAGGCCAGATTCAAAATCTCAAGTTACTATTGAATATTCTGATGACAATAAACCAGTAAGAATAGATGCAATTGTAATCTCTACCCAACACGATGATTTTGCAGGAGAGCAACAAATGCTTGATAAAATCAAAGATGATGTAATTAACATACTAATTCCAAGAGTAAAAGCTAAACTTCCTGCTCATATACAAGTTTTATTTAATGCTCAAATCACTTTTCATGTAAACCCTACTGGAATATTTGTTATTGGTGGTCCTCATGGAGATACAGGTCTTACGGGAAGAAAAATAATTGTAGACACTTATGGTGGAAAAGGAGCTCACGGTGGTGGTGCTTTTTCTGGTAAAGACCCAAGTAAGGTTGACCGTTCTGCTGCATATGCGACTAGACACATTGCTAAAAATGTAGTTGCTGCAGGATTGTGTGACGAAGTACTTGTACAGGTTGCTTATGCAATAGGTGTAGCAAAACCAATGGGGCTTTACATAGATACTTATGGAACTTCCAAAGTAAGCCTATCTGATGGTGAAATTGCTAGAAAATTAGAAGCTATTTTTGACATGCGTCCTTATGCAATAGAGACTAGATTTAATCTACGAACACCTATCTATTCTGAAACTGCTGCTTATGGGCACATGGGAAGAGAATGTAAAGAAATTGAAAAAGAATTTAAAGATGCTGCTGGTAAAATTCAAAAAGTTACAGTTAAATTATTTCCTTGGGAAGAATTGAACTATGCTGAAAAAGTAAAAACAGCATTTAGCTTGTAATAAATACAGCTAACTAATACTTAAAAAAGCTCCAACTATTGGGGCTTTTTTTATTTCTTTCTAAAAAATATACGAATTGGAACTCCATGAAGATTAAAATGCTCTCTAAGCTGATTCTCAACATACCTTTTGTAAGGATCTTTGATATACTGAGGAAGATTACAGAAAAAAGCGAAGGAAGGTGAATGCGTAGGCAATTGAGTAACGTACTTAATCTTAATATACTTTCCTTTATAGGAAGGAGGTGGGTTTTTCTGAATAGCCTCTTGCATAATTTCATTTAATTTAGAAGTAGGTATTTTTTGTGTTCTATTTTCAAACACTTCCATTGCTGTTTCGAGAGCCTTGTGTATACGTTGCTTGTTAAGAGCCGATATAAATACAATCGGCAGGTCAGTAAATGGAGCTAACCTTTCTTTTATAACTTCTTCATATTTTTTGGTTGAAGAAGTATCTTTATCAATTAAATCCCATTTATTTACAAGAAGAACTATTCCCTTTTTGTTTTTTTCTATTACAGAAAAAATACTCATGTCTTGATTTTGAAGTGGTTCTGTACCATCAATCATAAAAAGGCAAACATCACAATCTTCTATTGTTCTAATTGATCTCATCACTGAATAAAACTCTATGTCTTCATGGACTTTGCTTTTCTTTCTTATCCCAGCAGTATCAACTAGTACCATATCAAAACCAAAAGCAGTATACCTTGTATCTATAGAATCTCTTGTTGTACCAGAAATATCTGTTACAATGTTTCTTTCCTCTCCTAAAAGAGCGTTTGTAAGAGATGATTTTCCAACATTGGGTTTACCTACAACTGCAATTCTTGGAAGACCAAGATCTTCTATTGCTTCATCATCTGTAAATTTAGAAACCATTAAATCTAATAAATCTCCAGTCCCAGCACCATTTATAGAGCTAATTCCAAAAACCTCTTCTAAGCCAAAATTGTAAAACTCATAAACATCATTATGTCGTTCGTTATTATCTACTTTGTTAGCCACCACTATTACTGGCTTTACAGACTTTCTAAGTACAGATGCTACGGCTTGATCTAAATCAGTAACTCCTGTTTCTACATCTACCATGAACAATACCACATTAGCCTCTTCAATGGCTATTTCTACCTGTCTTCTTATTTCTCCTTCAAAAATATCGTCTGAACCGGTTACATAACCACCAGTGTCAATTACAGAAAATTCTTTTCCATTCCATTCTGATTGACCATAGTGCCTGTCTCTAGTTACACCACTTACCTCTTTCACAATGGCTTTTCTTGCACCTACCAACCTATTAAAAAGTGTTGATTTGCCCACATTGGGTCTTCCTACTATTGCTACTATATTGCTCAATTTATTTAGCTTAAAATTTAACGGGTGGCAAATTTAGACTTAATATCCGTATTTCTTTAGTTTATCTTCTTTATTACGCCAGTCTTTATCTACCTTAATAAACAGCTCGAGGTGTACTTTATTATCAACAAATTTCTCTATATCTAATCTAGAAGCAATTCCTAATTGCTTTATTTTCTCTCCTTTGTGGCCTATTAAAATACCTTTCTGGCTGTCTCTAGAAACCATAATGTTGGCTCTAATTTTAACAATTTTTTCCTCTTCTTTATATTCTTCTACTACTACCTCACAAGAGTAAGGTATCTCTTTTTTAAACTGAAGCAGAATTTTCTCTCTTATAATTTCCGATATAAAAAAACGGGTGTTTCTATTGGTAAGCTCATCTTTACCATAATAGGCAGGAGAATCTGGAAGAAGCTCAACAATTCTTGGTAATATAAAATCTGCTCCTAGGTTATGAAGTGCAGAAATTGGAAGAATTTCTGCTTTAGGCAGCAAAAGCTTCCATGCTTCTACTTGCTCAACTAGTTTTTCAGCATCTGACTGGTCTATCTTATTTATAAGTACCAAAATCGGTATTTCAAGATGAGCTAGCTTCTCAATTCTATCTTTTAGCTTCTCTGTAGACTCATAGATGTCGGTCATTACAATGAGGATATCTGCATCCTTAATGGCTTCAGAGACAAACTTCATCATGTTCTCGTGTAGCTTATATCCTGGGTCTATAATTCCTGGTGTATCTGAAAATACGATCTGATAATTATCATCATTGACAATACCCAGTATTCGATGACGCGTGGTTTGCATCTTAGAAGTAATAATAGATAGCTTCTCTCCAACAAGCTTATTCATGAGCGTAGACTTACCCACATTGGGACTACCGATAATATTTACAAATCCTGCTTTATGCGACATTTCTCAAATTTAGTTTGCAAAGTTAAAAACAAAATTTACATTTGCAGTGCGGAGTGGAGCAGTTGGTAGCTCGTTGGGCTCATAACCCAAAGGTCACTGGTTCGAGTCCAGTCTCCGCAACTAGATAAAGACGCTTTTTTAAGCGTCTTTTTTTTTTAATTAAATTTACAAGTAACTATTAATACAAACATGGCTGTTTCAAACCCTTCAATAGATAATGTATTCAATGACCAGAATATTTATGCGAATTTACAAGCACTTAAAAACTGCTCAATAAAAGATCGAATTAAAAGAATAAATAAAATAGCCAGCTACATAAATGAGCCTAAAAACGTTGGAAAAATAACTTCTGCACTTAGCAAAGATCTGGGTAAATCAGAACAAGAAGTAACCCTGTCGGAAATTTATCCATTGTTACTAACCATAAAAACAGTTACTAAAAATCTAAAAAGGTGGAGCCAAGACGAATACCTCCCTACTCCACTAACCATGATAGGCTTAACCTCTTCAATTAAATACGAACCTAAAGGGCACGTACTAATAATTGGCCCTTGGAATTATCCGTTTATGTTAGCCATAAATCCGCTCATATATGCCATTGCTGCTGGGAATGCAGTAATTGTAAAACCTTCAGAAATTGCAGCAAATACTTCTTCTTTAGTAAAAGAAATGATTTCTGAAATATTTCCAACAAATGAAGTAACTGTAATTGAAGGAGGTGTAGAAGAGACTACACATCTATTAACCAAAAAATTCAACCACATTTACTTTACTGGAAGTCCAAACGTAGGTAAAGTTATAATGGAAGCAAGTGCAAAGCACCTGTGTTCGGTAACATTAGAACTTGGTGGTAAATCTCCAGTAATTGTAGACGAAACAACCAACATTAAAAAAACAGCCACTAAAATTGCTTGGGCAAAAACACTGAATTGCGGACAAACCTGCATTGCACCAGATTATATATTAGTTAAAAAAGAGGTTGAAAAGCAATTTACTGAACAATATAAAAAAGCGATTAATCAATTATTGGACCCCAACAATAAAGGAATAAACAATTCAGAATTTTTCGGAAACATCATCAACACTAAAAATTATGACCGATTAATTGAGCTACTAGAAGATGCCAACGCAAAAGGAGCTCATGTTTCTGATTATTCACTTGCTAATAGAGATAATAAATTTATCCCTCCTGTTGTAGTTACAAAAGTAAACAACAACATGTCTATAATGGAAGAAGAAATTTTCGGGCCAATAATCCCTATTATTCCATTTGAAAACATCAATGAAGTAATAACACAAATAAACAACTTACCTAAGCCACTTGCCCTTTATATTATGAGCAAGAAAAGGAAAACTATTAATTTCTTAATAAATAACACTTCTGCCGGTAATACAATGGTAAACGAGCTGATGATGAATGTTGCTCACCCAGATTTACCTTTTGGAGGAGTTAATAACAGTGGAATAGGAAAATCAAATGGTAGGTACAGCTTTATAAATTTCTCCAACGAAAGAGGTCTAATGAAAAGAAAATGGGGAACACATAAATTTATTTACCCTCCTTTTAATAAAACCATTTACAAACTTCTTAAAATTATAGCTCGAGTATAATATTATTGTTCTATCAGTTGACTAACTTCTGCCCACTCTTCATATTTCTTCTCAATGTCTTTTTTTAGTTTCTTTACCTGTTCAATCTTCTTTTGAAGTTCATTTTCATCAGAAGCATCTTGATAAATATTTTCTTGCACCTTAGCTAAATCGGCTTCTAAACTTTCTATTTTCCTTTCAATTGTCTTTAACCGATTACTGAGCTTTTTAATGTTAACTCCATCTTTAGAATCAGACTTGTTAGGATTTTGTTTTTTACTGGCAAAAGTGTTTTCATCAGAATAATAACTTTTTAAAAACTGACTTAACCCCTCGTAATATACTTTAAGCTCTCTATTATTTATATAAAAGACTTTGTCCGTTAGGCCATCTAAAAAATCTCGATCGTGTGAAACAATAACTAAAGTGCCAGTATAACTTTCTAATGCATCCTTTAAGATTTCTTTAGAGACTATGTCTAAATGGTTCGTAGGCTCATCTAATATTAAAAAATTATAGGGTTCTAATAACAGTTTACACAAAGAAAGTCTTGTTTTCTCTCCACCTGAAAGCACCTTAACTTTCTTTTCAGCATCATCCCCACTAAACAAAAAAGAACCTAATATTTGCCTAATCTTCTTTCTAATTTCTCCAACTGCAACATCATCAATGGTTTCAAATACTGTTTTATTAGGATCAAGCTTAGTAGTTTCATCTTGAGCAAAATAACCTATATTGATGTTATGTCCTTTGATAACATCTCCCTCAAAAGAAATATCATTTACAATTGACTTAATTAAAGTTGACTTTCCTGTACCATTTTTACCTACTAATGATATTTTATCACCTCTAGACACTGAGAATTCGACCTTGCTGAGTATCTTTTTTTCAGGATATTCTTTTGATAAGTTTTTTACTGTTAAAGCTATTTTTCCTGATGGAATTGGTTCAGGAAAAGAAAACTTCATACCACCAGCTTCAAATGAGTCGATTTCTATATCTTCTAATTTATCTAGTTTCTTAATTAAAGATTGAGCAAATGAGGCTTTGTTTTTTTTTGCTCTAAATTTATTTATTAGCTGCTGGGTATGCTGAACATATTTTTCTTGATTTTTCTTAGCAGATATTTGCTGTAGTAATTCCTCTTCTCTTTGCTTAAGGTAACTGCTATAATTACAATTATAATCGTAAAATTTAGATTTAGAAATTTCAACAGTTCTATTGGTAATGTTATCTAAAAATTGCCTGTCGTGCGATATCAACAAAATTATACCACTATAATTTTTTAAATACCTCTCTAACCATTGTATAGATTCAATATCAAGGTGATTAGTAGGTTCATCTAGTAAAAGAACATCTGGTTTCTGAATTAATAGCTTTGCAATTTCAACTCTCATCTTCCAACCACCAGAAAACTCGTTATAAGGTAAATTGATTTCATTTTGATCGAATCCTAATCCTTTTAAGAGCATTTCGGCTTCTTTATTAAGGTTGTCACCATCTAATTGAATAAGACGCTCATTTAAATCAGAAAGCTCATCTAAAATAGCTAAATAAGAATCGGACTCATAATCTGTTCTTGTAGTAAGCTGATTATTTATATCATCTAAACGATTATTAATAGTAACTACTTCATTATTTGCATTAATAAGCTCATTGAAAATAGATGTAGAAGAATGATAGTCTAACTCTTGAGGAAGGTAGCCTAGTTTAAACCCTTTAGAAATAGAAATTTCACCAGAAGATGATCGTTCATCGCCCAAGATGAGTTTCATCAAAGTAGATTTACCTGCGCCATTCTTTCCTGTAAGTCCAATTTTATCTTTAGTTTTAATTTGAAGAGTTACGTTCTTATAAAGATCGTGTCCTCCAAAATTTAATGATATGTTATTAAGTATTATCATAAAAAAAGCCCTCAAATGAGGGCTCTAATAAAAAGTTGAAAAATCTTAGAAATGCCAAACATCATGCTCAATGTCAAACATTCTTTCTTTTATCTTTTCAGATTCTAATAGTGCATCTATACCCTTCCAGTTAGGATAAATTTGCCTGTCGAATACATTACTTTCCTTTTTTATGTAACTAGAAAATTCTCTTTTCCAGAAAAAGTCATCAAAACTCATTCTTTGAGCATCATTTTGAGGATTATACACAAAATAATTCTGGAACATGTATCTGCATTCAGGAAAATACAACCAAAAAAGATTTTCAACACCTTCAACATTTTGAGTTTCAGGGTTCACAAAATAAACAACAGGTGAAATACCAATTATTCTAACATCCATCACTGATCTTTGCTTGTCAAAAAACCAATCTTCCTTTATTTCATATCTAATGATATCTTTTGCGAAATAAGGCTCTACTGTATCCTTTTTAATTTCATTTCCTTCATCATCCATTAGCACTTCACCTTCATCATCTCTCATAGTAAATGATGTAGACTTACCAAATTTCTCTTCTAATTTCTTTTTGTAGTCAGGATCATTAATGTTTCCGTTAGCTGGCTTTATTGGAAATCTAAATTGATCATCCAAATCCAAACCGAGTTCATAACAAGTAATAGAACCTTCATTTAAAACACCTTGTCTAATAACATCCCACAAAGCCATTCTATCTGAAATAGGTGTTAATGGATAGTATAATTGATGGTTTTGCTTTTCTCTAAGGTCTATAATTCTCCAAATTCTTTTAGACCACATAACATCAGCTTCTCTTAGGTAAGTATATTGAACTACTCGTTTAGTTGGCACATGTTCCTGAACGTAAACACCGTCCAAAACATTAGACTCTAAATGACTTGGCAATTGTGCAGATGCACAAAAACTAATCATTAAAAAAAGGATAAATATGTTGCTAAATTTTTTCATAATTGACAAATTTATAGGCTTACTTAAGTGTTAATACGAGACCTGCGTCTAAAGGTTGCTCTTTTCCGGAAGGCCCTTTAACCTTTACCCCAGTAAAAGTTAAACTACCACCCTTATTAATTTTCTTAATAGCATTTTTCATTTCTGGAGATAGTCTAGAACCTTTCGATTTCAAACGAATAGGTTGACCATTTTTAACAGTTAACATAACAAACGATGTTACACTGTAAGGAACATCTAAAGGACTTTCTCCTAATTTTGCTACTAACTTCGGTATCTGAACTGCATCAACTTTTTTCATACTTCCACCAGCTTTACCACCAAAGAAAACAGTTGGTTTTGGCAATGGGAATATTCTAAATCTTTCTCTAGTTAACTCAACATTTTTTCCATTATCATCAATAGCAGAAACGACTATAAAAGCTTCTTTAGCTCTTCCACCAGGTGCAGTAGCTGTATAATTACCATCTTTATCTGGAGCTGATGAAATTGAACAACCAGAACAAGAAACCTTAACATTCTCAGGTTTGTAACCTGAAGCAGATACTTTTATCTTGTTTTTCCAACCTCTATAAAGAACTTGTAGATCTGCAGCAGATACAGCAGCGTTAGGTGCTCCAACACTATAATTAAAGTTCCAAGGTTTCCATTTCTTTCCTTCAGTAGCAGATTCAACAGCAATTAAACCTGTCATAATATGGTCACCAACAGAACCAGAAATATTTAACTGTTTTCCAAATTCTGATGGTTTTTTTGTAAAACGCATCATAAATGAAGTATCTCTTTCTAATTCAGGAAGTCTAAATTGAATAGTATCATCAACCCAATATTTAAGCTCAGTCGTTTTAGAAGAATCATAAGCTGCAATCATTACTTTTAATGCTAAAGAATCTCCTTGATTAATGTAGCTTGTAGATGAAAATGCTAATGGTTCAATTTTGTTGAACGCAAAAGGCACAACATTAATGTCTTTAGCAAAATACTGAGAAACAATCGTCTCAACACCTAAAAAATCACCTCTCATAGAAGTCATTGCAGCAGCTGCACCAACAATTGGAGCATGATCAAAAATACCAGCCAAAAATGGATATTCTTCATCATGGTTAATAGTTTTCTCAGGAAGAGTTAAACGAACTATAATATCTCTTAAAACTTTCAAATCTTCTTTATCGATTTTACCAGCCTTTTTTTGTTGATCTAATAATACATCAACTTTATCTTCAAATTCTTTGAATTCTTCTGGTGTAGTCTTAAACTTAGGTTGTTCAATTAATGAAGGGTCGAAAGCATATTTAGTTACTTTACCATCTTTATCTGGTTTACTATCATGAGTAGATACCAACATTAACAATGAATCTCTTAAGTTAGAAAAAGCATCTAAAAGCTGTTGACCATCTTCAACAGGTGGAGCCTCGAAGTTATCACCAACAAATAATCGAGTTGGTGTATCGTACTCATCTTTCTTATCATAATGAGAAAGATCACTTAAATGCCAATAGCCTTTATCATCTAAAGTAACATATTGAAGAGGATGATCATGATCATCTACCATGCCATCTAAATCAGCCCTTGTTCCTTCAGCTCCAAAAGTACATTGTAATAACATTCTTTCTTGTAAAAGAACCATTTTGTTAGCAGCAGTTCTTACTAAATCTCTAGCAGCTTCATTTTTTGCCATTAATTTTTGAACACGCTCAATTTCTTTTGGATTTGGTTTTTGAGCAGCATTTAAAGTAGTTAAAGCATTTTCAAAATCTTGCTCAATTGTTCTATTACCTTTTTCTACTTGTGTTATACTCTTGTCCATTTTGTTATTTAGCATAACAAAAGCATTAATAATTTCTTTAGATACATTCATAGCCAATAAAGCTAAGAGTACTAAATACATCATTCCAATCATTTTTTGCCTTGGTGTCTCTTTACCTCCGCCTCCCATAGTTTTAAATTTTAATAATTAATAATTTTTACGACTTAATTAATACAACTTGGCAGTTATGATCTATTGACATTCATTGCGGAAAGCATATTTCCATAAACAGTATTAAGTGAAGTTAAATTCTCACTTAATTCAGACATGGTATCCTTATATCTCTTAGTATCGTCAAGAGAAGAATGAAGATTTGTCATTAATTCGTTAATTCCAGAATACATTTGTTCAGTAACTTGAAGATGATCTGTAGCACCTTTTAATTGCATTTCATAAACATTATTTAATGCACTTAAGTTTCCTGAAACTTTTTCTAATTGCTCTCCAAAACCAGAGTCACTACCTGTTGATGCAGTAATTTCGGCAATTGAATTTGCAGCTTGGTCATAAGCATTACTTAATTCTCCAACTTTACTTGACGCTCCTTTTAAATTTGAGACATACTCTTCTGTAGCATCAGATGCTGAAGATATATCATTTAACTTATTTGCAGAATCACTTAAATTTCTCATCCCTTTACCTAAACTTTCGATTAATTCAGGCTCAATTTTAGAATCAGCGAGCATGTTATCTAATTGTTCAACAATAGTTTCATCAGATGACATCTCTGGAAGTGCATGAATATCATCATCTGCATGTCCTAAAGCTAATTCAGGATAAACTAATGTCCAATCGACTTCCTCATGAGAGGGCTCAAATACAGAAATAAAGAATATGAAAGCTTCAGTTAAAAGACCTACAATTAACATAATATTAGCACCTGGCCAGTGCAAAATTTTAAACAAAGCTCCTACAATTACGACTGATGCTCCCCAACCGTAAACATATTTCATTATGCTTTTAAACTTTTTACTTTCAAAAAAACTATTACCTCCACTCATTATTCTTGATTTTTAATTGATTAATATTAATTGTTATTCTATAAAGTTTTGAAATTGTTTATTATATATCACCTTCTTTGTTTGGTCCACCTCTTCCTAAGTAATCCATCACACTTCTAAATCCAATGTAAGATTTAGCAGTATCTTGATACTCGAAAGAACGAGAACCTGTTTGAAGGTAATATCCTATATCTTTCCAAGAACCTCCACGAATTACTTTACGCTTCATCGATGGTGGATCATGATCCAATGCATTATATATGTATTCTGTATTCAAATCGTGTCCAAATTCATAAATAGATTCGTCATATGCAGTTGTACACCATTCAGCAACATTGCCAGACATACAGTATAATCCATAATCGTTAGGATGGTACGAATTTACTTTAACAGTATGGAAACCACCATCTTCCATGTATCTCCCTCTCATTGGTTTGAAATTACCTAAGAAACATCCTCTAGAGTTTCTAATGTAAGGACCTCCCCATGGATAAGGATTTAAATCTAAACCACCTCTAGCAGCATATTCCCATTGAGTTTCACTAGGGAGTTTGAAATCTTGAACATAAGACTGCCAGTTGCTTCCTCTGTAGCTATTTAACAGTTGAGTTCTCCATACATTGAATGCATTTGCTTGTTGCCATGTAACACCAACAACAGGATACTCATCGTAAGCAGGATGCCAAAAGTACATGTTTGTTTTATCAACATTATTACTGTAGGTAAAATCATGAATCCAACATAAGGTATCTGGATAAACATTGATTACCTCCTTAATAATAAACCTTGAACGATCCTCATGACCACGAATAGCATTGTTTTGCCCTTTGGAGTTTCTATAACCTAAGTCATAATCCCTACCTTGGTTTAAACCTGGATCGGCAGGAAATGGCATGTTTGGATTTTTCAATGTTGTTCTGTGCTCTTCATCTTCTTCAGCTTCAGAATTAGATAATCTTTTAATTAAAGGTCTTCCTTTTCTAGCAGCTTCTTGAAGATCTACCCAGTAATATTCAAACATTAATTTTCTTGTATCTATTTCTTTTCTTTGATAGAATCTTTCACTCTCATTCAAATACATACTAGATAATAATGGAGCATATTCTTCATTATCTCCTCTATCAGGATTCATAGACAAATATCTAAACCTCTTATTCCAATTTAAAGTCCATTTATCCTCATCTTTTTGTTCCAGTTCATCATCAAATGTTGGAATCATAAAGTCTTCAGGAAATTCAGCACCTAAAATTCTTCTCGCTATCGAATCTCTTACCCAATAAACAAATTGTCTGTATTCATTATTTGAAATTTCTGTCTGATCCATGTAAAAAGCAGACTGAGAAACTGTTTTTGTTCTGGAATAATGAGCCATTGGAACATCTTGATCACTCTGACCCATATTAAAACTACCAGCAGGGATGTATAACATACCAAATGGATCTGGATGATACCAAAGTTGTCTACCATAAACACCTGTTAATTCTCCTCTGCTCCCTTCTGAACAGCTGGTGAAAAGTGTCACTATTGCTATTAAATATAATATCTTTTTCATGCTCCCTTTTTTTAAAAAGTTTTGTACGCCTTGTTATCAAAATAATCTATAACCATACTAACTCTAGGCGATTGCTATAACGAAGCTAATTTTTTAAAGTTTCATTTATTTATAAAAACCTCGGATTTTTTGATTTCTGTAAAACTGGGGGCTTATCAAGGTTAAAACAATAATTCAACATAATATCATGTGTTCCGTTATTGTAATTTCCTAAATCAGATGTAGTAATACCATACGAATAACCTACCCTCAAGGTTGCACCATTACTTAAAGTATGTTGATAACCAGCCATAGGAGCAACAGCGTCACCTAAACGATATGTAAGGCCTCCCCATATCATGTCTTTATAAAGAACATTAACATTTAAATCCATAATAGTTGAAGCAGCATCAGACTTAATCAACAAGCTTGGTCTCAATAAAAAGTCACCATTAATTTGATAGTTGTAGCCACCTGTTATCCAATAGTGATGAACATTCTTCACATTCAAATCTGCCATTTCAAATCCACCTAAATGAGTAGTAGAAACACCTAAAAACAATTGATTAGTTCTGTAAAATAAACCAAGATTAAAATCTGGAACTACGCCACTTGCATTATTAATAGGAATAGAACCATCATCGCCAACTTGAAAAGCTGCTCCTTGATCTGGTGTTATCCATTGAGCATCAAAACTTTTTTGAATTATACCTGCACTAACTCCAATACCTAATTCACCTACACCAACACCTAAATGGTACGAGTAACTTAGTCTTGCTATGTTATTTTTTTCAAAACCAAGCTGATCATTCAAGTATGACAAACCAATGCCGCCTCTTAATGCTTGAATTGGCGCGTGTACATTAATTAATGCTGTTGTTGGACTTCCGTCAAAACCAGCCCATTGTTGTCTAAATAGAACTGTACCACAAATACTCTGTGTAATTCCAGCGTATCCAGGGTTAAAAGAAAGATTGTCAAACATGTAGTGTGTGAACTGATAATCTTGCTGTGCATTTACATTTTGAGCTCCAATCAAAAGAGCTATAGCTATGATAAACTTTTTCATACGGTAATCAATTGTCTTATTTTCAATACGTTAACTTTCCAACTCTAAATTATATGAAGTGGAAAACCGCTAATTTAATTAAATTTCTAATACGATTTACATGTTTTTTCAATCGTAAAGATAACCAAATATTCTAATTTAACTTTCTGTACGTCTTCCACCAGACATCAGGAATGTTTTCATTCATTGCTTCTTGATAATCAACATAACTGCACGGAACAAGATGATGACGTTCAAACTTGAAGTCATTTCTTGGTGGATATGGAACCTCTAACCACCATCTATCGCTTTTAGGACTCTTATAAAAAATAAGGTTATGATCAATTTCTCCATGGTGAACAACATACTTGATGTTATCCGCTTTTAAACCTGATGGATAGTCTCCCTTTCTAGAATAAAAACCGTCTATTAAAAAATAGATCATTTGAGCAACAAGTTCAGCACCACTACCATCAAAATCCAATTCATGGTCGTAATCGTATACTCCTACACTAGATAACTTATCACTAATTCCAGCATACTTCATAAGCTGACACATTTCATTTGCAAAGAATCCGTTTGGACCAACATTTTGAGCGGCACAAAATTCAGATCTCCTTAACGCTTTTAAGTCAATACTTAAAATATCAGCATTTCTTAATACTGGTTCAGCTAAAGAAATATCATCCTGTAATTCACCTAACCTCAAATACTCAAAATACAAATCTTCTAGTAATTTAATTTGGCTTTTCTTTACGTAATAACCCTGATAACCTAATTGACTAAGGTTAAAAAGGTAGTTTGGCTGATGAAGAACAATTTTGTTTAAATAATTAAGGCTACTAAATCCTAATTTTTCATCTGTAGAAATATCTAATCGATCATCAATTGAAACAACATTCACAGTTTGTTCTAGTTTCTCATAACCCAAGTAATTGGCATATGTAATGTCTTGACTTCCACCTAATATAATCACAAATTTTCCATTTGAAACAAGATCTTTAACGACTTCAGAAACAGCAATGTAAGTATCTTCAACTGAGTCTCCTTTTTGAATATCTCCCAAATCTGTAACATTAAATTCAAAATTGGAATTTAACTTGTAAAATGATTCTCTTATTTTGTTTTGCCCATGAGAACAGCCCTTATTTGAGTGAGAGTTTCTAGACTCTTGGACACCAAATAAAACAACATCAGCATTTTCCCATTTTGGAAAAGGCTTATCTTTGAAATACGAAGAAATATTTTCACCAATTGATTCTTTTTCAATTGCAAATTCGTTTATTGGACTAAAAAAAATATCTAATTCCATTTCAACTTATTTCTTTGATTTCTTTTTTGATTTACTATCGAACATAGCTTTTACATCTTCAAGTGTTAAAGCTGGAGCATCTGTAGTTTTAGGAAGTTCAATTTTCTGTTTTCCCTTTATCACATTAAACCTTCCCCACTTACCTTTTAAAACAGAAATCCCTTCTTTCTCCCAATTGTGAATGACTTTATCTTTTTCTTTTTGTTTTTTATCTTCAATAAGCTCTACAATATCATTTTGCGACAAGGTATCGTAATCGTACTTTTTATTTATGTTTATAAACAAACTATTCCATTTTATAAATGGTCCAAACCTCCCCTTTCCTTTAGTAACAGCGTGCCCTTCGTATTCTGCAATTGGTGCATCAGCTTTTTTCTTTAGCTCAATTAAATCAATTGCTCTAGTGATACCTATAGATTCTAGTTCTTCTCCTTTGGGAATAGAAATATTTACACTATTGTATTTTAGGTAAGGTCCGAATTTGCCTTGTGCTAATACAATAGGCAAATTTAAATAATCACCTAAGTTTTTTGGATAATTAAAGAGTTCAAGAGCATCTTCTAAAGAAATTGAACTTATATTTTGACCTGGAGACAAGCTAGCAAATTTTGGCTTTTTTGTTTCATCATCTGATGTAACACCAATCTGAATCATTGGACCAAACTTACCTAACCTTGCAATAACTTTCTCACCAGAAACTGGATCTACACCTAATTCTCTTTCACCGGTAGCTCTTTCAGCATTTTCTAAAGTATGCTCTATGTTTGTATGAAAAGGCTGATAAAAGGTTCCAAGCATATTGGTCCATATTAAATCGCCATTTGCCACCATATCAAGCTCTTTTTCAACATTAGCAGTGAAATTGTAATTCATGATCTTTTCAAAGTGTTTGACTAAAAAACCATTTACAACCTCGCCAATAGTTGTAGGGAAAAGTTTACCCTTATCTGCACCAAATCTTTCCGTTAAAGTTTGTTTGGACACCTCTCCGTTTACAATAGAAAGAATAATAAATTCTCTTTCATTTCCTTCAATTGATTTTCTCTCAACATAGCCTCTATCCTGAATAGTCTTAATAGTAGGTGCATATGTTGAGGGTCTTCCAATTCCCAATTCTTCTAGTTTTTTAACAAGCGCTGCCTCTGTGAATCTAGCAGGAGGGCGTGTAAAACGTTGATGAGCTTTAATCGAGTCAACTAATAAAGAATCTCCTGATTCCATATTTGGAAGAACTCCTACATCTTCTTGTTCCTGATCATCATCGTTACCTTCTAAATAAACTTTAAGGAATCCTTCAAATTTAATAACCTCACCCACTGCAACAAAATTCTCAGAAAGGTTAACATCTCCAATTGTAACTCTAGTTCTTTCAATTTGAGCATCAGACATTTGAGAAGATATTGCTCTTTTCCAAATAAGTTGATATAATTTATCTTCTGGAGAAAAACTACCAATTGAATGTACTGAAAAATCTGTAGGCCTTATAGCTTCATGAGCTTCTTGTGCTGATTTATTTTTTGTAGCATATCTTCTAGAATTACAAAACTGCTCACCGTATTGAGATTTTATTTCATCTGCAGCTGCATTGATCGCAAAATCTGAAAAATTTACTGAATCTGTTCTCATGTAAGTAATTCTTCCCGACTCATACAATCTTTGTGCTACAGACATTGTTTTAGACACATTAAAACCTAATTTCCTACTTGCTTCTTGTTGAAGAGTTGAAGTTGTAAAAGGCGCTGAAGGTGTTTTTTTACCTGGCTTCTGTTGAACATCTTTAACCTTAAATTCAACACCTATGCATTCATTTAAAAAATCTTGCGCCTCTTTTTCGGATTTAAAAGCTGTAGCTATAGCTGCTTTAAACACCTTACCCTTAGATTCAAATTTTGCTGTTATTTTAAATGAACTTAAGGATTGAAAACTGGAAATAGCATCCTCTCTCTCAACGATTAATCGAACAGTAACTGACTGAACTCTTCCTGCAGATAATTGTGGCTTCACTTTCCTCCATAATACAGGTGAAAGTTCAAAACCCACAATTCTATCTAAAATTCTTCTTGCTTGTTGAGCATCGACTAAATCTTTATTAATTTCTCTAGGGTTATCAACTGCCTTTAAAATTGCTTTCTTAGTGATTTCATTAAATGTAATTCGTCTTGTTTTCTCATCATTCAAAGACAAAGCTTCTTTTAAATGCCAAGAAATGGCCTCTCCTTCACGATCCTCATCAGTTGCTAACCAAACAATATCAGCTTTCTTTGCCAAACTTTTCAATTCAGTAACAATTTTTTGTTTGTCTTGAGACACTTTATATAGCGGTTTAAAATTGTTTTCAATTTCAATATTTATCCCTTTGGAAGGGAGGTCTCTTATCTGTCCGAAGCTTGATTTAACAATGTAATCGTTACCCAAATAATTTTCAATTGTTTTTGCTTTTGCAGGTGACTCAACAATAACTAAATTACTACTCATAGAATATTTTTTTCACAGTTTTATAGGTGCAAATAAATAAAAATTCTTTCACAATTTCCAAAAAGACTTTTTTGAATACTCCCTTTATATTATAAATAATATAAGAAAAAAAATAAAACTTGATTAATTAACCTTTATTAACTATGACATTTTGGCAGAAAACAATAATTATAATAAATTTGCTAGTGTTTTAAATTAATTTAATGATATCTAAAGAAAAAATAATTGATGAACAACGACAAGGTGAAGCTTTGGTTTTACCTGAAAACCCTTCAAATGGGAAAAAACTATATTTAGAAAGTTACGGTTGCCAAATGAACTTTTCTGATAGTGAAATTGTTGCTTCTATTTTAGCCAAAGAAGGTTTTGTGTCAACTAAAGACTACAAATCATCAGACTTAATTTTATTAAACACTTGTTCTATTAGAGAAAAGGCCGAACTAACAGTTAGAACTAGATTAAGATCATTTAACTCTTTAAAGAAAAATAATCCAAATCTTCTAATTGGTGTTTTAGGTTGTATGGCTGAAAGAATGAAAGAATCTTTGCTTGAACAAGAAAAACTTGTAGATCTTGTTGTTGGTCCTGATGCTTATAGAGAACTTCCATCATTAATTAAAAAGGTAGAAGGAGGACAAAAAAGTGTCAATGTTCTACTTTCAAGAGAAGAAACTTATGCAGACATTAGTCCTGTTAGATTAGGAAACAATGGAGTTTCTGCATTCATTTCTATTATGAGAGGTTGTGACAACATGTGTTCATTTTGTGTAGTACCATTCACCAGAGGAAGAGAAAGAAGTAGAAACCCACTGTCTATTGTAGCTGAAGCAAAAGATTTATTTAAAAGGGGGTATAAAGAAGTTACTCTCTTGGGTCAAAATGTTGATAGCTACAGGTGGAATATTTCTAAAAAGGGAGAAATTATTGATCACAATACTCCTACAACTAATTTTGCTCAACTTCTAGAACTTGTCGCTAAAGTCTCACCTGAGCTAAGGGTTCGATTTTCAACTTCCCACCCTAAAGACATGACAGATGATGTTGTTATTTCCATGTCCAAACATGAAAACATATGCAATTATATTCACCTTCCTGTTCAATCTGGGAATAGCAATGTTTTGAAAAGAATGAATCGAGGATATTCACGCGAATGGTACATGAACAGAATAAATTCTATACGTAAAATAATTCCAGACTGTGGAATCTCAACTGATATTATAACTGGTTTTTGTAATGAAACAGATCAAGAACATCAGGATACACTTTCTTTATTGAAATGGGCTGAATTTGATAATGCATACATGTTTTTTTACTCTGAAAGGCCAAAAACTTTAGCTGAGAGAAAATTTGAAGATGATGTGCCATTGACAATAAAAAAACAAAGATTAAATGATGTTATTGAAGCTCAAAGAGTAAATTCTCTTTTAAACAACAACAAATCTATTGGCCAAACTTATAAAGTTTTAATTGAAGGATATTCAAAAAAATCTAAAGAGATGCTTAGTGGAAGAACAACTAGAAATGCAATGGTAGTATTTCCCAAAGAAAACTTTAATCCTGGACAATATGTTAATGTAAAAATTGAGGATTGCACTGTTGGAACATTAATTGGTAAAGTAGTATAATTATGAATTTACAGTCAGTTAAACATCGTTTTGGAATTATTGGCAACTCCCCTGCACTTGATAGAGCGCTAAGCGTAGCTGTACAAGTCGCTCCAACAGATATTTCAGTTCTAATTACTGGAGAAAGTGGAACGGGTAAAGAAAGTATGCCTCAAATAATACACAGCTATAGCGCTAGAAAACACAGTGAGTACATTGCTGTGAATTGTGGTGCCATCCCTGAGGGAACAATAGATTCTGAATTATTCGGCCATGAAAAAGGAGCTTTTACAGGAGCTACCGACAGTAGAAAGGGTTATTTTGAGGTTGCCAACGGAGGCACAATTTTCCTAGATGAAGTAGCTGAACTACCATTAACAACTCAAGTAAGACTTCTTAGAGTTTTAGAAACTGGCGAATTCATTAGAGTAGGATCTTCAAAGGTTCAAAAGACAAACGTTAGAATAATTGCTGCAACAAATGAAAACATTCAAGAAGCTATCAATAGAGGAAAATTTAGAGAAGATTTATATTATAGGTTAAGTACCGTTCCGATTACCCTGCCTCCACTTAGAGAAAGAAAAGAAGATATTTACCTAATATTTAGAAAGTTTGCAGCAGATTTTGGTGAAAAATACAGAATGCCTGGGATTAGATTAAAAGATGATGCAGTAGTAAAATTAAATTCTTTTAATTGGCCAGGAAATATTAGACAGCTTAAAAACATAACTGAGCAAATTTCTGTAATTGAAAAAGAAAGACATTTAGATGCTGAAACACTTTTGAAATACCTTCCTATTAACGGAGCGTCTAATAACTTACCTATGGTTGTTAGAGAAAAAAATAATTCTAACTCAGATTTTTCTGAAAGAGATTTACTTTATAA
>JAQWSL010000053.1 GCA_029243225.1 Flavobacteriales bacterium
TAGGAAAGGGCAAGGTTTGAATTGATTGAGCATATATCCACTCGCCTTTTTTTAGAGTGTAAGGAGTGACACAGTCAATAGGATGAAGGTACGAATCATCTATTAATGGGTTTGTCTTTTTGACTGAATCTGACTGACCAAATAGTATTGATGGAATTAGGAAAATTGATATTGTAATTATTCTAATCATCTTTAATTACTGCCAACGTTGCGGCTAAAATGTTGTGCAACGTTTAGGTTGGTTGGGCATGCATTTTATCTTCTGTTGTGGTGTCGTTTTTAAATTGATTTTATTTTTCGAATTAAACAAATATATAGGATTAAATTGATTGGTATTAGTAGCAGTGAAGTCCAAAATCCTATAATTTGAAAATCTCTCCAGAATTTTAGGTTTAAGATTTCTTCATTCTGAAATTCAGAGGAGTTTAAGAATCTTGTCTGGTCTTCGTATAAGGCTGTCATATTATATGATTCGAAAGCAAAATACAAGACCATTAAGGGTAGAACCCAAAAAGAGATAAATAAAGTCGAAATCAGAATATTTTTTTTCATTGATTTAATGCACCACAACGAATGAATAAACGTATTACGTTTATTCTTGTTATGTGTGAAGTTATAAAATATTCATGTCATCAGTTGGGTTTTTTATGTTTTTAAGGTGGCGACTTGAAACATGTGTGTAAATCTGTGTAGTTTGGATATTACTGTGTCCTAATATTGTTTGAATATATCTTATATCTATTCCATCTTCCAATAGGTGAGTTGCAAAGCTATGTCTTAGTGTGTGTGGGGTTACGTTTTTCCTAATACCTGCTTTAATTGCTGCTCGTTTTATAATTTTCTGAATACTAGCGGTTGAATATTGGTAACTATTTAACCCATTAAATAAAAATTGTTTAGGCTTGTATTCATTATTGTACCGTTTTATTAGCTGATGTATTTGTTCAGCTAGCTGAACCTGTCGATCTTTATTTCCCTTTGAATTCCTAATTTGAATGAGCATTCGTTGAGTGTCAATGTCATTTATTTTAAGATTTATTAGCTCTGAAATTCTAAGTCCACAAGAATAAATTAAAACAAGTATAGTTTTGTGTTTTAAATTATATAACTGGTTAAATAAGCATTGAACTTCTTCTTTGCTTAATACAATGGGTAGTTTTTTATCTTTTATAGGTCTGTCAATAAAATAATATTGTTTTTCTCTTTCTAAAAATTTCTCATAATAGAATTTTATGGAATTAATGTATTGATTTTGAGAGCTTTTGGAGTATCCTTTTTTCACAAGCGATTCTAAATAGTATAGAATGTCTTGTTTACTTAGAGATTCGATGTCTTTCGCTTTGTGAAAATTGAAAAAATGAGTTAAACAGCTCAGGTATGTGCTCACTGTCGATTGGCTATATCTTTTAATAATTAGTCTTTGTTGGATTTGTTGTAATTGATTCATTTTACAAAAGTCAAGACTAATATTTTTTGTAGCTGGTATTTAAACGATTATATTCGTTTTTTGTCGACTATACTCATTTTAAATTAAATAAGTAGTTTGATTACATAGAATTTAGCAATTTAATTATAAGTTATGGAAAAGGAATGTTTAGAATGTAGTACTAAGTTAATGGGTAGGGCAGATAAGAAATTTTGTAACGATCAGTGTAGAAATTCTTTCAACAATAATTTAAATAAAGATGCTAATGAATATGTAAGAAGAGTAAATGTTATCCTTAGAAAAAATAGAAGAATACTTTCTAAACTCATGCCCGGTGAGAAGTCAAGAACAACAAAAGAACAACTTTTACTTAGAGGATTTAACTTTTATTATTACACTAATATTTATAAGACTAAGCAAGGTAAAACTTATTACTTTGTATACGAACTAGGTTATTTAGAATTGGAAAATGAGGATTATGCTTTAGTAAGAAAACAAGATTATGTGAAGTAGGTTTTGTTTTATGTTTGAATTGTATATTTTAGTAGAAACAAATTTTAAATTATGTCAGAAGAAAATGCAACTCCTAATCAAGAGCCTCAAGTAGAAATAATCCCTCCAAGTGATTTTAAACCATGGGGAATGAAGAAAGAACAATTTTTATTATTCATGCATTTAGGACAATTCATTAATTTTTTTGTTCCACCAGCTGGAACTATTTTACCCATTGTAATGTGGTCGCAGTTCAAGGGTCAAGATGCAGATGTTGACGCTCACGGAAAGGACGTTCTAAATTTTTTCATTAGCTTTTTTATATATGCATTATTTACTTGTGGTTTGGCTTTGTTATTACAGTGGGTTTTTGGAGTAATAGCTGCAATAAAGACATACAATGGGGAAGAGCATAGTTATCCTATGACTATTAAATTCATCAAATAGTTGAACAAGATTGTTATAATAAATGGTCCGAATTTGAATTTACTGGGTAAAAGAGATCCCATTGTTTATGGAAGTCAATCATTTGAAGATTATTTAGCTACATTAAAAAAGAACAACCCATCTATAAAACTTCAATTTTTTCAGAGTAATATTGAAGGTGAAATTGTAAATAAATTACATCAGGTGGGTTTTGAGCCATGCGGCATAATTTTAAATGCTGGTGGGTATACTCATACATCTGTTGCTATAGCAGATGCTGTTGCTGCAATTTCATCTCCAGTTATTGAAGTTCATATTTCTAATGTTTATTCTAGAGAAGAATTTAGACATCACTCTCTAATGGCCGCAAGTTGTAAGGGTATTATTGCTGGTTTTGGTTTAAATTCATATCAACTAGCTATTTCTAGTTTTTTATAAATTAATATTGATTTTACGTTTGGAAGTTCTGGTGTTGAATTACTTAGCACTTCGCTAACTTTGTTTATGAATTTAATACAAAGTGTTATGGGTAATCAACATTTGTCAATTAGTGGGTCAAAAAATACACCTGAAGTAATTTGGGATGTGAATGAACATAGTTTTGTATTTAAAGGAGTTTCTTATCCTGAAAATGCAAGAAAGTTTTACGATCCTATTTTTAACCTAGCCAAAATCTATGTAAATGACAACAAAGAAAGTAAGCTTAACATGATTATTGATTTTGAATATTTTAACACTTCTACAGCTAGAATGCTTTATAAAATATTTGGTCTTTTTAATGAAGCAGTTTTAAATTCTGGATTAAAAGTTCAAATAGATTGGAAATATGAGTCTGATGATTTTGACATGATTGATTCGGGTAAAGATTTTGATTTTATGTTTAAAGAATTAAATTTTAAATTAATAGAGAAAGCAGCTTAAATCAAAATGAATTTAATTTTCTGTAAATTAAATGAAGAGGAAGCCCCATTACATTGAAATAATCGCCACTTATTTTTGAAATTCCAAAATATCCCATCCATTCTTGAATTCCGTAAGATCCAGCTTTGTCGAATGGTTTGTATTTTTCAATGTAGAAATTAATTTCTAAAGGACTTAAATTATAAAAAGTTACTTGTGTAGTGTCGTGAAAGGTTTCTTTTTTATGCTTTGTTTTTAATGTTACTCCAGTAATTACTTCATGTGTTTTTCCTGATAATCTATTTAGCATGGAAAACGCTTCATTTTCATTTTTAGGTTTGCCAAGTATTTCATTGTCTATAGATACTATTGTGTCGGCAGTAATTACCAGTTCGTTATTTTTTGGGTTGAAAACACTTGATTTTAAATCCGATAAACATGTGGCAATTTCATGCTTACTAAGCGTTGGATCGTAAATTTCTTTTACGGGTTTTACAATAGTTTTAAATTCAGGAATTAATTTTTTTAATAGTTCTTGTCTTCTTGGCGATTTTGAACCTAAAATAAATTCTAATTTTTCTAATTTTTCGTTTATCATCTCAAGTGAAAATATGTACTAATAATACAACGTTAGAGCTTGCAAATATGAATTTCAGTAAATTACTAATCACAGTATAATCTTTTTTTTCTTTTGCTAACACAGTATTTCTAATGGTGATTATTAAAGGGATGAAAATTAGTGTTATTATAGCAAGTAGTGTCACGATTTTTATGTTAATGGTGTTGTGATTTAGAATAATTAACAGAATAAATGTGGTAACAGCGAATAACAACAAAATGGCCAAGAATTTCGCTATTTCTTTACTAAAAATTATTGGAATTGTTTTGGCTTTTAGCGCTTTATCTCCATTATAATCTTCAATGTCTTTTATGATTTCTCGAATAAATGTTGTGAAAAATGATAAGCAAGCATAAATAAATGGAATAACTAACTCTAATACATCAAATGAGTTTATTGTACTTAAAAATTGCTTTATTTCTGGATGAGTAATGTACATAATTAAAGGACAAATGCCAGAAAGGATAGCAATTGTTAAATTGCCAATTAATGGTAAGTTTTTCAGTTTCCATGAATATAGAAATAGCGCAAAATGGGCAACAATAACTAATTCAAAAAAGAGCTGGTTATTGAATAATGATGAAATTAAAATTGATGCTAAAGTTAGAATGTAGTAAAGAATTAAAATTCGGTTTTCAGATAAATTTGTTTTGTTTTTTTTTGAATTTAGTATATCTGAATCTTTGTCGAAATAATCATTAATCACATATCCTGCTGCTGCAGTAAGTATTACACTAAAATAAGCAAGTAAATTTATATTGCTGTATTGACTTAGAGGGGCTTTAATATGAAATAAAAGCTCTAATGAAAAGAAAATAAAACTGAGAAGTAGTAGGTTTTTAAACCTTATAGCTTTGGTAATATCTATTACCATTTAAAGCTGTCTTTGTCAAACCATTGATTATGGAGTCTTAAAGTTTGCTCTATAACATCTCTCACACAACCTTTCCCTCCTTTTATGTGAGAAATATAGTTGGAAATTTCTCTTATTTCAACAGCAGAATCATTTGGACATGCTCCAATTCCAGCTGCTTCTAAACAAGGATAATCAGGAAGATCATCACCCATGTAAAGTACTTGATGAGGTTCTATGTTGTTATTCGATAAATAGGTGTTGAAAATTCCAATTTTTTCATGTGCTGCTAAAAAAACATCTTTTATTCCTAAATGTTCCAACCTTTTTTTAACCATTACAGAGTTGCCTCCAGTAATAATACAAACATTATATCCTTTTTTTATTGCGTGTTGGAGGGCGAAACCATCTTTTGTATTCATTGTTCTAACCATTTCCCCAGAAGAATCTAAAATGACTGACCCGTCTGTTAAAACACCATCTACATCAAAAATAAATGTGGTTATATTCTGAAGTGCTTCTTTATAGCTCATGTTTGTTTTTAATTTGATTGCTGAATAAATAATAAATTTCAGATAAATATTTGTCCTTTGCTAATAAATCTAAATGATTTTTGATCGTGTTTTCTTCATTTCTAATTGCAGGACCTGTTTGGTGTTTAAACGGTTCTTCTAGAGCAATTTTACTCATTGTTTCTGCTAAAAGTGGCTGAAGTGTATTGTAGGGTAGGTCATAGTTGTTACAATATTCTTGAATACAGCTAAATAAATGATAAGAAAAATTATTTGTAGCAATCGCTCCAATGTGTAACTGTTGTCTTTGTTTTGAATTAAGAAAGTGAAATTTTAATTCTGTTTTTAGACAGAGTTGTTCTAAAATTTTATTGTTTTTAGTTTCGTTGGCTTCTAAAAAAATTGGACTGTTTTTTAGGTCAGAGGGTTGGTTTTTCACAAATGTTTGCATAGGGTATAAACACCCCCAATTATTTGTGTATTCATTTAATAATTTAGATTTAAAACTTCCGGATGTATGAACTAAAAAAGGGTTGTCTAATTTTAACTTTTTTATTGTCTCAATTATGTGCTGGTTGGGTAGAGCAATTAAATATATAGTTGAGGATTTAGGTATTTCCTGAGCTAAAGATGTATAATTGCAGTTTATTTTGTTGGCAAGCAATTTTGCACTCCCTAAATCATGGTTGTAGATGACGTCTATTTTAATCCCTTTTTCATGAAAGTAGTTGCACAAATGAGTTGCAACATTGCCAGATCCTAAAATAGAGATACTTATTTCCAAGTTCAATTAAATTTGTATTTGCTCTTCAAATTTCGTTATTGTTTGTAAAATTGATTGAATAAGCTCAATTTTATCATCCTTTTCTTTCGAAAGATATTCATTAATAGAAATCATACTTTCAATTAAATCTTGCTCATTAAAAGGTCCTTCCAAGTTTTCTATTAGAGTTAATGCTTCTAAAGCAACCATGAAATCTCCTTTACATGCACAATCAACTACAGATGGAATGGCATCAACAGCATCTAAATTTGAGCTCCAAATTGAAAATAGCACCAATTCTTTAACTCTGTTATCTGGGTGAGTTAAGTTTTTAATTAATTCTGGTAGTGCTTTAGTTGATTTTAGCTGACTAAATACTGTTTTAATTTCATTTCTTATAGAATCTTCTTCATTTAAAGAAGTGTAAAATTCTATTAGTGGTTCTAAAATTGATTCGTTCCCCTTACTAGATAATTTTTTTAATGCATTTTTAACCTTAGCATTATTACCAGATTCTAAATCTTGTAAAATAGCTTTGTTAAAAGTGCTTAATTTTGTTGATGTTATATTCATTTTAAATTGTTGTAATCAAGTTTGATGCAAATGTACAATAAAGAAGATAAAAGCTGTTTTGAAAAACGTTCGAAATTGAGCATAAAAAAAGGGAGCTTTGAAAAGCTCCCCTCAAAATAAGTTGCTAAAAGCAACATATATTTGACTACCCCTGCTACAAATCTAGATGGTTTTTAATTCACTAATACATTTTTTAGACAGATAGTGTATTTTTGACTATTAACTGCTGTATTTGGCAATTAAATGGATACAATTATTAATTGATTTGTCTGTTGCCAAAGATTGTACTACCAATTCTCACCATGTTTGACCCTTGATTGATAGCAATTTTATAATCACCACTCATTCCCATTGATATCCATTTAAATGAATTTTTGTTGTTGATGTGTGTTTTTAACTGTTCAAAGATAACTTTTAAACTTGAAAATTCTTTTTCGATTTTTGATTTATCTTCTGTATAGCTTGCCATTCCCATTACACCAGAAATAGATATGTTTTTTAGTTCCAAGAACTCTTGGTTGGATATAAATGATATGGCCTCATCAAGATTAAGTCCAAATTTTGTGTTTTCTTCTGCAATATGAAATTGAAGAAGGCAATTTATTATTCTGTCATTCTTTAGAGCTTGTTTGTTTATTTCTTTTAGTAATTTAAAGGTGTCAACACCATGTATTAGGTGTATAAATGGAGCTATAAATTTTACTTTATTTCTTTGCAAATGACCAATCATGTGCCACTTAATGTCTTTGGGTAATTGGTCGTATTTATCTGCAAGTTCTTGAACTTTGTTTTCTCCGAAATTTCTATGTCCAGTTTCATAAGCTTCTTGAATTGCTTCAATAGGTTTAGTTTTCGAAACTGCAACCAATAATACATCTTGAGGAATAGAATTTTTTATATTTAGAAGACTGTCTTTAATCATTTATAAATTTTGAGTTAATCCAGTTAAATACTAATTCGTAAACTTCTATTTTGTTTGTTTCGTTTAACATTTCGTGTCTACCCTCAGAATACATTTTAAATTCGATATCTTTTAAACCAGCAGCAGTCATTTTGCTTTTAACCTCTAAAGGACCCGTTCCATAATTCCCTACTGGATCCATGTCTCCTGCAAAAAATAAAACTGGAAGGTCTTTGTTCATTTTTTCAATGTTATTAATGTTGTTAATTTCTAATAAACCATTTACTAAGTCGCTGTAAAACTGAGAGCTAAATGTTTGCATACAGTAAGGGTCATTTATGTATTTTTCTACAACACTTTCGTCTCTAGATAGCCAATCTTTATTTGTTTTTTTTTCTTTATATTTTTTATTGAAATCTCCAAAAGTAAGCATTGTCATAAGCTGAGATTTGTTGCGTTTGCCCATTAATTTAACATTGATGTTGGCAATTCTAACTCCAGCAACTCCTAGTAATCCAGGGTGCCCTGCAGTAGAGGAAAAGATGTAACCGTTACCGTAGTCTGGATAAGTGTAGCTTATTTTTCTAACTAGAAAAGAGCCCATGCTGTGGCCTAAAAATATTATTGGCAGGTTAGGGTGCTTTTCAATTATTTGTTCTGTAATTAAAACAATGTCTTTGCAAACTTTTTCCCATCCGTTTCTTGTGGCAAAATGTCCCACATTTTTCAGCTCTCCAGCGGTTTTCCCATGTCCTCTAAGGTCAGAAGAAACAACAGAAATGTTTTGCGAGTTAAGCCATTGAGCAAAATGGTCATACCTTCCAGCATGTTCACTCATCCCATGTACAATGTGAACAATTGCTTTAGGATTTTCACAATCCCAATTGTAAATAGTTAG
Organism: Flavobacteriales bacterium; assembly: GCA_029243225.1. Classification (GTDB taxonomy): domain Bacteria; phylum Bacteroidota; class Bacteroidia; order Flavobacteriales_D; family Parvicellaceae. The sequence goes on from JAQWSL010000053.1 coordinate 8,364, forward strand.
TGGTGTTAAATCAAATGAACGTATTTCAGAATTTATCAATGACATTTATTTTTTTCATTAAATATAGGTTTGTTTAGCAAAAATAAAGCTTGAAATTTATAGATTATCAATTTTGATTAAAACATTCTGTTTTTCAAGT
>JAQWSL010000046.1 GCA_029243225.1 Flavobacteriales bacterium
TGATGTATTTTTCTGTCAAATGTAAAATTTGTTCGTCTAAAAAATGCTTAAATTTGAATTTAAAATATTTGATTAGTTATGAAAAAAATTGTGATTACTTCCTTATTAATACTTCCACTATTAAGCTTTATTGCTCAAGAAGAGGAGGGGAAAAAGTTTAGATTTGGCCTAATGGGTAATACTTCAATAGGGTGGTTAACACCTGATGATGAACGTAAATTTTCATCTGGTGGTGTTGGGTTAGGATTAGGATGGGGACTTCAGATGGAGTTTAAACTTGGTAAAACTACCTCATTTGTTACAGGGCTTAATTTAGAATCTTACAAAGCGAGCTTAAATTATGATGATCCAGATTTATCTGCTACATCTAAACCAACATATTATGATTTAAACAGTGATTTTGAATACGTTTCTTGGGAAGATTTGACTGATATTCCTAGGGCTAATCCTGATTCAAATTTACTATTTCAATTAACCAAAAGATCATATACCATTAATTATGTTAACATTCCTCTTATTCTTAAAATGAAAACTAAAGAAATTGGGTATTTTACTTACTTTGGTGAATTTGGTGCTGTTTTAGGTTTTAAGACAAAAGCTAGAGTTGATGATGTCGCTAATGTTGTTTCTTATGATTCTTTATCTAGTGATCCCTTTACTATTGAAGATCCAAATTTTGAAGATAATATCGATTTAGATTTGGCAAAAGGTACACAACCAATTAGGGCTGGATTAAGAGTTGGTGGTGGTGCCGAATATAATATTTCGGGTACTACATCTTTGTTTTTCTCTTTACATTATAATTATTTTATTACCAATGCTCTTACAAGAGCTAAATCAGAAGATTATTTAAGAAGCTATGATTCTGGTACTGGTGAGTTTGAAGCCGTTGGTGCTAAAGCGATTCCAGGAAGTGTAAGCTTAACAGTTGGGGTTCTTTTTTAATTTTAAATGCAGCACCAAAAAATAGTAGATCATATTAAACTTTGGCTTACTGATTACTTAACTAAATCTAATTTGGAAGGTTTTGTTGTTGGCGTTTCAGGAGGAGTAGACTCTGCCTTGACAGCCACATTAGCCGCTTTAACTGGTCAGCCTACCATTTTGGTTAATATGCCTATTTTTCAATCAAAAAAACAATTTGAAAGAAGCTTGCAACAGATAAAAAAATTAGAAAATAGTTGCGCGAATGTTAAAAGCTATGAAGTTGATTTGACGCCTGTATTTAAATCTATGACTGATAACTTTCCTGATCATGTTCAAGACTCTTTATCCATGGCTAATGCTAGAGCTAGATTACGAATGACTACTTTGTATACTTTTGCTAGTGCTCATAAATTACTTGTTGTAGGTACTGGAAATAAAGTAGAAGATTTTGGTGTTGGTTTTTATACAAAATATGGTGATGGAGGTGTGGATCTTTCACCTATTGCAGATTTAATGAAATCAGATGTTTTTTCATTGGCTAAACATTTAAATGTATTGCCTTCAATCCTTGATGCGAAGCCTACAGATGGATTGTGGGGTGACGATCGATCAGATGAAGATCAGCTTGGTGCAACTTATCCGGAGTTGGAATGGGCAATGAAAAATATAGAAAACGAGGACACATCAAATTTTTCTAAACGCCAAACGGAGGTATTATTAATTTACAAAAGATTAAATAAAGCAAATCAACATAAAATGGTGCCAATTCCAGTTTGTGAGATCCCTGAAAGTTATAAATAGCATCTTTTACCAATCTTCATCAGTAGCTGTTTCGGGAGCTAATTTAACTATTAATCCATTTAGTTGAGTTGTTAATTTGATTTGACAACCAAGCCTGCTATTTTCTTGCACATTCCACGCTTCATCCAGCATTGCTTGTTCATCTTTACTTCTTTCTAGGGAAACATGATTACTTTCAATATATATTTGACAAGATGCACACATGGCCATGCCTCCACAAGTTCCTTCTACCGGAAGTTCATAGCTTTTACAAAGCTCCATTAAATTCATGTTCATATCAGTTGGAGCTTCTAAATGATGCTCTTTACCTAGTCTATCAATAATAATTATTTTAACAAAATTACTTTCCATTGAAAAGGATTTAATCAAATCCATTAACCCCACTCACAGTAGTGTATTTTAGAACATTTTTTTTATTGGGATGAATTTTTTTAAAAGCAGCCTGAGTCATTATCGTTGCTTCGTGAAAGCCACATAGAATAAGTTTAAGTTTGCCTGGATATGTGTTTACATCACCAATAGCATAAATTCCATCAATATTTGTTGAGTAATCTGTAGCGTTATTTACAACGATTGCATTTTTTTCAATTTCTAACCCCCAATTAGCAATTGGTCCTAATTTTGGTGTGAGACCAAATAAAGGCAACCAATAATCAGTTTCAATAACTATTTCTTCATGGGATTTATTTTTAACAGTTATTTTTTCCAGTTTATTATAGCCATCTAATCCAATAACTTCAGAATCTAACATAAGATTTATTTTCTCTTTTTCTGCCATATTCATTGCCTGTTGCACAGAATCTAAGTGAGCTCGAAAACTTTGGCTTCTGTGAATTAAGGTTACTTTGCTTGAGAAATTATTTGCAAAAAACAAAGCCCAATCCAAGGCACTATCTCCTCCTCCAGAAATCACAATTTTTTTATTTCTATAAATTTCAGGATCTTTTACAATGTAAGCAACTCCTTTGTTTTCATAGTCAAGAAGGTTAGTAATCGGAGGTTTTCTCGGTATAAAAACACCTAATCCTCCAGCAATAGCTACTACAGGAGCCATGTGTTTGGTTCCTAGTTTAGTTGTTACAACAAATTGATTGTCTTCAGATTTTTCAATTTTAGATGCTGCTTCACCTAAAGTAAACCCTGGCTTAAATGGTTTAATTTGTTCCATTAGGTTTTTAACCAAATCTCCTGCTAAAATTGAAGGATGTCCAGGGATATCATAGATCGGTTTTTTAGGGTATATTTCGGAACATTGTCCACCTGGTTCTGCAAGAGAGTCTATTAAGTGGCATTTTAATTTGAGTAACCCCGCTTCAAATACTGTAAAAAGTCCTACAGGACCAGCACCTATGATTATGATATCTGTTTTAATCATTTAATTATGATACTCTAAATTTGAATTGGTGTTGCTTCAAATCTTCATTTGCTTTCACAATTTTACCCTTTAAGTTTTCTTTGTATGAGACAGTTTTGTTAAAAATTTCGGCATCATTGGTACCTAACATTTGAGCTGCTAGAACGCCTGCGTTTAATGCACCATTTATTGCAACTGTTGCTACAGGTATTCCTGGAGGCATTTGAACAATAGCTAATAGGGCATCAAGACCATCTAAAGATGCTTTAATTGGAACCCCGATAACAGGTATTGGTGTCATAGCAGCTACTACGCCTGGTAAATGAGCTGCCATTCCAGCACCAGCAATAATGATTTTAATTCCATTGTCATGAGCATTTTTTGCAAATTTTTCAACTTGCTCAGGTGTTCTATGAGCAGAAAGTGCATTTATTTCAAAAGGGATTTCCATTTCATTTAAGAAATTAGCAGCCTTTTCCATAACTGGATAATCTGATGTGCTGCCCATAATTATGCTAACTAGTGGTTTCATTTGGTTGTTTTTTTTGCAAATGTAATTCACCAAATTGAAGAAACAATTATTTTTCAGTAAAATGAATTAATTAACTTTGAAGCCCTAAACATTCATATGGAAATTGTACAACTACACGACAAAGTTTTTAAAAGATTCATTTCAAATAATGATATTCAATTAAGTATTAATAAAATTGCTGAAAAAATCAATGTTGATTACATTAATAAACAACCAATTTTTATTGGAGTTTTAAATGGATCTTTTCTTTTTAGCGCTGATTTAGTGAAAAAATTCAATTCTTCATGTGAGGTTGCGTTTATTCAATTTTCATCATACAAGGGGATTAAGTCTACTGGAAATGTAAAAGAGCTAATGGGTTTAAGTATTGATATTAAAAATAGAGATGTAATTATTTTGGAGGATATTGTTGATACAGGAAATACTTTAGAAAAACTTATGATTACTTTAAAAAAACATGCTCCAAGTTCAATTAAAATAGCAACTTTGCTTTTTAAACCAAACGCATATAAAAAGAACATTCCAATAGATTATGTAGCCATTGAAGTAGGGAATGAATTCCTTGTAGGATATGGTTTGGATTATGATGGAATTGGAAGAAATTTAGAACATATTTATAAAATAGAAGAATAAATTAGTTATGTTAAACATTGTTTTATTTGGCCCTCCTGGAGCTGGAAAAGGTACTCAAGCAGAAAAGTTAACTCTTAAATATGGGCTTGTCCATTTATCAACTGGCGATATTTTTAGATCTAACATCAAAGGTGAAACTGAATTAGGTAATTTGGCTAAAAGTTACATGGATAAAGGTGAGTTAGTTCCTGATTCTGTTACTATTAAAATGCTGGAGCAAGAAGTCGTAAAGTATAAAACCCCTAAAGGGTTTATATTTGATGGGTTTCCAAGAACTACTAACCAGGCAAATGCATTAAGTGTTTTTTTAGAATCTATCAACACAGAAGTTTCCTTAATGTTAGCACTAGATGTTCCTAAAGAAGAGTTGGTGAAAAGACTTTTGCTTAGAGGTGAGAAAAGTCAAAGAGCTGATGATCAAGATGCATCCATTATTGAAAATAGAATAAGAGTGTATTTGGAACAAACGGCTGTTGTTGCTTCTTATTACGAAGAAAAAAACAAATACCAATCAATTCACGGTTTAGGGTCTATAAATGAAATAACTGATAGGCTTTATCGAGTTATTGATTTAATCTAAAGTTGAACTTATGGCTTCTTCTAACTTTGTTGATTACGTTAAAATCTGTTGTAGGTCGGGTAAAGGCGGTGCAGGTTCAACTCATTTCCATAGAGATAGAACTACTGCTAAAGGTGGACCTGATGGTGGCAATGGAGGAAGAGGTGGTCATGTTATTTTAAAAGGAAATAGTCAGATATGGACACTTTTAAATTTAAAGTATCGAAAACATGTAATTGCTGAGCATGGTTTGCCAGGTTCTAGTGGTTTGAAAACAGGAAAAAATGGAAATGATGAGACACTTGATGTTCCTTTAGGTACAGTTGCTAAAGATGCTGAAACAGGAGAAATCCTTTTTGAGATTACAGAAGATGGTCAACAGGAAATATTGGTAAGTGGTGGTAAAGGTGGTTTAGGAAACGATAATTTTAAATCTTCAACTAATAGAACACCTAGATATGCTCAGCCCGGAGAAGATGGGAGAGAAGAATGGAAAATTCTTGAGCTTAAAGTTCTTGCAGATGTTGGATTGGTTGGATTTCCTAATGCTGGAAAATCTACGCTTTTATCTGTAGTTTCTGAAGCAAAGCCAGAAATTGCTAATTACCCTTTTACAACTTTAGTTCCCAATTTGGGTATTGTAGGTTATAGAGACCATCGTTCATTTGTGATGGCAGATATTCCTGGTATTATTGAAGGGGCACATTTAGGAAAGGGATTGGGACACCGTTTTCTAAGACACATTGAAAGAAATTCAGTTTTACTTTTCATGGTACCGGCAGATGCTGATCATATTGATAAAGAGTATCAAATTTTATTGAATGAGCTTAAGCAATATAATCCAGAATTAATGGATAAAGAGCGAATATTGGCCATTACTAAATGTGATATGTTAGATGATGAGTTAATTGGTGAATTGTCAAATGAATTTCCAATTGATGTAAAGGTAGTTTGTATTTCATCTGTTGCTAATATTGGTATCATAGCATTGAAAGATTTAATTTGGTCTAAGATTAATAAATGAACTGGTTAGAGTTAGTTAAACATTGGGATAGCCAAATTTTATTAGCTATTAATGGGTTAAATTCTCCCTCTCTAGACTATTTAATGTGGATGATTAGCTCCCCATATTTTGGTATTCCTTTTTATGTTTTTTTTGTTTTTGTTTTGTTCAAAACTAAAAACTATAAAGAAGTTATTATATGTTTTGTTTTACTTTTAGTTGTGGTTGGATTAGCTGATTTAACAGCAAAATATTGTTTTAAAGAGATTTTTGAAAGGTATCGACCTACTCATAATATGAATCTAAAAGAGCAGCTTCATATAGTTAATAATTATAGCGGTGGTAAATATGGATTTATTTCTAGTCATGCTTGTAACATGTTTGCCTTGTCTTTTCTTTTTTATCAATTCATTAAAATAAAATATCGTTGGTCTATATGGCTTCTTTTTTCTTGGGCTTCTTTAATTGGTTACAGTAGGGTGTATTTAGGAGTTCACTATCCTTCAGATATATTGGTGGGGGGTGTGGTTGGTATTGTCATTGCTCAAATTCTTTATTATCTTTCACAAGAATTTAATTGGGTTAAATGCTAATATATTTATATGTATTTATAGGAGGAGGACTTGGAGCTGTTTCTAGGTTCGGTGTGGGAAAGTTTTCAGCTTTACTTTTAGGAGATAATTTTCCTTTTGGCACTCTTATATCTAACTTTTTAAGCTGTTTAATTGTGGGTGTTTTACTTTACTATTCAATGGGCTTAAAGTGGTTTTCAGATGAAATGAAATTTTTTTTAATTGCTGGATTTTGTGGCGGGTTTAGCACTTTTTCTACATTTAGTTTAGAGACTGTTGAATTAATTAAATCAGGACACAACAGCTTGGCAATTCTAAATGTTTTACTTAGTTTTTGTCTTTGTTTTGGGATAATATTTATTTTGATAAATAAGCAAAGAATCTAATTAGTCTTTATTTTTTTTAATCATACAATCTAGTAATATATCCGCCATTTGTTTTTCATTGTCAGAAATTTCAGCAAAGCTTTTGTATTCTTTTTTTACTTTTTCAATTGCACAATCGCAAAATTCTTTTTCCCATTTTGTTTTTTCACATTGTTCTAAGAATTTGGCAGAATCATCATCAGACCATTGATTGCAAGAAATTAACAGGGTTGAGGCAAGAATTAGTGATAAATTTTTCATTTGTTAAATATTCTTTTTTTGTTAATAGTTCTCAATGAATCAGAATTCATTTCAGGATCATCAGAGTCTGGTAGTGTGAGCTCAATTGCTAATAGGTTTTCTTTTACCTGTAGATACAATTGGTGGTAATTATCGGGAAAGTTAGAATAGTAATCTAGCGATTGATTGAAATCTTCTTCTCTTACATTGTGCTTCAAAAAGATCATTTCTTTAAACACATTAAGGCTGTCTTTATTTTTTGCTAAATTAATTTCTAATTGATTAATATGCACTTCTATAATGTGTAAATCTGTTAACACTTTTGACAATGTTTTTTCATCTAAGGTAGATTTGTTTTGTTCAAATGAAATTTTATTTGAACAACCAATTAAAAATGATATTAATAATATTGTTAAACCTCTCATCTGTCGAAAAGTAATCTCATACCTTTAGTTTCTTCTTTAAATGCTCCGTTACAATAAACTAATTTGCCATTTACAAGAGTACACTTTATTCTAGAATTAAATTCAAAATCATCAAATGGAGACCAATTGCATTTATAGTATAAACTATCTTTTGTTACTTTTTGTTTGTCATTTAAATCTAATAAAACTAAATCTGCATAGTACCCTTCTCTTATGTATCCTCTTTTGTTAATCTGGTATAAATCGGCTACTGAGTGACTTGTTTTTTCTACTACTTTTTCTAAAGTTAGGTTGCCTTTCTTAACTAATTCTAATAAGGCTAGAATAGCGTGCTGAACCATTGGTCCTCCTGAAGGAGCGTTAAAGTAGGAGTTGTTTTTTTCATCTAATGTATGAGGTGCATGATCTGTAGCAATAACATCTATTTTATTTTCGTTTATGCCATTTATAATTGCAAGTCTATCTATTTCAGTTTTTACGGCAGGGTTCCACTTAATAAATGTGCCTTTTTTATTGTAATCACCTTCATTGAACCATAAATGATGAATACATGCTTCAGCGGTTATTTTTTTTTGAGATAAAGGAATGCTGTTGTCAAAAAGTGCTAATTCTTTTGCAGTTGATATGTGAAGAACATGTAGCTTGGTGTTGTGCTTAGTTGCCAATTCAACAGCCATTGAAGAAGATTTGTAACAAGCTTCCTCACTTCTTATTGATGGATGATATTTTACTGGTAAGTTTTCTCCGTATTGTGCTTTGTAAAATTTAGTGTTATTAATTATAGTTTCTTCATCTTCACAATGAGTAGCTATCAGTAAATTGCAGTTTTTAAAAATAGTCTCTAAAGTAGATTTATTATCAACTAACATATTTCCGGTAGATGATCCCATAAATATTTTAACACCACAAACAGTTTTAGGATCTGTTTTTAAAACTTCATCCAAATTATTATTAGTAGCTCCCATGTAAAAAGAATAATTTGCAAGAGAATTAGCTTTGGCGATATTGTATTTATCTTCGAGTAAATCTTGAGTAATTGTATTTGGAACAGTATTAGGCATTTCCATAAAAGAGGTAATGCCACCAGCAATTGCAGCTTTAGATTCGTTATAAATGTCGGCTTTATGAGTTAATCCAGGTTCTCTAAAATGAACTTGATCATCTATCATTCCTGGAATTAAATGGAATCCTTTGCCATTAATTGTTTGATCAAAATCTCCAGAAATCTCTTCGGAGGATATTTTTTTTATCTGTGAATTTTCGATTAATACATTTCCTGTGAATGAAATACCCTCATTTACAATCTTAGTGTCTTTGATTAAAATAGAACTCATTTAAATTTTTTATTACGCAACTTAAGAACCCCCCAAAATGCTTCCTTAAAAATACTCATGTTCATTTTAGATTCACCAAGCTGTCTATCTTTAAATGTAATCGGAACTTCAGTTAGTTTAAAGCCTAGTTTATAAGCTGAATATTTCATTTCTATTTGAAAAGCATATCCCATGAATCTGATGTTATCTAAATTTATTTTCTCTAAAACACTTCTTCTGTAACATTTGAAACCAGCTGTTGTGTCTTTAATGTTAATGAATAAAACCATTCTAACATATATTGATGCGAAGTATGACATTAGCCACCTTGTTTTAGGCCAATTTTCAACTCTACCACCTTTAACATATCTAGAGCCAATGCTTAAATCAAAACCACCAGTTGAACAGGCGTCTAAAAGTTTTGGTAAATCGTTAGGGTCGTGAGAGAAATCGGCATCCATTTCAAAAATAAATTCATAACCATTTTCAAGAGCCCACTTAAACCCCATAATATACGCAGTCCCAAGGCCTAGCTTAGATTTTCTTTCAATAATGTGAAGACTTTCCTTAAATTCTTTCTGAAGTTGATGAACTATTTTAGCTGTTCCGTCTGGAGATCCGTCATCCACAATTAATACATGAAGCTCAATTTCTAATGAAAAAATAGATCGAATAATATTTTCGATATTTTCTTTTTCATTGTAAGTGGGAATGATGACTAGACTCTTCATTGGCAAACGAAGATAAATTAATATCTTAAATGATTAATCTAATTTTTATTCATTTTATATCACTTAACGAAATCTTAACTTTTTTTAACTAATTAAACATATTAAAAACTCACGATTTCTTTCATAACTTAGTAAAATGAAGTATGTCACTTTCTTTTTTGTTTTTAGTCTTAGTTTTTATTATCCACAATCCGAGAATGTTTCTTATTTAGATTCATGGACAACCACTGGTCTGCCAGTTACAAGTGATGGTGAGTCAGTTTTTAATGAAGTTTGGGGTTTTGTTCAAGGGGGGTTAGAATATGCCGTAATAGGTTCTACAGCTGGCACTCATGTTTTTCTTGTTAATCAAAATGATGAGTTAGACTCTATAGGTTTTGTTCAAGGAAAACATGTTTCAACTGATGCTGTTCATAGAGATTACCATGATCACAACGGCTATTTATATGCAGTTTGTGATGAAGGTTCAAGCTCATTACAAATTATTGATCTTCAATTCTTACCAGATAGTTTGTCTTTAGTTTACGATAATGATTCTTTAATGGTAAGGGTTCATAATATTTTTATAGATAGTAGTAAATCAAAATTGTACGCATGTGGAGTTACAAAACTAAACGGTGGCTTTCCCATGTCTGTTTATGATATTTCTAGTCCTACTGAGCCCAATTTTTTATCTAATTATGAATTTGTTAATTATGTCCATGATGCATATGTAAGAAACGACTCAGCATATCTTAATTGTGGTTCAGAGGGGTTAGTTGTGGCAGATTTTTCTATTCCATCGATGCCTATTCCTTTAGGAAGTTTAGAGTTTTATCCTGATAAAGGTTATAATCATTCAGGTTGGTTAAGTGAAGATGCAAAAACATATGTTTTGTGTGATGAAACAAAATCTATGCGCGTTAAAGTATTAGATGTTTCAGATTTATCAGATATTAAAGTTGCCTCTTTATTTACAACTGGATTTTACGATGAGACTCTTCCTCATAATGTCATTCTAAAGAATGGTATTGCATATATTAGTTATTACAACGATGGATTGCAAATTTTCGATGTCAGAGATGTAAACCTTCCTAAAAGAGTTGGGTATTACGATAGTTATCAAGGTTCTAATTTAGGATTATACAGAGGAGTTTGGGGGGTGTATTCTAATTTACCTAGCGGCAGATTGTTGATTTCAGATAGAAAAAATGGACTTTTTTTACTTGGGTTTAACCCACCGCCACAAATAAATTCAGATGAAAGTTTTCTTATTTTCCCCAATCCAGCTAGTAATTATATTTATTTTAATCATACACATTTAGGTGATCCAGATTATATTATTGAGGTTTTTAATTCTTTAGGACAACTTGTAGATTCATTTAATGGTTACCAAGATTTTATGTTTATTGATGTTTCTAACTACAGTATTGGGAATTATATTTTAAAATATAGCTCTAATCTTTCTGAAACAGAATTTGCAGGCAGCTTTATTAAAAATTGAAGATCACTAATTTTAATAAAGATGTTATTGAGCTTGTTTGGTTAATCCCGAAAGGTAGAGTTACATCGTATGGGGCAATAGCAAATTATTTGGGAGCTAAAAAAAGTTCTAGAATGGTAGGCTGGGTGTTGAATTCAACTTTTAATATTCCTAATTTCCCAGCCCACAGAGTGGTAAATAGATTTGGTTTGTTAAGTGGTAAGGCTCACTTTTGCTCTTTAACCAAAATGGAAGAATTGTTATTAATTGATGGTGTTAAAGTTGAAAATGATTTAGTTGTTAAATTCAATGAAATCTTTTGGGACCCAATGATTGAACTTAAACTTTGATGTCATTAAATCTTTGTATTTTTGAACCTAAATATTCTAAATAATATTAATGAATAAAGATAGTCTGTTAAAAGCGCTCTCAAATGTAGCCGAGCCAGATCTTAGAAAAGATATTGTTTCTTTAGATTTAATCTCAGATTTAACTATTTCAGGAAGTCGTGTAAGTTTTACTGTCTCCATTCAAAATGCTGCATTACATGCACGAAAAAGAATGACAGAGGCTTGTGAATTCGCTATCGAACGTTTTTTTGATGAAAAATTTGAGATTTCTGTTAAAGTTGTAGGGATGAAAAAATCAGAGGCTTCTCAAAAGGTTCTTCCAAACATAAAGAATATTATAGCCGTAACATCTGGAAAAGGAGGAGTTGGAAAATCTACTGTTGCCAGTAATCTTGCAGTTGGTCTTTCAAAAAAAGGATTTAAAGTTGGTTTAATTGATGCAGATATTTACGGGCCTTCAGCTCCATTGATGTTTGATTGTCAACACTACAGACCTGTTTCTAAAGTTGTAGATGGTAAACAAATGATCGTTCCAGCTGAAAACTATGGAGTTAAAATTTTATCTATTGGTTTTTTTGCAGAATTAAATCAAGCAATTGTATGGCGTGGACCTATGGCTGTTAAAGCGTTAAATCAGCTTTTGTTTGATGCCGTATGGGGAGATTTAGATTATTTAATTATTGATTCTCCACCAGGGACAGGTGATATTCATTTGTCTATCGTTCAAGCACTTCCTTTAACAGGAGCAATAATAGTTAGCACTCCCCAAAACATTGCATTAGCTGATGCTAGAAAGGCGATAGGGATGTTTAAATTAGACAACATTAATGTTCCAGTTTTGGGTATTGTTGAAAACATGTCTTGGTTTACACCTAAAGAACTTCCAGATTCAAAATATTTTATTTTTGGAAAAGAAGGCGCAAGTCAGCTTGCTGAAAAATTTGAAATACCACTACTTGGAGAAATTCCATTAGTACAATCAATAAGAGAAAGTGGTGACGCTGGAAGACCTGCGGTACTTCAGCAAGATACACCCTCTCAAAAAGCTTTTATGCAATTGTGTAATAATGTTATTGACAGAATTGAATGGAGAAATAGCAATGTTGAGCCAACTAAGGTTGTCCCAGTTGAATATGGTGAACCTAAATGTTCTACATAAAATGGAAAATGAATTAAAAGATAAAGTTCTTCAAGCAATAGAAGATTTAAGGCCCTACTTAAAAAATGATGGTGGAGATATGGAACTTGTTGAAATTACACCAGAAAAAAAAGTGATGATTCGCTTTTTAGGTGCATGTCAGACTTGCTCTGTTAGTCCAGTTACATTGAGAGCTGGTTTAGAAGAGTCTCTTAAGAATGTTGCACCTGAAATAACAGGTGTAGAGGCGATTAATAATTAAAATTCAAATTGTAGACCAATAGAGGGTAATAGTGTTCCAGACACATTTTCTATTAATTTTGTTTGGTACCTACTTGGATCATTCGAATTAATTAATCTGTTGCCATTGTCATCAGTTGGAACAATCAAACTTGGTGCAGTTTCTGATTGAAAATTATAAGCATTTTGAATGTCTAAGTAAAGATTAAGTGCCATTTTTTTCCAATACCATTTTTTGTCTATTCTGATATCTAGTCCATGATTTGCTTTTAGTCTAAGTTCATTTAATTGATTGTAATCTAATAGCCCCATGTTAGCGACATCCCAAACTTGTATGTAAGATGAGTTTAAAGTATCGAATGGAGTATAAGGAGATCCGCCTGAAAATCTGAATTTCACACCAATCTCCCAATTTTTCTTAAATTTTTTACCTGCAGTTAAACTAATTATATTGCCATTGTCCCAAGCTGAGGGTTTGTAATTGTTGTTTTGATCTTTAAATTCACTTCTAACCCATGTGTAGGCAAGTATGCCATAAAAACTTTTACTTAATTTTTGTTGGGCTAAAAATTCTACTCCATAAGCCCGACCTTGAGAAGAGCTTGTAACCTCTTCGTTTCCAATAACACCAAAATCGCCACCCAGATTTGCTAACGACACATTTTTATTTACTAAAAAAGGATAATTATTATAATTTTTATAAAACCCTTCAATAGTTATTTTGTTAAATGTGGCTGGATTGAATTCTAACCCAGCCACTATATGATCATTAGATATATAGGTAATTTCATTTTCTTTATTTACTAACAAATTGTTATTATCCCTGTAACCCATAACAGTATATGCAGGAAGTTGGTAATACCTACCAACATTAAAGTTGAGGCTCATTTTGTTAGTTAATGCATAAGCTGCACTAAATCTTGGCGATAATTGTTTAATAGGATTAGCCATTTGTTTTGAGTAGGAGTTGTGGTCAGCTCTAACTCCTAAGGATAAGATTAGCTTATTGTTGATTAATTTTTTACTTCCTTGAGCAAAGTAGGAAAATTTGTGAAAAGCTAAATCAGATTCAAAATCTACGATTGTATTGGAATCGCCAAGTGGAATTTTAAGAAATGTACTGTTTGTGTATTCTGCATATTCATAACCAAATCCAAAATTTAATTTCCATCCATTTTTCCTTAGCGTGTTTTCAAACCTCAGTTTGTTTTCAATTTCTTGCGAATTGTAATCTTGAAGGAGGTTTTGATTTGTTTCAACGTTCTCTGCATATTTTTTAGATGTGTTATTGAGGTGGTTTCTTGAAATAACTAGGGTTTGAAAGCTGTGTTCTTTAAAGTGTGTCCATTTACCACCGAAAGTGTAATTCCATTGTGTTGACACAGGTAGGTATCCCAATATGTATTCATTTCTTTCGTATGTGTCAGGGTCAGAAATGTTTTCATTCAAACCTAAATTTAATTTAAATTCATCTATAGCACCTAAACCTATAAAAGTTAAATTATTTTTCTCGTTTAGTTTAATGCTTTGCTTAAATTGAATGTCGTTGTAAGTTGGTAAAAAAGGCAGCTGAATAGCTTTAAATAAAAATTGTAAATAAGATCTTCTAGCAGATAAAACAAAAGTTGACTTTTTACCTATTGGTCCGTCTAATGTTAGTCCTATATCGCTAGATCCAATTGTAAATGAAGAAGCTAATCTCTCGTTATTGCCTTCAACTTGTTTAAATTCTAAAACCGAACTTAGTGTATTCCCTCTATTTGCTGGAAAAGCTCCAGAATATAAATCTACTTCACTAATAAAATTAACATTAATCATGCCTACAGGTCCACCACTTGAGCCTTGTGTTGCAAAGTGATTAATATTTGGCACTTCAATTCCATCTAAATAAAATCTATTCTCATTAGGTGCTCCACCTCTAATTATAATGTCGTTCCTAAAAGAAACTGTAGATGCAACACCTGGAAGAGATTGAATAACTTTCGAAATATCTCTGTTCCCCCCTGGATTTCTATATATTTCTGTAGCACTTATATTTCTTTTACTTACTGGACTTTCTTCAGATTTTGTAAATGGAGATGCTTTTATTTCTATTTCTTCAAGAGATGTAGTTGTTTCAATAAGACCTGCATTAATAGTTGTTGGTTTGTTAGGAGCTACTATTACTTCTGATGCGGTGTATGTTTGATATCCAATAAATGAAAATGTTACATTATAAGTGCCAGACATAACATCTTTAATAATGAAATTCCCTTCAAAGTCAGAAGAAATACCCCTTTCAATTTCATTTATGTAAATGTTGGCAAAAGGAATAGGTTCATTGTTAATGTTGTTAAATACTCTTCCTTTAATGATTCCGTTTTGAGCAAATAAATTAGAAAATATTGTAAAAATTAAAGTTACTAATAAAGCAAATTTGTAATAGTTTGAATAGTTAATCATGTGTTTAAGCTTTGAGTTTTTAAAAAAGAGTTTATAAGTTTTATATTTTAACTTTTTTATAATGTTTAACTTATATATGTTTATTTTTTTTCAAAAATAGTTAAACAAACGCTTTGTTTTACAATTTTGTTTAACTATTTTAGCACAAAATTAAACAAAATGTCGATATATTCAATAGCAGATTTAGAAAAATTGTCGGGAATTAAAGCCCATACTTTAAGAATTTGGGAGAAAAGGTATAATATAGTTGAACCCAATAGGACAGATACTAACATTAGATTTTACAATGATGATCAATTAAGAAAAATTCTTAATGTTTCGTTTCTTATCAATCAGGGATTTAAAATAAGTAAAATTGCTAAACTTGACACTACTAATTTAGCTTTAAAGGTTAAAGAAAGTAGTTCGTTTTCAACAAGTCATGAATCATACATTAACGATTTAATCGTTTCATCGCTAACTTTCGATTCTGAACTTTTTAATAAATCATTTGATGAGGTGATTAACAAGCTTGGTTTGTCAATTACATACGAATCAATCATCATTCCAAGTCTTAACAAAATCGGTTCTTTATGGACTGCAGGCGATTTATTTCCCGCTCAGGAACATTTTTTATCTAACCTTATAAAGCAAAAGCTTTATCATATTTTAGAAGAAAGGAGGTCTAAAACTAATATTGGTAAAACTATTTTGCTCTTTACACCTCCTTGGGAAAGCCATGACTTCGCACTAATTTATGCAGATATTATTCTTCAAGAAAGAGGTGTCAATGTTTGTAACATTGGTAGGGCCTTTTCTAAAGAAATTATTTATGAATGTATAGAGAATACTAAGCCAGACTATATATTTACTACAATCATTGTGGGACATAAAGTTACCGAAATTCAAGAGCTTTGCGACCGCATTAACTCTTGTAAGAAGAATAGCAAGTTTCTACTTGGTGGTAATATGAATCTATTAAAGTTGGTCAATTCTAACGCACACTTATTTAATTCGTGTAAAGAATTTGAAACGTATGTTAAATTTCAAATTAATTAAGTTTTGAAAAGAGTTGGTATTATTGGCACAGGTTTTTCAAGTCTAACTGCAGCTATAGAACTTTCTAAAATGGGTTTTGAAGTTGATGTTTTTGAGAAAAATTCATCTCCAGGTGGAAGGGCTAGGCATTTCAAAGTTGATGGTTTTACGTTTGATATGGGTCCTAGCTGGTATTGGATGCCAGACGTTTTTGAAGATTTTTTTAATAAACACAATAAAAAAATTTCTGATTATTATGATTTAGTAAAGTTAAATCCTGGTTTTTCTATTTATTATGAAGATCAAAACAGACTCGATATCCCAGAATCTTTTGAAGAGTTAACTAAAGTCTTTGAATCAATAGAAAAGGGGAGTAGTGAAAGACTCGAGAAATTCATAAAAAGAGCTGAGAAAAAATATGATATAGGAGTTAGGAATTTAGTTTACAAACCCTCAAAATCAATTTTAGAATTTTTAAATATTAAAGTAATCAAAGGTGCTTTTCATCTAGATATATTCACTGTTTTCAGCAAATATGTTAGGAGATATTTTAAGCATCCAAAACTTGTGAAACTTATGGAGTTTCCTATTTTATTTTTAGGTGCTCTTCCAAGCAATACTCCAGCAATGTATAGTTTAATGAATTATTCTGCTTTAAAGCAAGGGACGTATTATCCCATTGGTGGCTTTTTTAAAATTATTGATTCTCTAGTTAAAATTGCTGAAGAAAGTGGTGTCAAATTTCATTACGATTCTGAAATAACCAAGATTAATGTATCAAAAAAAATAGTTGAAAGTTTTGAAATTAATAACAAAAAAATACCTGTAGATATTGTAGTTGCAGGTGCAGATTATCATCATGTAGAAACAAATCTTTTACAAAAAAAATATAGAAATTATGATGATAAATATTGGGATTCTAGAAAATTAGCACCTTCAAGTTTATTGTTTTATTTAGGTGTTAACAAAAAACTTTCAAATGTTAACCATCACACCTTGTTTTTTGATCAAGATTTCGCAATTCATGCAGCTGAAATTTACGAAACTCCTAAATGGCCATCTTCTCCACTTTTTTATATGAGCTGTCCGTCTGTTTCAGATGAAACCATTGCTCCAAAGGGAATGGAGAATCTAATGCTGTTAATACCATTGGCTCCAGGTCTTGAAGATACTCAAGAAATGAGAGAAAAGTATTTCAATATTATGATTGAAAGAATTCAAAAGCTGACCGGTAACGATTTTAAAGAAAATATAGTTTATAAAAAATCATATTGTGTTAAAGACTTTGAGAAAGATTATCATGCTTACAAAGGAAATGCCTACGGCTTGGCAAATACATTAAATCAAACAGCTATCCTAAAGCCTAGTTTAAGAAATAAACAAATCAAGAATCTATTTTATACAGGACAACTTACTGTTCCTGGCCCTGGTGTTCCACCATCCATTATTTCCGGTCAAGTTGTTGCGAGTGAAATAAATAAACATTTTTAAAATTTAGCCATGAAAAAATTATATGATGACATATCCTTCAGTTCAAGTAAGCTAATTACTAAAACCTACAGTACAAGTTTTTCTTTAGGAATTTATTTTTTAAATAAAAAAATACATAATGCAATTTATGCAATTTATGGTTTTGTTAGGTTAGCAGATGAAATTGTTGATTCTTTTCATGATTATCCAAAAGAGAAGTTACTTAAAGAATTTAAAGAAGAAACATTTAAAGCTCTAGAAATGGGGATTAGTATCAATCCTGTAATTAATTCTTTTCAAAAAATTGTAAATGAATATAATATAGATCACGAGCTTATTCATATATTTTTAAGAAGTATGGAACAAGATTTATCTAAAATTGAGTATTCTAATGAAAAAGAAAAATATGATCAATATATTGTAGGTTCTGCAGAGGTTGTAGGTTTAATGTGTTTAATGGTTTTTGTTAATGGAGATAAAGAAATGTATGATTCTTTAGAAAACTCAGCTAGAAAATTAGGTGCAGCTCTTCAAAAAGTGAATTTCTTAAGAGACGTTAATGCTGATTTTAATTCTTTAGGAAGATCATATTTCCCTAAAGTAGATTTAAATAATTTTTCAAAGGAAGATAAGATAAGTATTGAAGAGGATATTGACGCTGATTTTAAGTTTGCTTATGAGGGTATTAGAAAACTTCCAAAGTCTTCTAAATTAGGTGTCTTTATTGCCTACACATATTACATTTCATTATTTAAAAAAATCAAAGCTTTACCTCCAACACAGATGATGAGTTCTAGAGTAAGAATTAATAATTCTAAAAAATTATATTTAGCTTGCAAGTCAATGTTGGTATATAAGTTGAATTAGTCATGATTTTTTTTAATGTTTTTATCTGCATAATTACCTTTTTTCTTATGGAAGGTGTTGCTTGGTTTACTCATAAATATGTGATGCACGGATTCTTATGGAAGGTTCATAAAGACCATCATGTTAAAACCACAAAATCTTTTTTTGAAAATAATGATTTGTTTTTTTTAATTTTCGCAATTCCCGGTTCCTTGTTTATTATTTATGGTTCAATAATTGGATATTCACAACTCTTGTTTTGGGTCGGACTAGGAATCACAATTTATGGTGCAGCATATTTTTTTGTTCACGATTTATTTATTCATCAAAGAATTAAAGTTCTTAAGAATTCAAAAAACCCATATTTATTAGCAATAAGAAGAGGGCATAAGGTTCATCATAAACATTTAGGAAAACAAGATGGTGAGTGCTTTGGTATGTTGTTAGTCCCGTTCAAGTATTTCAAACACTATTCTAAAAAATAATGTTTACATACTTATACTTACTTATTGATTTTTTTGTAATTCTAATTCCTCTATTTTTCACTTTTCATAAAAGACTGAATTTCTTCCGAAATTACCCTCCATTTTTCATTTCAACATTTGTTGTTGGTGCTGTGTTTGTTGTTTGGGATGTTTATTTTACCAATTTGGGATATTGGGGATTTAATCCCAATTATTTAACAGGGGCTAATCTTTTTTCATTGCCAATTGAAGAAGTTTTATTCTTTTTTTGTATTCCATATGCCTGTGTTTTTTCTTATCATGTCTTAGAGAAAATCTACCCTGTTTCTGATTCACATTATGTGAAGAAATTTAATTATTTCCTTTCTTTAGTTTTATTTGTTTTTGGGCTGGTTTTTATTGAAAAATATTATACATCTATAACATTTATTTCATTGTCAATCATTTTATTAATAGCCCCATTTTTTATAAATCTTAAAATGTTTTATAGAGCTTATGGTATTTTATTGTTTCCTTTTTTAATTACCGATGGGTTATTAACTGGTTCTTTTATTGAAGATCAGGTTGTTTGGTATAATGATGATTATAATCTTGGGTTTCGGATTTTAACAATCCCTGTTGAAGATGTTTTTTATGGGATGTTGCTGATACTTTTGAATGTGATAATTTATGAGAAGTTAAGAAATTCTGTTTTTAAGAGTTAGCTTAAAAGTTAATGCTCCTAAAACTCCTCCAATTAGTGGTGCTAGAATGTAAACCACTAACCAACCAATTCCGTTGTGGTTAAATGTAAATTGTTCCCATCCGTTTAAATGTGCTATTATTCTTGGAGCAATATCTCTTGCTGGATTCATACAGCATTGGGTATAAGGAGCGACTACATATATTATAATGCCCACTGATAGCCCAATTAAAGTAGGGCTTAATTTTTTTATTTTTGAGATGTTGGTAATAATGAATATTAGGTATACAAGGGAAAAAGTAGCTAATATTTCAATGAAACAAGCTATTGGAAGACTTACCCAGTCTAGGTTTTCAAATGTTGGGTTGGGGAAATATTCGCCAAAAATACAAGCAGTTTTTAAATCGTAAACTTCAATGTCATTCTTTATTAGTTTGAAAAGTATGAAGCCAGCAATTAACGCTCCTATAAATTGAGCGATTAGGTAGTAAAAGAATTCGCTCAGTTTTATTTTTTTTTCAGTTAGCATTGCTATAGATACTGCAGGGTTCAAGTGTGCTCCAGATAATTTAGATGAGCAGTAAATCCCTAATATTACTCCGAGCGTCCAAAAAAGAGCAACTTCAAAAAGTGAATTTATAATTTCATATATTATTGCTAACGAAACGGAACCACACCCTATGAAAACTAAAATAAATGTACCTATTATTTCACCTGTAAAAATTCTTTTAGTACTCATCTTAAAAGTTGTCGGTTAAGTATTTTTTGCTAAATAATTTTATTTCCTCTCTTGTTTTTTTAAAAGCACTGTTAATAGTTTCTGTTGAACCCGTAGCCTTTGTTGGGTCTATGAAGTTTTTGTGTGTTTTCATTACTTTTTCTGAGAAAATTGGGCAATATTCATTTGCATGGTCGCATACGGTTATAATATGAGTTATGCCAGTATTGATGTAGTCTTCAATTTTGTTTGAGGTTTGCTGTGAGATGTCTATTTGATCTTCTTTTAGTGTCTCAATTACTTTTGAATTTACACCATGAGCTTCAATTCCAGCGCTAAATATTTCGGCATTAATATTTTCTTCTTTACAGAAGAATCTTAGGTAAGCCTCTGCCATCTGACTTCGGCAGCTATTCCCTGTGCATATAACTAAAATTTTCGTATACATAATTGTTAGAAGAAGGTCTAAATTAATATATTTCAACATATAATAAAATCCTTGGACTTTTGATTTATTACTTAATTTTGTGATAATGAAAATAATAAGAACACCCTTGCAGTTTGCTTTTTTTGTAGCAACAATTATTTTAGTCTTGGTTCTTTTCTTGCAGATTGTTTACTCTGAATTATCTGATTCAAATTTGGATTATTTTTATTTTACAATTCTTTCCGTTTCAATCTGGCTTGTGTGCTTCGCTGTTGTTTATTTTTTACTAGAGAAATTGATTACTCAGAAAATAAGAATGCTTTACAGAACAATTCATAATTATAAAATAACTAAAGAAAATTTTCCAATTAGTATGAATGAAGATCTTTTGTCCGCTGCAGAAGATGAGGTTTTACAGTGGGCAGAATCTAATAGAGAAGAAATTACTAAGCTTAGAGAGCAAGAGATTTTTAGAAGAGAGTTTCTGGGGAATTTGTCTCATGAACTAAAAACACCAATTTTTAGTATTCAAGGTTATATTTTAACTCTTTTGGAGGGAGGCTTGGAGGATGTAGATGTGAATAGAGAGTTTTTGAAAAGAGCTTCAAAAGGAGTAGATAGAATGACAAAAATTGTTGAAGACTTAGATGTTATTACAAAATTTGAATCAGAAAAAATAAAGCTTGATTTAAAGAATTTTGATGTCGTTCAACTAGCTAAGGAGATAATGGATGAGCTTGAGATTAGGGCAAGTAATGGGAATATTAAACTTATTTTTAATAAGAGTTACCGTGAACCAATGATGGTCATGTGTGATAGAGACAAAATTGGTCAAGTGTTTCAAAACTTAATTATTAACGCTATTAATTACTCTGAAGAAGGCAAAGAAGTTGAAGTTAGATTTTATGATATTGAGGAAAACTTTCTAATTGAGGTTTCAGATCAGGGACTTGGAATTGAAGAAAAGCATTTGGCTAGATTATTTGAAAGATTTTATAGGGTTGATAAAAGCAGGGCAAGAAATAAAGGAGGGACGGGTCTAGGATTGGCAATTGTAAAACATATTGTTGAAGCTCATAATCAGTCTATTAGTGTTAGAAGTTCAATAGGGAAGGGATCTACTTTTTCATTTACTCTAAAAAAGGTTAAATAGTGAAATCACAATTAAATTCACTATATTTTGGGTCTATTTACGAAAATTTAAAAAATTAATTTACTATGAAAAATATTAAAATATCATTATTGTTAATTGCAATAATTTCAATGGCTTCATTTTCTTCTTGCAAAAAAAAGGGATGTACAGACCCTGTAGCATGTAATTATAATGAAAAAGCTAAAAATGATGATGGTAATTGTGACTATGAATGTATCTTTGAAGCAAATAAATCTATGGCTTTAGTAACTAAAATGACTGCAACATGGTGTGGCTCATGTGGAAGTTGGGGCTGGATTACTAATGAAGAAATTATTGACGAACTAGGAGGTAAAGCTGTAGTAATGAGTCTATACCAGCCATCATCTCTTAATAATCCTACTGCAACTGAATGGATTGCTGATTTTAATACTCAAGGAACTCCAAATTGGGCTGTTAATGGGAATAATAGAACAGCATATTCACCTACTGGGGGGATTTATACATCAACAACAAAATCAAATTGTGTTAATGCATCAGACTCTACGTATTCTGCCTCTCCTGAAGCGCAAGCGATTTATGGTGCATTTACAACTGAAGGTTCAACCATTACAGTGAATACTCTTACTCAATTTTATGGATCTCCTAGTGGTGAATATTATTTAGGAGCTTATATAGTTGAAAATGGTGTTATTGCTGATCAGTCTGGTGATGCAGGGCCTAATGCATCTCATCCTTATGTCTTGAGGGGCTCTATGGATGGTAATTCATATGGTACGTTATTGGTTAATGGCTCAACAGGCACTGAACTAATGGAAAATACATTTTCTATGACAATGGAAACTGAATGGGTGACAGAAAATATTAGTGTTGCTTTGGTTATATGGAAGAAAGTAGGTGGATCTTATACTTTCGTAAATGCATTTACTAACTAAGTATTTAATTTCTTTTAATGTATAATATTAAGAGCATTCGATTTTTTGGTTTAAAAAGGGGCTTTTGCCCCTTTTTTTTATAGCCCTACTTTGGTGAATTCTTTATCCAATAAATAATTTATTTTAGATGTTATTGTTTGTCCAAAATCACTATCTCCATTAATCTTAAATTCTTGCTGATTTATCCACTTAACAGATGATTTATTAGTATGATACTTTGCTAAATATTCTTGTTCTGTTTGGCCAGGTGTTGGTACTAGAAGTGCTTTTTTATTTAATACAGAAAGGTCCATAATGTTACTATATCCAGATCTACATATTAGGAATTCAGAAACATTAACAGTGTTCAAAAAGTCATCTGTTTTTAAGTGACAGAAGTAATCAATGTTGTTTTTTGAGTATTGCTTTCCTAGAGGATTTCCACCTATTATAGCACATGGTTCATGTTGCTTAGAAAATGCTTTTAAAATTATTTTTTCAAAAATGGTTCTTTGGGGTTCTGGGCCAGAAAGAATAGCAAGATATTTGTATTTATATGGAATAATATTCTTTGATTTTTTAAATCTAGATAAAGGCCCAATAAAAGAATAATTGTTGAGCCCAGGATTTTTTGATAAATCTCCGGCAAGAGAATTAGTGTCATTATAGTCTGGGATCCAACAATTGTCAAATTGATTTATATAGCTAGAATTTATTTTATAAAATATTGGTTTTAATAACCAAGGGCCTTGAATATGAATTTGATGAGAGATTATAATATTAGTTGTTTTAGAGGATCTAAAGCCAAATCTATTATCTGAAATAATAATGTCTAAATTTAACTTACTTGCTAAGTCTTCGGCAATTTTTTTTTCATTTTTAATTTTAAATATAAACTTTGGAGTTTGAAGAGCCATTGACAGTGCCTGGCTGTTTCTTCTGCTGTATTTAACATTATAACCTGATATTATAATGTGTTTTATTTTAGGGAAATGTTCTTTAAAAAGCTGCTCGCTTTCTTTGTTTCCACATGTAAATACGGTGTGGCCGTTTTTTAATAATTTCTCAATTATTGGAATGCACCTTGTAATGTGACCTAATCCCCAATCTAAAGGGGCTACTAAGATTCTTTTTTTAGAGCTCAAGGTTTGAACAATGTGTTTGTTCCATTTATAAATTCATATATGGAATCTTTTCCCATCTTTGATTTTGAGGAGGTGATGAAAATTTCAGGAAGTGTTTCCCAATTTTCAAGCATTGATGCTTTGTATTCTTCAATGTTTTTGTCTAATTCTTTGGGCTTTAATTTATCTGCTTTAGTAAAGCACATAACAAAGGGGATTCCCTTTATACCACAATACTCCATGAATTCTAAATCAATTTTTTGAGGTTTTATTCTGGAGTCAATTAAAACAAATACACACATTAAGTTTGTCCTATTCTCTAAAAATTTCATTGTAAAGTCAGCAAATTTAGCCCTACTTTTTTTTGAAACTTTAGCATATCCATATCCAGGTAAGTCAGCTAAGTAAAAGTTGTTGTTAATTATAAAATGATTTATAAGTTGAGTTTTTCCAGGTGTTCCCGATATTTTAGCTAACGATTTTCTTTGTGTTAGCATATTAATTAGTGATGATTTTCCAACATTAGACCTTCCAATTAAAGCGTATTCTGGGAGTTTTGGGTTGGGGCATTTTTTCCAATCTGTGTTGCTTTCTATGAAATTTGCAGTTATTGACATTTCTTAAGAGTTAATGTAGCTGTTGATGTGTCTTTCTTTCTTTGCTTCAAAAATATCATTTATAGCAATTAAAATCCCAGTTTCTTCTACTTCTCCAAAGCTGTTGTTTAGAGATGTTCCAAAAGTTTTCATTGTTGAAGATAAGTTCATGTATGCTGATACTAAAGGGGGGATATTGACGCCTAAATCTCTTACTTTAAGTTGTAATAGTTTGAATGCATCGTTATAGTTTAAAGCTTGAATCTCGTCAATAAATGGTTTGATGTCTGTATGATAGCTTAAAGGGGTTATTGTTGAAATTAAATTATTGTTGTCGGGAAAGAAATGATACATGAAGCCTAAAATTAAATCTCTTGCTTCTTTATTGAAGTCTAAGTACATTGTTATTTTCCCAAAAAAGTAGTTGATTTTTGGTTCGTCTACAACAAGTGATCCTAGTCCATCCCATAAATTGTCTAAAGAAAAGATGCCTCTTCTGCTTCCTTGAGACGGTTGAAAGTTTGGTTGAACAAAAGATCGGCCAAGTTCTATTGTCTTGGGTAAGTAATCTTTTTCAAATTCATTTGAAAATTCAAACAATCCGTTTGTTGCTAAATTCAAATTACAACTCAAAGCTTTCTCACATTTAATAAATCGATATCCACCGATTATTTCTTTTGACTCAGGAGCCCAAACAATTAATTGTTCATAGTATGCATTTTCACGAATATCAAAACTGTCAAGGTCACAACTTTTTCCAGTTCCTCCACCAGCATTTCTAAAAGTAATTTCCCTTAATCTTCCAATTTCTCTTATTGTATTGGGGCTGTTGTGATGATTTAAGATGTAAATTTCATTATTTGCATTGTTTGTTTTTCTAACAAACCGTTTTTTAGTGAGTTCTTTTTCTAAAAGTTTAACGGGAATTGGAGCTATTATTTTTTCCATAACAATTAGTTTTTTTCTGAAAAGATGTTGTGCTCGTTATGCTTTAGAGTGTAAACGAATTTTTTTACTTTTTGAGCCCACTTTAGGTTATCTATTTTTTTGTTAAATGTGTGCCATGGTATTGGTTTGCCAAATTTAAAGATAATAGTGTTCCCTTTTTGTTTAAACATCTCATCTGCTAAAAATAACATTTCAATATTAGCTTTTATGCCAATTTTTTTTCTCCAATAAGCAATGTTGTAAAATCGTTTTGAATTTTCTCCATTTACATATGCTGGAATAACATCCCTTTTGTGTTTTATTGATTTTGTAATGAAACTTTTTTTCCATTCTAAATCTTCTATTTTTTTATGTTGTTGCCTTCTGGAAACCATTCCGGCTGGAAATAATATAATGCACTTGTTAGATGCGTATAGATTGTCAATGTAGCTAAGATTGGTTCGAGAGTTTTTCCCGTGTTTGTTAATTGGGACAAATATTGGCTTAAAGTTTTTTATTTGAAGTAAGATGTCGTTCACTAATATGTGAACATCACTTCTTACTTTTCCTACTTCATTTATTATTGCCACGCCATCAAGACCTCCAAGTGGATGATTTGCAACAATTATTATTCCGCCAGATTTAGGAATGTTGTGTTCTCCTATAGATTTTGTTTTAACGCCCATGTGGTCTAACCCTTTTTTTGAAAAATCTAGACCTGTTTTGTCACTGTATGTATTGATTATTTCATTGAGCTCATCTTGATGAATTAGCTTTTTTAATTTTTTGAAAATAAAAGCAGGGATTATTTTGTAAAGCGAAGGGTTTTTGACGTTGAATGCTTTTTCAATGTCAATTAAGTTGGATTTGTCACTAATGGAAGAGTTTTTATTGTCCATTTTTTATAAGCGTTCAAAGTTAAGGAAATTAACTTTAATTGAAATAAATGTTGATAATTATAATTTAATCTCCACATTTTCCCACAGTTATTTTGATATAATTTTTTACCTGTTATTTGTTCTATTTTCTATTTTTATGCAACAAAAATTAACTATATACCGTTGAAAGTTATCCACATTTATTAAAAAGTGGGAAAATGTGGGTAATTTTTTTTAGCTTTACATCTGATAACGATAGAGTTTAATTATGACTGGTTTTATTGGTGAATATCATTGCAAGATTGATTCAAAAGGAAGATTGATGCTTCCTTCTGAACTGAGAAAGCAATTGGATCCATTAGACCAGGAGCAATTTGTGATTTCTAGAGGTGTTGATGAGTGTTTGTCTATGTATACGATGTCCGAATGGGCTGTTGTTGTGGGTAAACTCAGAGACTTAAATCGGTTTAAGGTAAAGGATAGAAAATTTGCCCGAATGTTTCAGAAGGGAGCGACTAAAGTTCCTGTAGATTCAAGTAGCAGAATTCTTTTGCCTAAAAGTCTTTTAGGTTGGGCGGGTATTCAGAAGGAAATCGTAATTGTAGCAAATGTCGACTTATGGGAAGTTTGGGACAAGTCAAAGTATGATGCTTTGATGAGTGAGAACTGGGATGGGTTTGATGATTTAGCTGCGGATGTTATGGGTGGATCTTCTGAAAATGATCGATAACGGTTATCACATACCAGTTCTTTTACATGCTGCTGTAGATGGTTTAGTGTTGAATCCAAATGGAATTTATGTTGATGTAACTTTTGGTGGTGGAGGGCATTCAAGAGAAATCTTGTCTAGGCTTGAAAAAGAGGGTTGTTTGATTGGTTTTGATCAAGATGCCGATGCTAATAACAACAAGTTAGATGATGATCGTTTTACATTGATTGGTCAAAACTTTAAATTTTTGCAAAATAATTTAAAATTAATGAAGCTTAATCCAGTCGATGGGATATTAGCCGATCTAGGCGTTTCTTCTCATCAATTTGATTCTGCTGAAAGAGGTTTTTCTTTTCGATTTAATTCTCTATTAGATATGAGAATGGATAAGAGTGTTGATTTAGATGCGATTACCGTTCTAAATGAATATTCTGAGCAGCAAATTGCTGCTGTTTTTTGGGATTATGGAGAGTTGAGAGAGAGTCGAAGAATTGCAAGAAGAATAATTGAGCTAAGGAAAACCGAACAGATTAATAATTCAAAACAGATTATAGGTTTGGTGAGGGGTCTTGTTCCTAGGCAAAAAGAAAATCAATTTTTAGCTAGAATATTTCAGGCAATTAGAATTGAAGTTAATCAGGAGATGGAGGTTCTGAAATCTATGCTTAATCAAACTGTTGAGATGTTGAAACCTGGAGGTCGATTAGTGGTGATTACCTATCATTCTTTGGAAGATAGAATGGTTAAAAGATTTTTCAAGTCAGGAAATGTGAAAGGAGTAATTGAAAAAGACATTTATGGTAATTCAAATTGTCCTTTTAAAGAGATAAATAGAAAACCAATTCTACCAGCAAGTGAAGAAATAGAAGAAAATAATCGTGCGAGAAGTGCAAAATTAAGAATAGCTGAACGAAAAATAGAAAAACAACAGTGAATCCATTTAAAGAAATTATATCAGGTGAGCTTTTACAAAGAGGAAGAGTTATGAAGAATCTCCCCTTTTTATTATATCTGACATTTTTGATGCTTCTCTACATAGGATATGGATACTATGTTGATAATTCAGTTAGAAGAATAAATGATCTTAACGAAAAAGGTGAGGAGTTGTATTCAGAGTTGCAGTCTGTATTAGAGTTGTATGATCAGGAGAGTTTGCAAAGTAAAATTGCAGAAAAAACATCAAAATGGGGTGTTTATGAATCAAAAGATCCTCCAAAAAAAATTGAATTGAGCTATGAGTAGTAGGGAGTCCATAGTGAGAGTTTATTTGATCTATATTTTGATCTTGGTGTTTGCTCTATTTGTTATTGTAAAGATAGTTTCAATACAATTTTTTAATGGAGGAGAGCTTGTGGAGCAAGCAGAAAAACAGACCTATAAGCTGAAGAAGGTTAAGGCACCTAGAGGAAATATTTTTGCAGATAACGATCAAAAAACATCTCTAGCTCTTTCGGTTCCTAGATATGAAATTCGCATGGATTTAATTACAGTAAAAGAGAGCGTTTTTGATGAGAGAATTCATGAATTAGCTGATAGTTTATCAGCAATGTTTAATCATAAATCTAAAAACAGCTGGTTAAATGATTTGATAGCTCAACGAGATAAGAAAAATAGATATTATTTAATAAATAAATCCATTAGAAACGATGAGTTAAAAAGGTTAGAGAAATTCCCAATTTTTAATTTAGGTCAATACTCTGGGGGTTTAATTGTTTTAAAGGAAAACAAAAGAGTTAAACCATATAATAAACTTGCAGCAAGAACAATTGGATATGTAAGAGAGGGTCAGGGAAAATATGTGGGCATTGAGGGTGCTTTTAATGATGAGTTAAAGGGCAGAGATGGAGAAATGCTAATGCAACGAATAAGAGGAAATGATTGGAAGCCAATTAAAAGTGAGTTTTCCAAAGAGCCTATTCCTGGTTGCGATATTTACTCAACTATTGATGTAAATATTCAAGATGTAGCTGAAGCAGCTTTGATGAAACAATTAAAGAATCAAAAAGCTCTTAGGGGATGTGTTGTTCTAATGGAAGTTGAGACAGGTTACATTAAAGCCATCGCAAATCTAACCCAGGATTCTGATAAGATAGAATATAATGAGAGTCTTAATCATGCGGTTGGGCTAGCTTCAGAGCCTGGGTCCACTTTTAAGTTGGCTTCGTTAATGGTTGCTTTAGATGATGAGAAAATTAAAATAACTGATAGTGTTTTAATGAATGGTACTTATCAGTTTTACAAAAAATTTAGTTTAACTGATGGGAATAAGGTGTATGGTAAAAATACTATTCAAGCTGCATTTGAAAAATCATCTAATATTATTAGTAAAATAATAGATGATAATTATAAAGAAAACCCTCAACAATTTATTGATGGGCTTAAAAAAATAGGTTTAGACAAGAAGCTTGGATTACCAATTATTGGTGAGGGTGTTCCATATATTAAAGATGTTGATGACCCTCTATTCTCGGGAATATCTCTTCCTTGGATGTCTATTGGTTACGAAGTTAAAATTACTCCTCTACAAACATTAGCATTTTACAATGCTGTCGCAAATAATGGTGTTATGGTGAAGCCACAGTTTGTAAAAGAAATTAGGTTTGGAAATGAAGTAAAATCAACATTTGAAAAAGAAATTATAAATCCAAAAATTTGTAAAAGCTCCACTTTAAAAGATGTTCAAATCATGCTAAAAGGAGTGGTTGAAAGAGGGACAGCTAAAAACATAAAGGCAAGAGGCTTTGATATTGCTGGAAAGACTGGAACTTCCAAGATAGCAATAAACTCTAAAGGTTATGGGTCTAAATATCAGGCATCTTTTTGTGGCTATTTCCCAGCAGACAATCCTATGTATTCATGCATAGTGGTAATTCAAGGTCCAACAACAAATATCTATGGCTCTATCGTATCGGGAACTGTTTTTAAAGAAATAGCAGACAAAGTATATGCTTTAGGTAACATGGAAAACAAGGAGTTGCAAATGGAGGATTTGTATTATCCATTCTCTAAACATGGCAATAAGAAAGATTTCGTTTTTGCAAGTTCCAAAATGAAAATACCATTGAAAAAAGAATCGGGCGTTGGAAAGTGGATACATACAATTGCAAATCAAGATGGTGTAAATGTTAAAAATAAAAGAGTTGTGAATGACAAGATTCCAAATGTTATTGGAATGGGGCTAAATGATGCTCTTTTTTTATTAGAAGATCATGGTTTACAGGTTAAGGTTTCTGGTAGTGGTTTTGTAAGAAATCAATCAATAAACCCCGGTCAAACAATTATAAAAGGACAATTAATAACAATTGATTTAAGCTAATGAAGTTATTGAAAGATATTATATATGGTGTAAATATGTTAGAGCTTAAGGGTTCAACAAACATAGCTATAGAATATCTAGCTTACGATTCAAGAAAGGTCGGAAAGTTCACCCTTTTTGTTGCAGTTAAGGGCACACAAGTCGATGGTCACGATTATATAGAGTCAGCAATTTCTAGTGGTGCTGTATGTATATTATGTCAGCAAATGCCCAAAAAAATTCACGAAGAAATTACTTATGTTTTGGTTGATGATGCTTCGAAATCTTTAGGCCTTATAGCATCAAATTTCTACAATTCACCATCAGATAAGTTGAAACTTGTTGGTGTGACTGGAACTAATGGTAAAACAACATCAGTTACACTACTTTACAATTTGTTCAGGCTAATGGGCTATAAAGTTGGTTTGATTTCAACTGTTGTCAATAAGGTTCATAACGAAATAGTTCCTTCAACACACACAACGCCAAGTTCGTTAGAGTTAAACGAGCTTCTAGAAAGAATGGTTCAAAAGGGTTGTCAATTTGCATTTATGGAAGTGAGTTCGCATGCTGTTGATCAACATAGAATTGCAGGGGTGAATTTTGAAGGTGCTGTTTTCACTAATATTACAAGGGACCACTTAGATTACCATCAAACATTCGATAATTATATAGCCGCAAAAAAATCATTTTTTGATCAGCTTGGTTCCAATTCTTTTGCACTCTTTAATGTAGACCAAAAGCACGGAGAAACAATGGTGTTAAATACTGCTGCTAAAGTGTTTTCTTATGGCATGAATTCAGTATGTGATTATAAAGTTAAAATTTTAGAAAACAGATTTGATGGAATGACTTTAGATTTAGATAACACTGAAGTTCATACAAAATTAATTGGTGATTTTAATGCTTATAATTTATTAGCAGCCTATGCTGTTGGCAGGCTTCTTTCTCAGGAAAAAATAGATGTTCTAACAACTCTTAGTGGATTATCTGCCCCAGAGGGTAGGTTTCAGCATGTTGCTTCAGAGTCTAAAATCACTTCAATTATAGATTATGCTCATACTCCAGATGCATTACAGAATGTTCTTAAAACAATTCAAAAAATCCGAGTAGGAAATGAGATGGTAATTACGATTGTGGGTTGTGGTGGAGATAGGGATAAGGGGAAGCGTTCAATGATGGCGGAAATAGCATGTGAACTGAGTGACCAAGTTATTTTCACTTCTGATAATCCAAGGTCAGAAAACCCAGAAGACATAATACGAGATATGGAAAAAGGGGTGCCTAGTGAAGGCCTTAAAAAAACACTTTCAATTGTAAATAGAAAGGAAGCTATTAAAACAGCATGTAGTATGGCTCATAGTGGAGACATTCTTTTAATTGCTGGTAAAGGACATGAGAAATATCAAGAAATCAAAGGAGAGATTATTCCTTTTGATGATTTAGAGGTAGTAATAGAAACTTTAAAAATTATGAATAAATAATGCTATATCACTTATTTCAATACCTACAAGAGGTTTCAGATTTTTCTGGGGCAGGATTGTTTCAGTACATATCATTTAGAGCGGGTATGGCAATAATTACATCACTGATTATTTCAATGGTTTTTGGTGGAAGGCTAATTAAGTTATTACAAAAAAAACAAGTTGGGGAAAGTATTCGAGATCTAGGTTTAGATGGTCAGATCGAAAAAGCAGGTACGCCAACAATGGGGGGGCTAATAATTTTAGCTGCAATTCTAATTCCTACTTTATTATTTGCAAAGCTTGATAACATTTATACAATTACCATGCTTATTGCAACTGTATGGTTAGGAGTTATCGGTTTTATAGATGATTATATAAAGGTCTTTAAAAATAACAAAAAGGGCCTAGCCGGAAAGTTTAAAATTGTTGGTCAAGTAGGTGTTGGAATTATAGTGGGTTCCTTACTTTATTTTAGTGATGAAGTTGTTGTTCAGCAAAAAGTAGAAATCAATAATACAACCATTGATAGTGTTAATTCAACACAGAACAATTCATTTGAATGGGTAGAATCTAAATCAACTAAAACAACCATTCCTTTTTTTAAAAATAATGAATTTGA
>JAQWSL010000073.1 GCA_029243225.1 Flavobacteriales bacterium
GAAGAAGTTAATAAGGAAGTAATTTCTTCAATTAATTATGCTCAAAGAATTCAAGAAGCTTTACTTAAAGCAAAAGAGCACGTAAGTAAACATTTACCAGAACATTTTGTTCTTTTTAAACCCAAAGACATTGTTAGTGGAGATTTTTATTGGTATTTAGAAAAGAAAGGGTTTGTTTACATTGCTGTTGCTGATTGTACGGGTCATGGAGTTCCAGGAGCTATGCTCAGTATGTTAGGAATATCTTATTTAAATGAAATAAATTCTACCCAAGAATTATTGTCGCCTGGTCAAATATTAGACTTATTAAAGACCAAAGTTGTAAATGAGTTAAGTCAGATAGATTCTAGTATTACCTTTTCAGATGGCATGGATATCTCCTTACTTAGAATGAACCCTAAAACAGGTGAAGTCTTTTGGTCTGGTGCAAATATTCCGTTATATATTTTTTCAAATTCCGAACTTAAGTTTATTAATCCAACTAAACAGTCTATAGGATACTCAGATGATGTTATTCCTTTTATTGATCACCAAATAAGTCATAAACCTAATGCTATTTATTATTTGTTTTCCGATGGTTATATCGATCAATTTGGAGGTCTCAAGGGGAAAAAATTAAAACAAACTGGTTTTAAGAAGAAATTATTTGAAATAGCTGAGCAGCCTTTAGAAAATCAATTAACTATTTTACATGATTTTTTTGAAGATTGGAAGGGTGATTTTGATCAGTTAGATGATGTGACAGTGTTAGCTGTAAAATCTCCTGAATTGGACAATTAAAATTGTTTTGTTTTCACGACCTTACCATCGGAGTAAGTTTCGTGTTTTTTCTCTAGACCAGATTCATTATAATATATCCATGTACCTGTTTTGTAATAGTCATACCTGTTCATGTCATATCTTAAAGCACCTTCCATTTTTTTTTCCCCATTTAAAAAGTATTCATAGGTGACAAATTGTAATTTCTTTTTATTGGTAAGCTCAAAAAATGTTTCTATTTGTCCTGTTTTGTAAAAAGATTTTTTTGCAATATGGTATAAAAAGTTTTTATCATATTTTTCAAGATATTCCATATTTCCATTGTCGTAATAATCTATCCATGAAATTGCTGCACCATTTAAATAAACAATTTCACTTTTTATTTTACCAGAAGGGTAGTATAATGAGCATTTTGACCTGAAACCATCAATGTTTTTAAAATCTCTTTCTAAAGTTCCATCTGGGTAATAGTTTTTATAAACTTTTAATTGACCCTCTATGTAATAACCCTTGTGAAGCAACTGTCCGCTTTCATAAAAATCTTCTTTCCAATTGTTAATGGCATATCCATTTTCCATTCTCACAGAATCAGGAGATAATCCTAAATTTAAAGGTTCGTAAATAGTGATACCATAGACTTCGTCTATAATGTTCTCTGAATATTTTATATCTGTTTTGACTTGTTTGTCAAAGTTAAATTGTGCTAAAGACTGAACTCCAAAGCAAAAGATCGATATGGTTAATATAAAAAACTTCATTAACATTATTAGGGTAGTGTTATTGAGTAATAATAAAGGTACAATAATCATTGTGTTAATCACAATAAGAAAATATTTTTTTTGAAAAGCTATTAAACTTCATTTATTTCATTAAAATTCTTTTTTTGCTGAATAAAATAACTCCAAATAATTAATTTATTTGTAACTCCTTTTAATAATTTTGTTTCTTTTCTTGTGTTACTTTTTCTATATCGATTTAACTTTCTTATTGATGAGTAATAATGAAAATGTGCTTTAATAATGCTGATCAAGTGTGTGAACTGGCCCATTAATAAAAATCTAATTCCAGCAATCCCATCTATAAGTAGTTTGCATAAAATAAGTGTAAAAATATTTCTACTATGATTTTTATGAATCATAAATAACGAGTTCCTAAAGTTTAAGTAAGTTTTTTTAGGGCTATTGTATGTTAAGGTGCCACCTCCTACATGGTAAACAGTGGATGCAGGATTAAATATAATTTTTTTGCCTTTGTTTTTTAACCTCCAACACAAATCTATTTCTTCCATATGTGCAAAGAATGAGGTGTCAAATCCATTGTTTTCAAAAAAATCTGAAGCACGAATAAATAGGCAAGCTCCTGAAGCCCAAAAAACTTCTTCTATGTTGTTGTACTGATTGTCATCGTTTTCTACTGTGTTAAAAACCCTTCCTCTACAAAATGGAAAACCAAATTTGTCTATGTAGCCACCAGCTGCACCTGCATGTTCAAATTTTTCTTTTTCAATTTGAGAAAGTATTTTGGGTTGCATTGCAGAGATAGAACTGTCGGCTTTAAAAAGTTGAATCATTGGTGAAATCCAATTCGGAGTTACTTCTACATCCGAGTTTAATAAGATGAAAAATTCATGCTTTAAGCTTTCCAATCCTTTATTGTAACCCCCAGTGAAACCTAAGTTGTTAGCTAATTTAATAATACTAATTTCTTTAAAATTACTTACTATGTAATCGATTGAATTATCCGTAGAGCCATTGTCTATTACAAAAATATCTGCATCATTTTTACTGTGAACACATACAGATGGAAGAAATTCTGTAAGCCATTTTAGTCCATTAAAATTTAATATGACAACAGCAGTGCTTTGCATTAAGGGTTGTTAAATAGAGTTGAGCTGTTTGTCCCCCAATGATCTCTGTTGCCAGCATTAGGGTCGTCTAAATTACCGTTTGTGCTATTTCTTGAATTTAATGTCGCATTCCAAGTTTCATTTTTTACTTCTCCTGGAACATCTGAGTGTAAAATGGTATAATCGTTTGTAACAAGATCTGGCAAGTAGAAAATAAATCTTTTATTGTTGAATTGTCCAAGTCTGTAATAATGCCATATTTGATAAGGATATGAACTTGGTTCATTAGGTCGGTCAATTAAATTATTTGGAGCACCATATTTAAGATAAACTCTTCCTCTATCTGTTTGGTATCCTTTTTTTATTCTAGTACCAAATAAGTTATGTATTCTATTTACTTGAATTTTGTAATCTTCCCATGACTTTCTCGGGTTAGCATTGTTTTTGTTGTACCAGAAACTGTAAATAAACTGTCTTTTTAAGGTGTCGTCCATTTGTTTTAGTTTTCTGTTAATAATATTGAGCTCAAAAGGAGATGCAATAGGAGACAAGCAATTAATAAATTCTGTTAAACTGTCTTTAGCAAGCTCATCACTAAAGGTATTGGCAATGTTAATGGAGTTTAAGCGATTAACAGCTAAAGGTGTGTTTAAATTTGTTCGCTGAAAATCTATTTTTTTCTCTGTAATTAATTCATTTAGTTGGTTTCTAATCTGAATAACTAACTCGTAGTTTCCTGTAGGTAAATTTTCTATGTTAAAAGTGTTAATTATTGGGTTTATTTGCTTGGGATTTATTTTTTTAAGTTTATTGTATTGACCAGCTATTTCTCCCGTTTCTTTTATTTTGATGTTTTGAAGGAGAACATAAGATTCATCAGCTTTAATTTCCGGATTATATATCTCAAAATAATAAGCCAGTTTGTCGAATTCTGGACTGTAATAATTACTTACTAATGGAATAAGTGAAAAACCAGATTTAGTTGTGTTGTTTGTTTGAGTTGTTTTGCCATATGATTCAAGCAGTTCTATATCAGAAATTTCTAAATCTTTATTGCTGAAATCAATTCTAATAGCTGAATTTATTACTTCAATTGAATTTTCATTGTTTAAATCTTTTACTTGAAGCTCTAATTTGTAATCTCCATTTGGCAATGAAAAACGTTGTAAATCTAAAATATTGGTTAAAATTTCATTTGATTCTATTTTTTCTTCAATTGAATACTTTTTAAAATCAATGATTTCATCATTTAAATTTTTAACTAGTTGTGTTATTTCTACGCCATATGATAGTTGAGTAGAATCAAGGTTAATTATTTCTAAAGTATTGGCATAGACTTCAACATATGTCTCGATAAATGGTGAGTCAGAAGTAAGGAATTTTTTGATAGAAAAAACAGGACCTATTTGGGCTGTAAAGCCAAAAGAAATAGCAGCGAATAAAAAAGTTGAAAGTACTTTATACATGGGTACAAAAATATAATATATATAACACTTAGTACATTTGTTAGGACACAGAAGATTCAACAATGTAAGATGCTATAATAAATAAAATACATAGAGTGAATAGTATTCCAGATAATAAAAGCCATAAATTAAGTTGTGTTTTCATTGCAATTCTTTTTATATATAACGTACAATCAAAGTTTTATATTCAAAAATTGGACCATAATTATTAAATGGTAGATATTAAATGGTTTTCGGTTGTTTATATTGTTAAAAATGGATTGCTATTTTGTTAAATACTGTTAATTGATAGTTGTTTTAAAACTTTATTAAATTGCATTTCGTTATTTAATTAAATGAAAGCTTACATTTTAGTCATCTCTTGCCTTATAAGTCTTGTTGGTTATTCTCAATCAAATAATGAACAGGTAATATTAATTTCAGAAAATGAGCAGGATTCTATTTCTGATTACATTTTTCCAGAAATTGAAATTTCAACTGACAATGATGCCTACCTTAAAAAATATAGAAAAACAAAATATTTTGTAAGAAGGGTTTATGCATATTCTAAACTTGCGTCAAACATGTTGTTGTCTTTTCAAGACACCCTTGAATACATCGATTCAAAAAGAATGAAAAAGAGATACCTCAATAGAGCCAATAAAATTTTAAAAAACGAATTTGGAGATGAAATAAAAAATATGTCTGTTACAAGAGGAGAGTACTTAATGAAACTAATATACAGGGAAACGGGTCTAACTACCTATGATATTATTAAATTCTATAGAGGAAAAGGAAAAGCTTTTTGGTTTCAAGCATTGTGTAAGATAAACGGTCAGGATTTAAAAAGGGAATATGATCCGTTAAAAGAAGATTTTTTAATTGAAAAAGTTGTTAATGAAATTGAGAAGGGTCAATTATCTTACATAAACAGGCCAGCTAAGACAAAAGCAGGTAAGAAGTCAAGAAGAAAGAGGGGCGAAAAGAAAAAAAAGCAAAAAGATTTGAAATAATTATTTACCTCCCATGGTCTCTACCGAAAATTTTATTGGTTGAACTTTTTTTATTGGTAGATTCTATTTCTTTCTTGTAAGAATCAGAAATAGATTTCATTAAATTATCTAATGAAGGTTGACCGGCATTAATCCAGGCCGTGTACCACAATGAGCCAACGGTAAGAATAGATTCTCTCATCCTTCTATTGTGCATTCCATTTAGCCTTAATGCATACTCTTCAGTAAAATCTTTACTATACACCTTCATCGTTACTCGACCTCTGTTTTCGAAGTTGTATTTTCTGTCTTCTGGCCACTCCTTTGTAAGCTGACTTTCAAATGTTAAGACAGAATCAACAGCCATAAAACTGTGTTCAATAACATCCCATACTTTATTTAATGGGGATTTAACGTATTGTGCTTTTCCAACTAAATAATCGTAATCATCAGAAAGTAATTCTGGAACCCTAGATTCCCAAAACCCGTGAATTCCTTTCTGGTTGGTTAGATGTCCATTGTAATTCAGGGTTGTGTGAAGGGGAACATGTGCATCGCCTACATAATGACCCAAATCTGCTGAATACCTAAGGATTCTGTCAAGGTTTTTGTCTCTAAATGCTTGGGTTAATCTAGATACCATATTGTTAATGTGCCAAGGTGATATACCATAAGCTCGTAATGTATCTTCTGTGTGTTTGTTTACTGCATCGTTCCATTTTCTAGGCATGTTTAAAAATGGATTCTCTCCCTTTTTAGCATAATAGTCTATGTCTATGTAGTGTCTTTCTGCTTCACCTTCAACTGCGTATCTTCTTTTGTCTGGATCTACAGCATGATCGGTGACAAAATCAATGTGGTACTTGTAAAAATGAAATAATTCATCATCTGGAAGAGTGAATACAGCCATTCTGTTAATCTTCTTATGTGAAAAAAAACCCCAGTTAGAATATGAATTAGAAGTAACTAATAAAAGAAGTAAAGATATTTTGACGATAAAACTCATTTTTTAAATATAACAATAATGGTGCTAAATTTATTATAAAGTTAAGCAGCTTTACTAAGCTCTTTTAAAAGTAACCGCTTAGCAATTGGCATTATCGTTTGATTGGGAGGGAATTTCATTGCGCAATGTACTACATAAGTGGCTGGAGTAGGTAAGTCGTTATATTTTCTCACTAAATCTATTTTTATGGAGGATAAAGAAGTAGCAAGTGACAAGTCAACTTGATCTATTTTTGTTGTGGTTAAACCATGGAATCGGTCACTATTTTTTTGAATAATTGAAGACTTATATCGATAAATATTTGCCTGACCATCTCCTCTAATAAGCAAGATTAAATAACCTTCTTTTTTATAAATAGGTACAATACCTACTGTATCCATTTTTATTTTTGATTGAATGAAATCATACAATTCGGCTCCTCTATCTAAACTCGATTTTAATTTAGGTATTGCAAATTCGACAATTTCCATTATTTTATTTACTAACTCATCTTCAAAATTAGAGTTGAACTCTAACTTAATTTTATTAAGGTCAATTTTTTTTAAATCTTTTTGAAAACTAGATTTAATGTTTATTTGTTGCTCGTTGTATCTTATTAGATCCTCATAATGT
>JAQWSL010000087.1 GCA_029243225.1 Flavobacteriales bacterium
CGCCATGCCCAAAACCTTTGCCTTTAAGCAAAACATAATCCTTATGGTTATATACGCTAAAGTATGTGCTTTTAAGTTTAAAATCTTTTCTAATATCTTTTAAAAGAATATGATAATTCCATTCATTAAAATATTTTTTTCTGTATGTCTGCTTAAAATCGCATGCTTTCTTAACAGATTGTGGATCTTCAATAGGAAAATTATGTTTATTCTTTAGATAGCTTAGCCATTTGTCTTTAGAAATTTTCTTAGACCAATTGTAATTATGTGTACCTACAGAATATGGATCTTTGATACTTCTTAGATAAGATAAAGGTTCTAGCCAAACATCTTCAACATTTACAGTTTGTCCTCCGCTATTGGAATAATAAGCTGCTGTAATGTAATTCATGTTTTGGTCTACTAGAACTAGATTCTCCGTTTCTTTAACGGCATTTTCGATCTGTTCTTTTTTATACATTTTACCCTTATATACTTGGCAGTTCACTAAATCTGTAAGGTTGAATCCTTGATGCAGAAATTTATTTTTATTCTTTAATGCGTATGTTCTACTTATTACAGCGTGAACCTTGTAAAAGTCTTTGGATTCGTTAGGTCCTGCTTCAGATTCTAAGACACCTATTAAGTAACGTTCTATGTCAATTTGGTTAACAATTGTTAAGTTTTTCCCATCAACAAATACTTTTAATTGTGTGAAGTATTTTCTGGATTTTAAAGCAGGAGCTAAACCAGTTATTGTAAAAACATGGTCGTCATGTTTAGGATTAAAATAAACCGTATCAAAATGTCCTAAAGAAACCTCACCTACTTTTAATCTAACACTATCGTTGTGTACTTGAATTTTAACACTTTCTCCCTTGTTAATGGTTTTTATAAAGGAATTTGAAGTTATCGTATGGTTTCCAGAATCAGAAGTGAATAAAACATGTTTAAGTTTTACATTTCTTAATAACCCAATGTCTAACTGTATTGAATAACTCTTTAAAAAGAATATGGAAAATAATATTATAAATAGATACTTATTCATATAAGTTCAAAATTAGAAACCTATCAAGTTGTACTAACTTCTTAATTGAATAGTTTTTAACATTTCATTTGCAGTAATTTTAGATGCTCCAATTCCACCGCATTTTTTTTCTAAGTGATTATAACATTCTAAAACACTCTTTCTTTTAGATGAATTTAGAATTAAATCTAATTCCGACTTAATTTTATATGGAGTTAAATCATTCTGAATAAGCTCTTTAACCGCTTCTTTATCAAGTATTAAATTAACTAATGAAATGTATTTTACTTTGATTAGCTTTTTAGCTATTTGGTACGAGATCCAGCTACTCTTGTAGCAAACTACTTGAGGAACTTTAAAAAGAGCAGTTTCTAATGTTGCTGTACCTGAAGTTACAATAGCACAACTAGATTGATTGAGTATATTGTAGGTGTCTTTATAAATAATCTTTATGTTTTTCTTGCCATTAATATATTTACCATAGAGCTCTTTACTTATAGAAGGAGCTGCAGCAATTATTACCTGATAATCTTTTAAATCTTCCACAGCTTTTAACATTATGGGTAGCTTTAAATTTATCTCTTGTACCCTACTTCCTGGTAAAACCGCTATAATTGGCCTGTCATCAAGTTCATTTATTTGTTTAAAAACATCTTTATCCTTAGCATCGTTTTGTTTAAACTGTTCGATAGCATCAATTAAAGGATGACCTACAAAATTTACATCTACCTCAAATTTCTTATAAAAAGCTTTTTCAAAGGGTAGTATTGTATACATTTTAGTAACATCTCTTTTTATTTGATGAATTCTAGATGCTTTCCAAGCCCATATTTGAGGAGATATATAATACAATACTGGTATATCGTGAATCTTGAGGAATTTAGCTATTCTAAGGTTGAAGCCAGGGTAATCAACCATAATAACAGCATCAGGTTGGTAGCTTATAATGTCTTGTTTACAAAATTTAATATTACTTAGAATTGTTCTTAAATTCATTATAACTTCAAAAAAGCCCATAAAGGCTAAATCTTTTATGTGCTTTACGATTTGTCCACCTTGCTGCTGCATTAAATCGCCTCCCCAAAACCTAAATTCGGCAGCATGATCTGCTAATTTAAGCTCTTTCATAAGGTTAGATGCGTGTAAATCTCCTGATGCTTCTCCAGCTATAATATAATATTTCAAATCAGTAAATAAAGATAAATGAAAGA
Source organism: Flavobacteriales bacterium (assembly GCA_029243225.1). Classification (GTDB taxonomy): domain Bacteria; phylum Bacteroidota; class Bacteroidia; order Flavobacteriales_D; family Parvicellaceae. The sequence goes on from JAQWSL010000087.1 coordinate 2,218, forward strand.
CCAACTAGTAGTAATGTTGTTGCTACTATCCCTTTAGTAAATTGATCATATTTTAAAATAAAATAGCCTAGGTAAAAAACAATTAAATTCAGTATTAAACATAAAATTAGCGTGTTTTTTTTCATTTCATTGTTATTGGCATTCATTTGAAAGTCATATGGAAATGCATCATGAGTAAAATTATACCAAAAAATAGAAAATGGATTTCCATTATTAGTTAAAAGAAAAATGACAAAGAACCCTAAAATCGGAATTAAAAATCCAAGACCTATTCCTGCCCATACATTGTCTAATCGATGTAATTTATTTTTCATAATTCTAAATTCCAGTTTTGTATTTTTTCAATAGATTTATGAGCTGTCATGTCAAACTGTGTAGGTACCACTGTTACATAATTATTATTAAGTTGATTCACATCAGTGTCTTCTGAATCTTCATGAGATTTGAAAGAACCTGTTAGCCAGTAGTATTTTTTACCTAACGGGTCCACTCTCTCATCAAAGGTGTCGTCCCAAAATGCTTTTCCCTGTCTACAAGTTTTAATGCCTTTTATTTTAGACAATTCTACGTCAGGAATATTTACGTTAAGGCAAATCCCCTTTTCCATTTTATTCTCTAAAGCTTTTCCAACAATTTCTTTAACAATGGCTTTAGAAGCATAAAAATCTGCATTTGAAGCATAATTTGTTAAAGAGAATCCGATACTTGGAATTCCTTCTAATGCCCCTTCTACTGCTGCAGACATAGTTCCAGAATAAAGTACATTCGTACTAACATTGGAACCATGATTTATTCCAGATAATATTAAATCCGGTTTCCTTCCTTTTAGTAAATACATCCCAGCTTTAATGCAATCTACAGGTGTGCCAGAGCATTGATAGCCTCTTACTTGGTTGTAGTAATCGGTTTGATGAAACCTAATTGGATTATTAACAGTAATGGCATGCCCCATACCTGATTGTGGTTGGTCTGGTGCTACAACTAATAGCTCACCAAATTGTTTTGCAACATCAATTAGTTCATTTAGACCTTTGGCGGTAAAACCATCATCATTAGTAATTAGAATTAAAGGATTAGACATTGTATTATCGTTATTTTATTTAATATTTAATTTGCAATATTAATTGAACTAATTATTGTATTGAATGTATTAGTAAAATAATACCAGCTTATTTTGTGTAAAATTAACATTTATGCATCTTAATTGGTAAACCATTTAATTTACATTTGTTAACATAAAAAATCAGTTATGCTAAAATCAACCTCAATTTTAATCTGCTTTATATCATTTTTCGCTTCTTATTCTCAAAGCAAAATTGTCAATACTAAAACAACAATTAATGAAGTTACTGTTTTTCTCTCTGGAGCAGAAGTTCACAGAAAAGGTAAAGTGACACTGGTGCCTGGAGTAAATGAGCTAAAATTAAATGGGCTCTCTCCATCTATTAATGGAAATTCAGTTCAAGCAAGCTTATCGAACGATAACCTTACTATTTTATCTGTAGATCATAAAATGAATTATCTAATAGAAAATAAATATGCTCCTAGAATTGTAGCCATTAAGGATTCTTTGGAAGATATGGCTTTAAAGTATAAAATTAGAGAAAGCCACGAACGTGTTTACAAAGAAGAAAAAAGCATGCTCATTACCAATAAAGCTATTGGTGGTAGTGATTCAGGTGTAGATATTGAAGATTTAATGGAAATGGCTGATTTTTATAGACAAAGGCTTACTGAAATTGAAACTAAACTTCTTGATATAGTTAGTGAAAAAGCTCAAATCACAAAAACGATCACAAAACTTAACAACCATTTAAATCAGTTAAACGCTAAAAAGGCTACTCATACAAGTGAGATTGTTATTAAGGTGTCTAGTAAGCTTAGATTGGTTTCAGATATAAATGTAAGCTATATAGTTTCTCAAGCAGGTTGGATGCCTAAATATGATTTAAGAGCAAACAATACAACAGATCCAATAGGACTTACCTACAAAGCCGATGTTTTTCAGAACACAGGAATAGATTGGAAAAATGTAAACCTTACCCTTTCAACCGGAAACCCTACTGTAAATAATACGCAACCAGAATTATCTACTTGGTTCTTGTATTTTCAACAGCAATACAAAAAGAAACAATTTAGATATGGTAATAGAAGAGATGCATTAGCTAATGCTCAATATTCACGCAATTTTGAAGAAAATGACAAACCACAATTGTATGAAGTGCAAGGTTCTTCTTCTATCTCTAAATCTTCAGCTAACTTTACACAGTTTACAGAAAATGCAGTAAATGCTGAATTTGCCATTCAAATACCCTACTCTATTTTATCAAACAATGAATCAGCTACAGTTGAGATTCAGAAATACGATTTACCTGCTCAGTTTAAGCATTATGCTGCTCCTAAGCTTGACAACGATGCTTTCTTGTTAGCTAGAATAACAGATTGGGGAGAGTATCACCTACTTCCTGGTGATGTTAATGTTTATTTTGAAGGTACATCTGTAGGGACATCTTATTTAAATACTTCAATAACAGATGACACCCTTGATGTTTCTATGGGTAGAGATAAAGGTGTGGTGGTTCAAAGAGATCGAATTAAAGATTTCTGTAAGACAACAGGTTTTGGTGCTAACAAAAAAACCATAAGAGGATATAAATTAATTGTAAAAAATAACAAATCTACTGCTAGTGAGCTTATTCTGCTAGATCAAGTGCCTGTATCATCTAACAAGCAAATAGAAGTAACCATAGACGACAATGGAGGTGCTAAGCACAATCAGGAAAATGGACAGCTTAAGTGGGTACTAAATCTTTCCCCAGGAGAATCTAGGGAGATAACGTATAAATTCACGGTAAAATATCCGAAAGATAAAATAGTTGGAAACCTCTAATTAGAGGTTCTTTAGCTCAGATACTATATCAGTTAACACTTTTTTAGCATCACCAAAAAGCATAGATGTTTTGTCTCTATAGAATAAATCATTGTCTATTCCAGCGTATCCAACATTCATACTTCTTTTATTTACAATAGTAGATTTAGCATCTTCCACATTTAAAATAGGCATTCCGTAAATTGGAGATGCAGGGTCTTCTTTTGCAGCAGGATTCACTACATCATTTGCACCAAGAACCATCACTACATCGCATGTAGAGAATTCAGAATTAATGTCGTCCATTTCTACTAATCTATCGTAATCTACATTACTTTCTGCTAGTAAAACATTCATATGACCTGGCATTCTACCAGCAACAGGGTGAATGGCATATTTTACTTCTACTCCCCTTTCTACAAGTAATTCTTCCATTTCATGAACTACATGCTGAGCTTGAGCTACTGCTAGTCCATATCCAGGAACAATGATAACTTTTTGAGAATAATTTAAAAGCACTGCTAAGTCAGATGCATTAGTTTCTTTAAATGATTTCTGCTTTCCATCATCAGAGGCAGATACTGCTTTTCCGCCTGTCCCAAAAGCCCCAAAAATAACATTGCTTAGCGATCTATTCATAGCTCTGCACATAACAACAGTTAGGATAGTTCCTGCAGAACCAACTAAGATTCCACCAGTAAGCATGGCCATGTTTTCGTATAAAAACCCTCCGAACATTGCAGCCATTCCTGTAAATGAATTTAGTAGGGAAATAACAACTGGCATATCCGCACCACCAATAGGTAAAACAAATAAAATTCCATATAAAGATGCACCACCAAGTAAAACCCATGTCCACATAGTGAAGTCTGCAGGGTTTGGAATGTGACCACCAGATAAACAAACGGTTAATCCAATAGTGCCAATTATTAATAAAGTGTTTAAAACATTATAAAAAGGTAATCTAATGTCCTTTTTAAGGTTACCGTTTAACTTTAAGTAAGCAACCATACTTCCAAAAAATGAGGTGCTTCCAATTACAAGGCCACATAAAATAGTAGCCATAAAAAGAGAATTCCAATTTTCATGCATGTGTTCCAATGCTTTGGGAAATTCAACCAGTGCAATTAATGCAGCACATGCACCACCCATTCCATTAAATAAAGATACCATTTGAGGCATTGCAGTCATTTGAACTTTTTTAGCTGCCATCCAGCCAAAAACAGTTCCTAGTAAAATTCCTCCAAAAATCCAAAGGTGATTCCCTAAGTTATTACCCTCATCGTTCTTGTAAAGAAAAATTGTTGCAATAATTGCTAAGGTCATACCTCCAGCAGCTAATAGATTTCCATTTCTGGCAGACTTTGGACCAGCCATCATTTTTAAACCCATTATGTAGCAAATAGATGCTATTAAATAGCATATTTCAAGTGTATATAAACCCATAATAAATTATTTTTTGTTTGGTTTCTTTTTAAACATTTCAAGCATTCTATCTGTAACAACAAAACCTCCCACTACATTTAGTGTGCCTAGAACAACAGCAATAAAGCCAAGTACTAGAGCTAAGGTGTTTGATGGATCTGCATTGCCCATAATTATTATAGCACCTATAATAACTACTCCATGAATTGCATTGGCGCCACTCATAAGTGGAGTGTGTAATACCGCTGGAACACTTTCGATTACTTCTATACCAAGTATAATAGATAAGATTACAATATAGACCATCTCCATATTGTCGTTAAAAAATTTTAAAATTTCTTCCATGATTTATTTATAATAGATTAAACAGCTTGTGTAGAAAGTACTTCTTTCAAATAATCTTGAACAATATTACCACCCTTAACCATTAATGATCCTTTAGTGATTTCATCTTCCATGTCCCAGTTAAACTGCCCTTCAGTGGTTAAATGAATAAGGAAGTTGTGAATATTTTTAGCAAATAATTCACTAGCATTTATTGCCATAGTTCCAGGAAGGTTTCCTTCCCCAATTATTTTGATTCCATTTTTTATTACAATTTGGTTGAGCTCGCTAGCTGAACAGTTTCCGCCTTGAGCAACAGCCATGTCAACAATTACAGCACCTTGCTTCATGTTACTTAGCATTTGATCAGAAATTAAAACTGGAGCTTTTTTCCCAGGAATTAATGCGGTTGTAATAACCAAATCAGCGATTGCTAATTTTTCAGCAACAACTTGCTGTTGTTTTTTTAAGAAATCATCTGAAACACCTTTAACATAACCGCCTTCAGTTTTAATAGAATTATCTGCTTCAACTTCAATGAATTTGCCTCCTAAAGATTCTACTTGTTCTTTAGTCTCTGGACGAATATCTGATACCCAAACATTTGCTCCTAACCTTTTGGCTGTTGCAATTGCTTGTAAACCAGCAACTCCAGCACCAAAAATAACAACTGTTGAAGGTTTAATAGTTCCTGCAGATGTCATTAACATTGGGAATATTTTCCCCATATGAGCACCACCTAATAGTACAGATTTATACCCAGCTAAATTTGCTTGAGAGCTTAGGACATCCATACTTTGGGCTAATGAAGTTCGTGGAATGGCGTCCAAAGAAAATGCAGATATTCCTTGAATAGCACAATTACTAATAAGATCAGAATTTGTAATTGCAAACATTAAAGAAATTAAAACACTTCCTTTTTGGATTAGTTTTATTTCTTTCGAATTTGGAGGATTAATCTTTGCAACTATGTCAGCACTGTAAGCTTCAGCTTTGGAAACTATTTTCGCACCTGCACTTTCATATTCTACGTCTAAAAAATGAGATTGGAGGCCTGCTCCTTTTTCAATTAAAACTTCGAAACCTTTAGCGATAAGAAGCTTAGATACAGTTGGAGACATTGCAATTCTAGTCTCTCTGTCTGTTGATTCACTAGGTATACCTATTATCAAAATATAAATGTTAGTTAATACAAAAATTCAGTATTAATTTATAAAAAAATATCGTTGACCCAAATGTTGTTCTAATATTTATAGATGAATCAATGGAAAATGTAGACGAATTAGCTTATTCCAATCTCTTTTTTACAATTTGCTAATATTTTCTTAGCATCATTAACTGTATGGCTTTCTGCATAACACCTTAAAACAGGTTCTGTTCCTGAAGGACGAATCATTAACCATTCATTTTCATTGAAAAAGTATTTAAAGCCATCAGTTGTATCCGTACTTTCGACAGTGTAATCTCCAAATTTCTTGTAATTGCCAGCTTTGCAATTATTTATAATTTTCTTTTTAAGTTTTTCATTGATGTGTAAATCATCTCTCCAATATTTGAATTCTCCTACCAGATCATATATTTCAGCAATTAAATCCTCTAGAGATTTTCCTGTTTTTGCCATGTATTCAAAAATGACCAAGCCCATCCATATGCCATCTCTCTCAGGAATGTGTCCTTTTATTGCAATGCCTCCAGATTCCTCCCCACCAATAAGTACATCTTCTGTAATCATTTGTTTTGCAATGTGTTTAAACCCAATTTGAACAGTATCGTGTTTTAGATTCCATTTCTCTGCTAACGCAGTAACTCTAGGGGTTGTTGAAGCAGCAACAACTACTTTACCATCCATTCCTTTAAATTTGTGTAAGTAATTAAGAAGTAATAGTAGTACATGGTGCGAATCTATAAATTCACCTTTTGAGTTTAATAAACCAATTCGATCAGCATCTCCATCAGTTGCTAATCCAGCAGCAATTTTTCCACTTGAATTAATTAAGTCGGAAAATTCGTATAAGTTTTTAGCTATAGGTTCTGGAGCTTGCCCCATAAATGATGGGTTGTAGTCACAATGTAAAAATGTCATGTTGGGTAAAAGTCTTTTCATAACATTTTGACCTGCTCCATACATAGCATCATAAGCAAAATGAAGTCCAGATTTTTTTATTGCTTCTAGGTCAAAAGACTTTTCCACTGCATCAATATACATTTGTTCAAAATCTACAACTTCAACAAGACCGGTATCAATAGCATTTTGAATGTTAATTTGATCAAGGTGTATTGGGTTTTCATTGGGTATTAAATCTTCTACTTCTTGAATTTTATCAGAAGTTAATGGTCCACCATAATGACCTTTTAATTTGTAGCCATTGTAAGATGGGGGATTGTGACTTGCTGTTATTACAACTCCAATTGATGCTTTAAGTTTTAGGGCTGCTAATGAAATCATAGGAGTTGATACAAACCCTTTCCCCATGTAGACTTTAACACCTTGAGAAATGAAAACTTTAACTGCAGCTTCGGTAAATAGATCACCAGCAAATCTACAATCGTGGCCAATGACTATCGAAGGTTTTTTAAAATTATTTTGACTCCATTTTACAGTTGCATGTGAAATTCTAGCAACATTATCAACAGTAAATTCTTTTGCTATAATAGCTCTCCAGCCGTCAGTTCCAAATTTTATAGTAGACATATTATTTATTTTATGCCTGCGAATTTAATTATTATTCTTTTGTATTTAGATTTTCAGTTGTTTTGAATTTATTTTTTTTATGAAGTGTAACTATGTATTCCATTCTCAATGTGGTATTCTTTAATTGATTTTCTTCAAAACTTTGCACTAATTTTTTGATCCAGCTCATATTATTTTTCTTTACATCCAAATGTCTCACAAGCATTATTATATGCCAATAACTCTATCTTATTTGCTAATAATAATATATGTTGAAAAAAAAAATAGAAGCAACTCAGAATTATTTTTTTTAAAATTAACTTCATTTGTCTTTTTAAACTTGCTTTATATTTTATTCGAAAAGCCATATTTACTTAATAATTAACTTAATTATAGTAATTAATTGATGGTGTAAATTTAGGTAACTAATTAAGTTTATCCATCTATTTTAAGTAGTAATAGAGACTAAATTTTTTACTGTATTTTACTAATTAAATACTTAATGTTTTTTTAAAAATTTAAGTTATTACTTAATTTTTTACTTAACTTAGCTATATGTTACAATATTCATTTTTAAAGCATCCTATTCAAAATTTAATTGAATACCTTAAATATGATGTTGAGGGAATTAAAAATGCTTATGGCATATTTTGTAACTATGAAAAAAGATTAAACCTAATTGAACTCTCAGCTAACAGTATAAATTCTGTTTCCATTTCTAAAAAAATTGCGCTTCTTCAAAAATTTAGAAATCAAGCAATTCACCTTTCGTGGATTAATAGTGAAATGCTTTCATTTGTTAATAAAAATGAATTACAAATTCAGCAGTTAAAACTAGAAGATGAAGTAGCTAATTCTTGGTTAGTTTTAAAATTCGTATCACCAATTGATCATCAGCATGATGTTTTAATTGTTGAGATTTCTGGTATTCATTGTTTTGGATTGACTAAAAGCTCTAATCCAGTTAATTCAACAGATAAAGCATTAATTGGTAACATTTTCAATGTAATGCTGTCTTCAAAATTGAAAACAGATTATAATAATTTTAAGACTTTACAGCTTGTTAATCAAAGTTATGATTCACAGCTAAAAAAAATTGATGAACTTGAAAATCAAAATAAATCAATAATTGAAAACGCTTCCAAAACAATTCAATTATTTATAGACTCACTTAAAAGAAAATGGGAGATTAAACTTTCATTGAAAATTGAAATTGCTCAAGACATTATTAAAGATATAATAGAGCTAAATCAAAACATTCATTTCATTGAAAACACTTTTGAAAAAGCAGTATTGATTGCTTACAATACATCGATGTTAAAAAATGGTAAAATAATTTTAAAAAGAAATCATTTTGCATGGGACTCTTACAAAAGTGAATCTTCTAATACTAAGCTATTTAGTAAACATTCTAATATTCTAGAGTTTTTAGATAGATATGAGTTGGCTACCAAAATTGTGTTAAACAAAGGCTGGAAAATTAATGGCAATACTGTTGGTAAGTGTTGTGACCCAAGTGTCTCTCCTGCTTCCATTACATTTAATTTGAAAAAATATGCTCAGAATGTTCGTGATTTAGTTCAACAATATGAAAACAGATGGCCAAATCTGATTCTTCATTTTAGACCGCTTCAAAACATTATTAATTCAGATTTAAATGAATCTGAAGCATTGTCAGCTTAAGTTGAAAATTTATTTTTTAGCGTTTCAATTATTTACTATTTATTTATAAATCAATAGTTATCAATATATTTGTAAATCAATTAAAATCAGTTAAATGAAAATTATCATTGCTGGAGCAGGAAATGTTGGTTTCCATCTTGCTAAAATGCTGTCTTCTGAAGCCCAGGATATTTATTTGCTGGACAAAAATGAAGAAAGGTTACAATTTGTTGCCTCTCAAATAGATGTATTTACAATTCACGGTGATGCAAAATCTATTGAAGTAATGGAAAAAGCAACTGTTTCAAGTTGTGATTTAATTATTGCTGTTACATCTAGTGAAGAAACCAATATGTTGGTTTGTATGCTAGCAAAAAAATTCGGTGCAAAAAGAACAATTGCAAGAATTAATGATGTTGACATCATTAAAAACAATAAAGAATATTTTTACAATGATTTAGGTATAGACACACTTATCTCACCTACTCACCTTGCTACTATGGAAATCGAAAGATTAATTCATAGAGCTGTTTTTACAGACGATCTAGAATTTGAAAATGGCAAATTAACTGTCTTTGGAATATGTGTAGATAAAAACTCACCTCTTGTTGACAAAACAATAAAAGAAAGCTCTTATTTAAATCCTGATTTAACTTTTAAACCAATAGCTCTTCACAGAAATGAAGAAACTATTATGATTAAAAATGACACCGTATTGCTATCCAATGATATCGTTTATTTTATTTCTAATCAAGAATCTATTGATACGATTATTAAAGTTTGTGGAAAAGAATCTTTTAAAATAAAGGACATTATGATTCTTGGAGGTAGTAGAATTGGAGTTTATGCTGCTGAATTATTAGAAAGTAATTTTAACGTCACGCTAGTTGAAAAAGATAAAGAAAGATGCGAGGTTATAGCTGGGATGCTTAAACGAACACTTGTTATTAATTTAGACGGACATGATGTTAAGCAATTGGAAGATGAAGGTCTAAGAGATATGGATGCTTTTGTTACAGTAACAGCAGATTCTGAAATGAACATTATGTCTTCCTTAGTAGCTAAGAATCATGGTGTGAAAAAAACCATAGCTAGAGTTGAAAACATTGACTACATCCATTTGTCTCAAGCTATTGGTGTAGATACTTTAATCAATAAAAAAATAATTGCTGCAAGTAATATTTTTAAATACGTTAGAAAAGGAAATGTTTCATCAGTTGCATCCTTACACGGTGTAGATGCTGAAATAATAGAGTTTATTGTTAACCCAAAATCTAAAGTTACCAAGGCACCTATTAAAAATCTTAAGTTTCCTAAAACATCAAATATAGCCGGAGTTATAAGAAAAGGCAAAGGAATTATCCCTTTTGGAGATTTTCAACTTCAAAGTCAAGATAAAGCAATTGTTTTTTCATTGACAGAATCTATCCATAAAATTGAAAAATTCTTTCAGTAAATGACAAAAAAGATTTTAAATGGAGGAGTTATTCTCAATGTTATTGGCACATTGCTAATTATCAATGGGATTTTAATGCTTTTTTCATTGCCTTTTTCTTTTTATTATCAAGAAGATTTAATTTCTAAGGTATATTCTGATATACTAATTAGTAGTGGAATTACATTGCTATGTGGTTCTTTAATGAGGATTTTCACTAAAGAATATAAAAATGCAGAAATTAGAAAGAGAGACGGCTACTTAATTGTTGTTTGTGGCTGGATTTGCATGAGTTTATTCGGTTGCTTACCCTTTATTCTTTCTGGAGCAATCCCTAATTTCACAGATGCCTTTTTTGAAACCATGTCTGGTTTCACCACAACAGGATCTTCCATTTTAGATGATATAGAATCTCTTCCAAAAGCAATATTGTTTTGGAGGAGTATGACACAATGGATTGGGGGAATGGGAATTATTGTTTTAACCATAGCAATATTACCTTTATTAGGCATTGGAGGAATGGAACTTTTTGTCGCTGAAGCTCCAGGTCCAACTAAAGATAAAATTCATCCAAGAATAAAAGAAACTGCAAAAAGATTATGGCTTATCTACCTCTTTTTAACTATTATTGAAACAATAATTTTAATGTTTTGTGGATTAAATTTCTTTGACGCAATAAATCATAGTATGACAACAACTTCTACTGGTGGTTTTTCAACAAAGCAAGCCAGTATTGCAGCATTTAACAATGTTTATGTTGAAACCGTTATTGTAGTTTTCATGCTGCTAGCAGGAACCAATTTCACCCTTCTTTATTTTGGTTTAAAGTTGAAACTAAAGAAAATCTATAATAACGATGAATTTAAATGGTACCTAATGTCTGTTTTAGGCCTTGTTGTTGTTCTTAGCTCTGTTTTGTTTTTACAAGATAGAACATCAACCTTTCTACACGGTTTTAGAGAAATAGTTTTTCAAGTAGTTTCAATAATAACTACAACTGGTTTTTCTACTGCAGATTATACGCTTTGGGGGCCATTTGTTACTTTTATTTTCTTCTTATTACTTTTTTCAGGAGCTTCTGCAGGTAGCACAAGTGGTGGAATTAAGATTGTAAGAATTGTTTTACTTATGAAAAATGGATTTTTAGAATTTAAAAGAAGGTTACACCCAAAAGCAATTATACCTGTACAACTAAACAAAGAATCTGTATCTAGTCATATTATCTATAATTTATTGGCTTTTATTTTCTTATATCTATTTATTTTCACTTTCGGAGCAATCTTTATGACTGCATTAGGAGTAGATTTCTTAACCTCAATGAGTTCTGTTGCTTCAGCACTAAGTAATGTTGGTCCAGGAATAGAAAATGTTGGTCCTTCAAATAGTTATTCATCATTACCAGAACTAAGTAAATGGTTACTTGCATTGTTAATGCTTATGGGAAGATTAGAGCTTTTTACAGTTGCGGTTTTGTTTACTCCACATTTTTGGAAAAGAAATTAATTTACAATATGAAATTAGAACTTAAATACAAAACACCTTTAGAATGGGCTGTTCAAGCTGTAGATGGAATTGATGAATTTCTGCAAGACCATGCCGATGCTGAGCGAAAGGTTTCCAATATGTGTATGTCTTTTATTGCTAAATACCCTAACAGGCATGAAATTATTGATGAATTAACTCAAATTGCTGTTGAAGAATTATTACATTTTAAACAGGTATATAAACTCATTCAAGCTAGAGGCAATCAACTAAGTCCAATTTTTCACAAAGACCCTTACATGAAGCTTTTAATGCCCATCTTCCGTTCAGATAGAGATCTGTTGTTTATGGACAGACTTATAGTTGCTTCAATTGCTGAATTAAGAGGTTCTGAAAGGTTTGGTTTAATAGGAAAAGTAGCTAAAGACACTAACATAGCTAAATTTTACACTAATCTTCATTTGCATGCAAATGAAGATTAGTGTAAAATTTAGCTATGTTAGTGTCTTTAGCTAC
>JAQWSL010000101.1 GCA_029243225.1 Flavobacteriales bacterium
GAAAATTGCATATACAGGAAAGCATTTTGCTTATGAACCCATACCTTCTATTTTTAAAGGTTTGAATTTGAAATACGGAAAATCATGCTCTATAAAGAACATGGCAATAGGTAATTCAACAGGAAGAACATCATTTAATCACGTGACTTCAAATCCTGCATATAGTGGAATTAGAAAAAGATCTTATCCAAAAAGTGAACAAATCTCAGAAATAGAAATACCTATAGATACTCTTGATAATCAATTGCTGAATGAAGAAAGAATAGATTTGATAAAGATTGATGTTGAGGGTGGCGAGTTTGATGTATTTAAAGGAGCTGTGCAAATACTTAGGAAATTTCATCCAGTGGTTGTTTTTGAGCATGGTTTAGGTGCTGCAGATTTTTACGATACAAAACCCGAGGAGATGTATGAATTTCTACAGGTTAACAATTACTGCTTATATACTTTAAGAGGTTTTATTGAAAATTTAGAGTTTTTATCCAAAGAAAATTTCATTAATTTATTTAAAACTAATAAGGAATATTACTTTTTAGCTAAGTTTAAAGCTTAATAAACGGTATTGATTCACCTTCGTTTAATTTAGTTTTAAGAAAATAAATTCCTGGCTTAAGTTTTTCAAGATTTAGCGAATTCACACTAATTTTTTTATTCAATATTAATTTTCCCATCGAGTTGAAAATGTATATTTCTTCAATAGGAGAAGTCGATACTACGTTTGTTTCGTTTAGTACAGGGTTAGGATAAAGGTGTATTTTTCTTTTCAGATTTTCATTAATTGTCAAGTCAATTTCTTCTGTAAATGAAGGAGAGTAGTGTGTAGTGTCTTTCTTCATTAAGAAAGCACTGCTTTGTCCGTTTATTGTTCCATCAGTAGATCCGATAATAATAATGGAGTGATCTGCTGTTGTATCTGCTCCATTCGACCATTCATTAAAAGCAGTTCCGCTTGTTCCTAAAAGACCGGTAATTGTAAATGTTCCGATTAATTGTGAGTACAATATGTCAGATGTATTGTTTAGTGCTCCATACGAAAAAGTATTACAAACAATGGTGTAGGTAACAGAATCTTTATGTCTTAAAAGAGCAGTGCTAAAATCATCAACAGTTCCAACGAAATTTTTAGAGAAAATTAAATTTCCAGCTGTGTCTAGCGATGCATAATAAGGAGCAACCCTGTCTTCCAGCTGATTATTTCCAGCAAAATAATAATTTCCATTTTTAGCCAAACAAATAGAAATTCCTTCATCATTTAAAGTATCTGACCATACGTAATTCCATAATTCATTTCCAATACTATCTGTTTTTACAATCCATATATCGTTATCTGAATAACTGGTGTTGCTATTGGTTGTACCGATGCATATTAAATTTCCAAAATCGTCTTCAATGACATCCTTGAAAGTATCATTTCCTGAACCTCCAAAAGTTTTAGTCCATAAAGTATCTCCATTTAAATCAATTTTTAAAAGGTAAGCATCGTTTTTCCCGTTGCCGTAGCTGTATGTTTCGCCAGCTAAAATAAGACCGTTAGATGAGTTTAAAGTTTCGTATGCTGCATAGCACAAGTCCCAATCTGAGCCACCAATTGTTTTGGTCCATTGATGAGTTCCATCACTAAGAATTTTAACTAAGAAGTAATCATATCCTAATGAGAAACTGTTACTGTATCCTACAAGAATAAAACTGCCATCTGCTAATTCAACTATATCGGTGCCATAATCTATGTTAGGTCCTCCAAAAGTCTTTGACCATACGTACTCTCCAATAGTATCTACTTTGAATACATATAAATCTGTAGCACCATTTCCAAAACTTTCACTAGCTCCAACACCAACGTAAAAAGTATCTATTGTTGAAACTACTGCTTCTCCAAAATCATTTCCAGGCCCTCCGTAAGATTTGAAAAAAGAATTTTGCCATGAAATCTGTCCAATTCCAATGAACGGTAAAATTAAAATGATATGTAATAAATATTTTTTCATTTTAGGAAGTAACACATTGAAAAGTTTATTCCTGTTCCTCTGCTATTTTTTAAAAATAAGCCAATAAAATTATTTGTATTTAACCCAGCTATAATTCTTTTTGATTTATACCTAGCGAATATTCCTTGGTTTAAAGAAGAGTACCCCCCATACGAAACTATTGAACCCATGGTGAAAGTTTTATTAAAGTGATATTCTGCACCTGCATAAATTAATACGCTGTAATTACTTAATGATCGGTATCTTAGTCCATAGCAAGAATGAATTTTAGCAGATTTTCTTCCTCCTATTTTATGAACATAGAGTTCAAAAGGAAGAAAATTTAATTGTGAAAGATTTTCATTTAGAGAGTCTAAAATATTGGTAGGAAGAATGGAATTGTTAAAATCTGAAGTGTTTTGAATGTGTGCTCCTCTGTATACTAAATTAGTGTCTAAATAAATGTAATTAGCTAACGTTAGTTTTTGTACTCCAAATCCGTTTATACCTGCAATTATTCTTGAATTATAATTACTATCTAGCTTATTAATTAGGTTAGTAATTTCAAAATTTAATCCTAGTCCCCAGTTAAATGGATTTAAAAGTTTAGAAGAATTATTTGAAGATGTCATGTAACCGTTAATGTTGGCATCTAATTGAGTTGCATCAGCAGAAACATCAATACCTCCTTGGTAAATTTGAGCATTAATTTCAGATTGAATGGATGTGTAGCAAATGCCAAGTTTGAATTTGTTGTTCATTATCCCAAGAGCTAAAGAATTGTAAAACCTGGAGTGAAAACCGCTTTGCTGTAAATTAATATATTCTCCTTTGTAGGCTGTGTTACCATCAATTGTTGCTAGGTAAAAATCATCTGTGTATTCAGCCCCCAAAGATGCAATTGATGTAGCGTTTAAATAAAATCCATATTTCTTTAGGATAACAGGGCGATTATTGAAATATGAAATGTTAAACATAGATTCAAAGCCAACTCTGTTAAGTTTGCTTAATCTTGAAGCGGCCTTTTCTTTCATTTGCTGATCAATAGTGCCTCCTCTGTAAAACACTTTTGTGATTGACATAGGAAGGTGGGTTGAGCCAATATAACTTTGCCCTTGGAATTGAATGGCTTGAGATAAACTATCACTGTAATACAATGCGGAGTTATTTAGCAACTGACCACAAATCAATAAGTATTGAAAAAAGAATATAGTTATTAGTATTATTCTCATGGTACTGTAACTGTCGTGTTGAAATCTGCACTTATTTTAAAAGATAAATTGTAGTAGTCATAAAAATCAACCAATTGCGGTTGACTTAAAGTGTTGAAAATAGCAGAAATAATTATTTTCTTTGAAGTTTTCATTTCTTCCATACTTTCAGCTGATACGTTTAAAACATGGCTTGAAACAGTTGGTGTGTTTACGATATTGTTACTGTTTAAAGTAGCACCTGAAATTAAAGCAGGATCTAGTAATTGTGAAGGAGAATTTAGCGTTGATATTAGAATTTCTGCTTCCAAAGGGAATCCATTTGTAAGCTCTAAATACAGACTTCCATAATTAACTCCACTAGAGTCGGGGAAATCAATATCAATAGTATCAATTATTGTTAATTGATTTGAATTAAAAGCCAAAGGTGTTGTCAAATCTATATCTAAATTTAATGGGAAATCTTTATGTATGAAATCATTGTGACCAGAAACATTTCCTAAAGGATTTAATTCAACCATAATGTCATAACCAAGGTCTGAAGGTAAGTTTTCTAAAAACGCATTAATGTTGCTATTTGAAGAGTTTATAAGCTGATTTGATTCTGATGTGATTATTGAATTTCCAACCTTGTATGCTCTATTTATGTTTTGAGTTTGGCCAATTATTGAATGGTTTAAGTCGATATGGTTATTACCTTGAGACGACAAGCTGTTGATTAACATTCTGAAATCTGTGCCAATCCCATTATTGGTGATTAAGTTCATTTCGATATTGCTTAAACCAATTGATCCTGAAACAATACTGTTTAAGAAGTCAAGTTTTGTCGTGTCCAAACCTGTTTGAAAGATTTCTTCTCCAAAGTAGCCTCTTGCACTTATTGGTACAATGGCTTTTATTTCATTGTCAATGTATAGTGTATCTAGATTAGAAACACTTATTGGGAGTAAGTTGTTTTCAGAAACTTTAACATTAACTGTAGTGAGTATAGTATTTATTTCATTTCCAGAGGAACCTTCCAGGTTCCAATTTGATGCTGGAATATTTATAGTGCCGCTTATTTGGCTAGAAATCCCATTTTGAGCAGCTGGAACTACAATTGATATTTGAAAAGGGTTTCCATTTATGTCTATTGCTGAGTTAACGGTGTAGTCATAAATAACTTCTCCTTGAATAGTACTTGTAATTGTATAATTAAGAATAGCAGATTCAATCGAAAAATCTTTAAGCTCTACTGAGTTTATTGAGAAGTTTTGTTCTTCAGGTTGATTAATAAAGGTTTGACCAGGATTAAAGTCTATGGCAACAGGAAAAGGAAGTGCGAATACGTTGGAAAGTTGATTATCTGGAAGCTCAACAATACTGTCTAGACTGAGCTGGTATAAATTCCTTTTAAAATGAATGTTAATTGTATTGTCAGGATTTATTGAATACAACGAGTCGCTAATAATATCTGTTACGCCTAGAGATCCGTGAGCTAATGGGATACTGTAATTTGCTTCCCAGTTAATGGGTTCTCTATTTTTTATACAACTTAATATGGTTGTATATATTAACAATATGAAGCAAACTTTTTTCAACATTAATTAAAATTAAAGATACTATAAAGATTTTGCGATTGTGTATAGATAAGACTCATTTAATCATCTTTGGCTGCTCAATAGTTTTTGTTGAATAGATAATGGTTATAATTAATGAAACAAAAAGGTAAGAGTAAATAATTGTTTCACTGATTGAAAAGTTGGGTGAAATATTAAAAATTTCTCCATTGTAAAATAATAAATAAACACCCATTATAAGTTTTGTTAATTCTAAGGGAATTGAAAGCCAATGACGGTCCATTAGTGAAGTGTAGCTAAAGATTGAAACCAAGCAAAAAAGAGCGTATACAATAAGTTCTTGATAATGGAATTTAGGTAATAAATGTATTATATGGTATTGAATGGCAAAATGTAAGAGTAGCTGTGATAATGACCAGAAGGTTAGAAAATAAGTTGATTGAGTTTGGTATTTAATTTGTTTGTAAGGATTAGTAGTTATTTCTATTGGATATTTTAAGCTTACATCTTCAGGTCTCCAACCTGTATGTTTGTAAAAAACTCTAAATTTATCTATCCATTTTTTTGTTCTAATTGCATCTTTGAATAATTGAAAAAGATGCATAAAGTTTATTAATAAAGGGTTCCATGTTTTTACTGGTTTTTTTACACCATAAACGGGTGGAGTATTTTCAATTTCTTCTTGAAAAGTTCCAAATAGTTTATCCCATATAATAAAAATTGAAGCATAGTTTTTGTCTAAGTATTCATCATTTATTGCGTGATGAACTCTATGATGTGATGGTGTTACTAATATTTTTTCAAGTATTCCCATTTTCTTGATTATTCTAGTGTGGTACCAGAACTGAGCGAATAGGTGTAAGGGCAGTATTAGATTCATTACATCTGATGGTATCCCTATTATTGCTAGAGGAATGTATAAAAAGAAATAAACCTGAAAAACACCCGAAATAGATTGCCTTAAAGCACAAGATAAATTGAATTCTTCACTGCTGTGGTGAATGATGTGCCTGTTCCACATGAGATTAATTTCATGATTCCATCTGTGTGTCCAGTAATATGCAAAATCAGTACCTACAAATGCGAGTATGTAAAGCCATACAGATGATTCAATTTGAAAAAGAGCAAAGTGTTCCACCATCCATTGATAACTTACAATAACAACACTTAATTTAAATATGCTTTTAATGTTGTTAGTCATGCCAGAACTTATGCCAGAAATAGTGTCAAATAAAGTGATGTATTTTTTTTTAAAGAAATAGCAAATTAACCATTCTAAAACGATCATGACAAAGAAGAAAATCATGGCAATTTTCAGTGTCATTACATACGTTTCCATGGTTTAATATTAGAAGTTAATTGTAAAGTTATAAATTAATAATTGTATTTATCTTTCCATGTGTTTTTAAGGTGATCTTTTAATGCATTTTCTCTTTTGTTATTGGAAGGAATGAAGAATGTTTTACCCGACAAACCTTCAGGGAGAAATTCCTGAAGATGTAATTTGCTTTTATGGTCATGAGAATATTTGTAGTCTTTTCCGTAGTCTAGTTCTTTCATTAGTTTAGTAGGAGCATTTCTTAAGCTTAAAGGTACGCTAGAGTTTCCATGCTCTCTAACAGCTTCTTGAGCTTTGTTTATGGCCATATATGCAGAATTACTCTTAGCAGAACAAGCTAAGTAGATAACACATTGAGATAATATTATTCTACTCTCTGGCCAACCAATCTTTTCAACTGCACTAAAACAATTGTTTGCCATAATTAGGGCCGTAGGGTTAGCTAGTCCAATATCTTCTGATGCTAGAATAATTAGTCTTCTGGCAATAAACTTAGAATCTTCACCTCCTTCAACCATTCTTGCAAGCCAATATACAGCAGCGTTTGGATCGCTGCCTCTTATAGATTTTATAAAAGCTGAAATTATATCGTAGTGCATTTCACCATTTTTATCGTAAATGGCAAGATTCTGTTGTATAGTTTCTAATACTATTTTATTATTAATTTCTTTAATATTAGAGCTAATGTTATTAATTACTATTTCAAATGTGTTCAATAGCTTTCTTGCATCTCCACCTGAAATTCTTATTAGAGCATCAGTTTCTACTAATTTTATTGACAATGCTTTAATAGCAGCATCTTTATTTATTGCAGTGTTTAAGACTTCAAGAAGTTCGTTCTTCGAGTGGTGCTCTAATGTAAATACTTGACACCTTGAAAGAAGAGCAGAGATTACTTCAAAGGATGGGTTTTCAGTTGTTGCACCAATTAGAGTGACTATGCCTTTTTCAACAGCTCCTAAAAGTGAATCTTGTTGCGATTTGCTAAATCGATGAATTTCATCAATGAATAAAATGGCAGTTCCTTTATTAAACATGCCTCCGCTTTTAACTTTTTGAATAATGTCTCTTATGTCTTTAACTCCTGAATTAATAGCTGATAAGGTGTAAAATGGTCGATCAGACTCTTGAGAAATTATTTCAGCTAAAGTTGTTTTTCCAACACCCGGAGGTCCCCAAAAAATCATTGACGGTATACTTCCAGTTTCAATGCATTTTCTAATAGGGCTGTTTTGGCCAACTAAATGTTTTTGACCAAGAAATTCATTGAGATTTTTTGGTCTTAATCTTTCAGCTAATGGTATGCTTACATTCGTTATCATCGTAACAAAAATAATCATTATAATATGTTATGTTATTTAATATCCAATTATTGATTTTTTAATTTTTCAGTGTTTAAAACTAATTTATACTTGTTGTTTAAACCTTGCTTTAAACTTATAAATTCAATTTAAAATTTAATTATGAATGTTCATTTTATAGCTATTGGGGGAAGCGCTATGCATAATTTAGCGATAGCCATGCATTTAAAAGGAGATGATGTTACTGGTTCAGACGATGAGATTTTTGAGCCATCTAAAGGTAGGTTGTCGAAATACGGACTTTTACCAAAAACAATTGGGTGGGATGAGCAATTAATTTCAACAAATATAGATGCTGTAATTTTAGGAATGCACGCAAGGAAAGACAATCCTGAATTGTTGAAAGCTCAAGAATTAGGTCTTAAGATTTATTCATATCCTGAATTTATATATGAAAAAACCAAAAATAAAACACGTGTAGTTATTGGTGGTAGCCATGGGAAAACAACAATAACAAGTATGATTTTACATGTATTAAGGGCTAACAATATTAAGCATGATTATATGGTTGGTGCCCAATTAGAAGGTTTTGAATGTATGGTTAGTTTGTCAGAAGATGCTAAGATTGCTGTTTTAGAAGGGGATGAATATTTGTCTTCCCCAATCGATTTAAGACCTAAATTTCACCTCTATAAACCAACCATTGGTTTAATTAGTGGTATTGCTTGGGATCATATAAATGTTTTTCCCACTTTTGAAAATTACATTCAACAGTTTAAGATTTTCGCTGATTCAATTGATACTACAGGTAGTCTAGTTTATTTTATTGGAGATGAAGTTGTTAATGATTTAGGTTTAGCGTTGAAAAGCAATTTAAAAACTATTGATTATACAACACATAATCATGTTTTAGAAAGTGGTATAACTTACCTAATTGATTCGAATAAAAAACTACCAATTCAAATTTTTGGTCAGCATAATTTACAAAATTTAAATGGTGCGCTAAAAGTATGTTTGGAATTGAACATTAAAAAAGAAAATTTCTATGACGCTATACAATCATTTAAAGGAGCTTCAAAAAGATTAGAGCTTGTTAAGCAAACAAAAGATTGTGTGATCTATAAAGATTTTGCTCACTCTCCATCAAAACTTAAAGCAACCACTAAGGCCTTAAGTGATCAATTTCCTAAAAGTAAATTAATTGCTTGCATGGAGCTTCATACTTTTAGTAGTCTTAATCATTCTTTTTTAAAGCTATACAATGGAACAATGAAAAGTGCTGACAAGGCATTTGTTTATTTCAATCCTGAAACACTAAAACATAAAAAACTAGCTAGTATTTCTATTGAAGAAGTTTTAACTGCGTTTGGCACAGCCAACGTTGAGGTGTTCACAGATTCTTCTGCCTTGGTTACTAAACTTTTGAGTATGAAATGGGAAAATAAAAATTTACTATTAATGAGTAGTGGCAATTTTGATGGTATAAACTTTGATGACTTAGCAAATAAAATAACTGGCTAATTGATGAGTTTAGAAAGAACTAGTCTGTTTAGTGCCGTTATTACAAAAGAAAAAATCATTCCCATTAGTAATTGAGTAAATAAAGTAAAAGGGAAAACTACACTTGGATTTAAATTAGCATTAATGTTTTCTTGCTGCATGTCTATTAAATCTTCAGGAGATTTACCATAATAAAAGTCTGGATTGCTTTCAATTTGTTTTTCTGCTAATTCAAGCATTGCATCTTCATCCATTGTCATTTCAATTAGTTGCTCTTTTTTTCTCTCTGCGTAATCATCAATCCATTTGTAGTAGGCAAAAGAAAATGATGCGATTAGAAGAGCATATATTGAAGCTGTTTGAATGCCGTTTTTAAGGTCAAAAATAAAGCTTGGCGAATTTTTCTTTACACCATTAAATTCTTTTAAAATTGAATAAGAAATAACGATTAATAAGATAAGGGAGCTTACTGCAAAAGAAAGAAGATGCTTAAAATCTAGATAGTTCCATCCTTGCAAATAAAAAGCTATTTCAAAGAGGATGTAAATTAAAGCTCCAAAAAGTCCAGCTTTTAACGATGTTTTCATACAATAAGACTTTATTTAGCCATTCATAGAAACTAAGAACTCTTCATTGCTTCTTGTGTTTTGAAGACGATCTTTCATAAACTCCATTGCTTCAATTGGGTTCATGTCAGCTAAATGTTTTCTTAAAAGCCATACTCTTTGAAGAGTTTCTTTATCCATAAGTAAATCTTCTCTTCTAGTTCCAGAAGTTAAAATGTCTATTGCAGGGAAAATTCTTCTATTAGAAATTTTTCTATCTAATTGAAGTTCCATGTTTCCAGTACCTTTAAACTCTTCAAAAATAACTTCATCCATTTTTGAACCAGTTTCTGTTAAAGCCGTAGATAGTATGGTTAATGACCCTCCATTTTCAATCTTTCTAGCCGCACCAAAAAATCTTTTTGGTTTATGAAGCGCATTAGCATCTACACCTCCAGTAAGAACTTTTCCAGATGCAGGCATCACTGTATTGTAAGCACGAGCTAGTCTAGTAATAGAATCTAGTAAAATGCAAACATCATGGCCACATTCAACTAGTCTTTTGGCTTTAGATAAAACAATATTAGCAACTTTTACATGACGATCAGCTGGTTCATCAAATGTTGATGCGATAACTTCAGCATTGACGCTTCTTTGCATGTCTGTAACCTCTTCAGGTCTTTCGTCTATTAAAAGAACAATTAGATAGGTTTCTGGATGGTTTGCAGCTATGGCATTTGCAACATCTTTAAGAAGTACAGTTTTTCCAGTTTTAGGTTGGGCTACAATCATTCCTCTTTGTCCTTTTCCGATAGGAGAGAAAAGATCCATAACTCTTGTTGATAATGATTCTTTAGCGTGTCCTGTAAGATTAAATTTTTCAGAAGGGAAAAGAGGTGTTAAAAATTGAAAAGGAACTCTATCTCTAATGTTTTCAGGGTCGCGACCATTAATTTTATCTACCTGTATTAATGGAAAATATCTTTCGCCATATTTAGGAGGTCTTACGGTTCCTCTTATAGTATCACCAGTTTTAAGTCCGAATAATTTTATTTGAGACTGTGAAACATAAATGTCATCAGGAGAGCTTAAATAATGATAATCTGCAGATCTTAAAAAGCCATAACCATCTTGCATAATTTCTAGAACACCTTCGTTAGCAATGATACCATCAAAGTTATATCCTAAATCTTGAGAAGGATTATCTTTTCTATTGTCGTGTCGGTTACCGTCTCTATTGCCATTTCGGTGGTTGTTGTTCCTGTTTCTATGGTTGTTGTTTCTGTTTCTATCTGAATTTCTGTCAGAATTATTACTGTTGTTGTTTCTTTGCTTGTTTTCACCTTCTTTATTATCACCCTCTTTTTTGTCATTAGAAGGAGCATTTCTTTTAGGGTGATTTTCTTTTTGTTCTGAAACTGATTGGTTTCTTTTTTCCGAAGAATCTTTTTTAGATTGATCAGTATTCTCAGCCTTATCAGTTGTGTTAGTTGTTGATTCTTTTACAGTTTCAGCAACAGTCTTTTTTTCTTTTGCTTGATTATTAGCTTTCTTTTTAGGCGGATTTAAAGCTTGTTCGTCTAGTATTTTGTAAACTAGATCTTGCTTTTTTAATTTTTCTGGTTTTGAGATGCTAAGCGTATCAGCAATTTCTCTTAGTTCAGCAACTTTTTTGTTGTTTAAATCTAAAATGTCGTACATCGATAGAATTATAATTTATTAATATGAAATGGTGGTTACTTTAAATTAAGTATGAAAATGGGTTAATGTAATCAGGACGATTACTTAATAATCATCTCAAATATAGTAAATGATATTAAAACTCAATGTTTTTATTTGAAAAAAGATTTAATTTTTAATAAAATAGTGTCTTTATCAATAGAGTTGTAGCATAGATTTTATATTTGTAGAAAAAAAATATGTTACAGAGAATTCAAACCGTTTATTTAATATTTGTTATTGTATTTGTAATATTATCCATTTTTTTCCCTTATGCCACTTTTAATAATGATAGTGATGTTGTTCAAATTAATGCATTTGGCTTAGATCCAGTTCAAAAAGAAACAACAGTAAGGTTCCCTATTTATGTTGGTTTATTTATGATAATTGGCGTTTCAGTTGCTTCAATAGGACTATATAAAAATAGAAAGCGACAGTTGATGTTAGGTAAGATTAATTATTTACTAATTCTTCTTACTCTTGTTCTTCTTTTAATTGATGTGGATTTTCTTTCTGAAAAGCTATTGCAAGAGAATGATTTGCCAAATTATGGTTGGGGAACTTATTTTATTGTTTGTTCTCTTCCTATTGTTTTTCTAGCTAATAGATCCATCAAAAAAGATGAAGCATTGGTTAAATCATTGGATAGATTAAGATGATTTCACTCTGTTGCCTAGTTCTATTACTTCACAATCATATATTCTTGCTCCTTCAATTGAAAACCTAATAAGAGTCCTTACTTTATGAAACCCATTTATTCCTGCTGCTCCTGGGTTCATGTAAAGCATGTTTAGTTTTTTATCCATTTGAATTTTACAAATGTGAGAATGTCCACAAATAAACAGATCGGGTTTTGTTTCCAATAAGAAATTGGCAATTCTTTTGGTATAGCTATAAGGCTTACCACCAATGTGAGTCATAAAAACATTGATTTCCTCAATTTTAAAGCTTTGATTTAGAGGAAACTCTGCTCTTATAGTGTGGTTATCTATGTTTCCATAAACTACTCTTGTTTGGGTTATTTTATTGAGCTTATCAATTATTTCAACATTTCCTATATCTCCAGCATGCCAAATTTCATCACAAACTGAAAAATATTTGGCATACCTTTTGTCATAGTATCCATGGGTATCCGAAATTAAACCAATTCTTTTCATTGATAATGAACTTTGAATTTTATAGAAATAGTATATTTAGTGATTCATTGAAAAAATATAAAACAATGCAATTATTTTCACTTTCAAGAATATTTTTATCTTTTTTTCTTTTTTTTTCTTTAACAAGTTTTTCAAATAATTTATTTAAGATGTCAGGAGTTCCACATAAGTTAGACACAACCGTCCTAGGTGCAGGTTGTTTTTGGTGTATCGAAGCAGTTTTTTTATCTCTTAATGGAGTTGAATCTGTTGAGTCTGGATATACTGGTGGAGATTTAAAAAATCCCTCATATAAAGATATTTGTACTGGGAACACTGGTCATGCTGAAGTAGCTAAAATTGTTTATAATCCAGATGTGATTTCTTTTAAAGAAATTTTAGAAATATTCTGGAAAACACATGATCCAACAACTCTGAATAGACAAGGAAATGATATTGGGAGCCAATATCGTTCAGTAATTTTTTATTTAAATGAAACTCAGAAAAAAATAGCTTCTTTTTATAAAGATCAGTTGCAGAAATCTGGAGCTTGGGATAAATCAATTGTAACAGAAATTTCTGAACTAGGGGAGTATTATAAAGCTGAAAATTATCATCAAAATTATTACCAACAAAACAAAAATGAATCGTATTGTAAATATGTTATTCAACCTAAATTAGAAAAGTTTAAAAAAGTTTTTCAAGATAAATTAAAATAAATCACATGAAGAAATCATTATTATTGGCAGTTTTAACATCTTTAGTTTCTTTTTCAATTTGCTCTCAAACTGTAAAAGATTATAAAGTCCCTTTTCAATATATTCAACTTCCTTTAAAGCCATTTGATGCTTCAGTTTCAAACTACAAAATTATTTTTGAAAATAATTTTGAACAGGCAAATGAAGATACGCTCAAAGCATATGAAAATAGGTTAGAAAATGCTAAAAAAGAGCAAGAAGATTTATTAGTTGTGTGGAATGAAGATCGTTTAAGAATTGATAGAATATATCTTACAGAAATGGCTGTTTGGGAAAAAGCCATTAACTCTGGGAATACTGCCCTAGCCCAACCAGTTAAAAAACCATACCCTGATTACCCAGTTTTAAGAGATGTATCATTACCGATTTTTACTGAAAATGTTTCAAATGATTTTTGTAGTCAAAAAATCAACTTGGCAGGATACACTAAAGGTGAAGATGGAGTTATTGTTACCATTATACATCACGGATTACAATCTTCAAGAATTTCAACTAAAATAACAGGAGCTGGTGCTCAGAAAAAATATAAATATACAGCACACTATAAAATGCCTGTAGAAATTAAGATAGATGCACCATTTCAGGGTTTGGTTTATTCTAAAACTTATTTCAATTCTGAGATGTCAGAATTAATTAGGGATGATAAAAGTCAATACGATTATCAGCTTTGGTGGATGGATAATAAAGATAAATACTGGAAAGGGCTACAAACAAAATTGTTAAATAATATTCTAAGTAATTTAAATAGTAACATGAATACTACTTTTGGCTATCCTGTAAAATCAAGTCAGAACGAGATATATGTTATAAAAAAGTATAAAAATCATTCTTATTCCGAATTTGTAGATGCAATGACGTTTGCAAAAATTGGATATGAAGGTTTTGTAAATGATGTTGATAAAAGTAATGCTAAAGAAAACATTTCTAAAGCCATTAATATTTGGCTTGATCAATTGGCTCAAAGCAATCTTTCAGATAATAAGTCAAGAATAAATAAAAAATCTACGGCTTTATTGTATACAAACTTGGCTGAAGCTTATTTGTGGGTAGATGAATTTGATAAAGCTAATTTATACATTAATAAAGCCATTACTTTAGGTGTTTATAAGTATAAAAACCATTGCAAAAAGTTGCAAGATAAAATGGGTAATCTAAAAGTAAGGCATCAAGCAAATAATTAGTAGTAATCTATTATGTCTTGTTATTATTGGTGAAATCATTGATTTTCCTTAAACTCGCATTTATCTTTAGTTAATATTTAATGGCTGAACAGAAAAACAGAGTAAAAGTTATAGAAAATAAATCTGAAATTGGTGCAGGAACTAGGGGGTCTAGCCTAGGTATTCAGGCGTTAAAGGTTGCTTCATTTAATATGAAGTCTTCATATTTCTCTAGATTGAACTCTATTATAATTAAAGATTTTAATCACCTTCTTTTTGAAGAAGTTAAATATCCCAAAGCAATTAGAATTGAAGGTGTTATTGAAATATTTAATGCTGTTTCTCAAGAAGTAAATAATCAATTAGTTAAAAACAATTTCCCAATTGTTATTTCAGGTGATCACTCTAGTGCAGGTGGGACTATTGCAGGTATTAAAATGGCTTATCCTGGAAAGAGATTAGGAGTTGTTTGGATTGATGCTCATGCAGATCTACATTCTCCATATACTACACCAACAGGAAATATTCATGGAATGTCTTTGGCTACGGCTTTAAACTCCGATAACCAAGAACACCGTATTCAAGAAGTAGATTCGGTAACTAATGAAATGTGGAAGAAATTAAAAGAGGTTGGTAATATATACCCAAAAATCAATACTAGAGATTTGGTATATGTAGCATTAAGAGATACTGAAGAACCTGAAGATTTTTACATTTCAAATAATGAGATTAAAAATATTGATGTCGAAACTTTAAGAAGAAATGGTGCAGAATCTGTTGCTAAAGGTGTTTTAGAATATCTTAAAAATTGCGATCTTATTTACATATCTTTTGATGTAGATAGTATGGACTGTGATTTAGTTTCTTATGGAACTGGAACTCCAGTTCAGAATGGACTTACCGAACAAGAAGCAAGCAGTTTAATAAATCATTTACTTATTGACAAAAGAACAAATTGTTTTGAAATGGTAGAAATTAATCCATGTTTAGATAACAAACAGAACAAGATGGCTGAAACTGCATTCAGAATATTAGAAAGTGCTACTTCAATAATCGAAAAAAGAGGATAATTAATGAGTGTTTCATTTCAAGTTGGTCAGGAAGTTTCGAAAGCTTTTGCTTCTCTTTATGGTGAAAAATTAAATGCCGAATTTTTTCAAATAGAGTCAACAAAACCTAACTTCGAAGGTGATCAAACTTTAGTTGTATTTCCATTACTTAAAATAACTAAAAAATCTCCAGAAGAATCTGCCAATGTGATAGGTGAGTGGTTAATTTCAAATTCTGATTTATTTTCTGATTTTAATGTTGTAAAAGGATTTTTAAATCTTTCGTTAAAATCTTCTTTTTGGATTACAGCGTTTAACAAATCTTTGACTTTAAAGAATTATGGTTTCAACCCTAATAAATCGGGTAAAACATACATGGTTGAGTATTCTTCACCAAATACAAACAAACCGCTTCATTTAGGACATCTTAGAAATAATTTTCTTGGGTATGCTGTTTCGGAAATCTTAAAAGCAAATGGTCACAATGTTGTTAAGACTCAAATTATAAATGATAGAGGCATTCATATTTGTAAATCTATGTTGGCTTGGCAGAAATTTGGAAATGGAGAAACTCCAAAGTCTGCTAACCTAAAAGGAGATCATTTAATAGGAAAATATTATGTTGCTTTTGATAAAGCTTTTAAGCAGGAAGTTTCTGATTTAATTGAGAGTGGTCTCTCTAAAGATGATGCAGAAAAGCAAACTCAAATTTTAAAAGAGGCTCAGAGTATTTTATTAAAATGGGAGAACAAAGATCCTGAGGTTTATAATCTTTGGGAGAAAATGAACGCTTGGGTGTACGAAGGATTTAATCAAACATACCAGCTTATGGGGGTAGATTTTGATAAGCTATACTATGAATCTGACACATTTATTTTAGGTAAAGATGTTGTCTCAAGTGGTCTTGAATCTGGTGTTTTCTATAAAAAAGAGGATGGTTCTGTTTGGTGTGATCTTTCTGAAGATAAATTAGATGATAAATTACTACTAAGAGCAGATGGTACATCTGTTTACATGACTCAAGATTTAGGAACAGCTATTGAAAGGTATAAGGATTACAATAACTTATCTGGCCTTATTTATACTGTTGGAAATGAACAAAATCATCATTTTAAAGTGTTGTTTACAATTTTGAAAAAACTTGGTTATTCTTGGGCAGAAGAGTGTTTTCATCTTTCGTACGGTATGGTAGAATTACCTGAAGGAAGGATGAAATCTAGGGAAGGGACTGTTGTTGATGCTGATGACTTAATTCTAAGTGTGATAGATGATGCTAAGCAAATGACAGAACAAAGAGGTCAGTTAGAAGGGATGTCTGAAGATGATAAAAAGCTGCTTTACGAAACTATAGGTAAAGGAGGTTTGAAGTATTACTTGCTTAAAGTAGATCCTAAGAAAAAAATGATGTTTAACCCTACTGAATCTATTGATTTAAATGGCAATACAGCACCATTTATTCAGTATTGTTATGCTAGAATTCAAAGTATTTTGAGAAAAGGCAAGGGTTCTATTAAAAGTATTGATATAAATATTGTCCTTTCACCTTCTGAACTTCAATTAATTAAATTATTAGCAGATTACCCAAATGTTGTTTCTGAGGCTGGTAAAAACCTATCTCCAGCAGTAATTGCTAATTATTCTTTTGACTTGGTCAAGGCTTATAACTCTTTTTACCAATCGATTCCAATTCTTGGAGAAAAGGATGAACAATTAAAAGCTTTTAGGATAGTGCTTTCAGAAAAAATTTCATTAGTTATTGAAAGTGCAATGAAGCTTTTAGGAATTGAAGTTCCTCAGAAAATGTAATTATTTATTTATTTCTGATTCTTTTTCTTGTTCATCTGTTGTGTTTTGCTCTTGATTTTCTTCCGTTTGTGGATTCTCTTTTGTTTTGTTTTTCAATGCAAAGCTTAACATTAATTCATGTGATCCAGATGTGAATGATGCAATCTTACTGTTATTAAATTCATAAGAATATGTTAAATTAAGATTGTCTATAGGAGAGAATCCTACGTTAACTAGGAAACCTCCTTGCTGTCTAAATCCTAATCCTCCCCAATAATTATTTTGGAAATTAAAATTCCCAATTAAATCGATTTGATTACTTAGACCCGCTGCTTTTCTAATTAAAATTATAGGGGTAAATTTAACATCTGAGCTCATGTC
Organism: Flavobacteriales bacterium; assembly: GCA_029243225.1. Lineage (GTDB taxonomy): Bacteria > Bacteroidota > Bacteroidia > Flavobacteriales_D > Parvicellaceae. Next base: position 17,408 of record JAQWSL010000101.1, read on the forward strand.
TAATTCGTAAGATAAATATGCAATTCGATGCATTTTGTAGTCATAAGTTTGATCTATATTAATTGGCTCTATATTCATTGATGTTGTAAATAAATTAGGAAATGAAATCCCAATATTTAATTTTTTATTTAGAGAATATGCAATACCAAAATCTGAATGAAAACCAACCCCGTTTACACCATTATTTAAAAGTATTTCATCTGAATTATCTGTAGAAATCATGTTATTCATAACTAATGATCCTTGTATCATTCCTAAAGAAAGTCCAAAAGTGAGTTCGTTTGCTTTGTCAATTTTTAATAGATATGAGCTAGAGGCATCAAATTGTAATTTTTCAAAAAATGAAATTTGATCATAGTTAAATCTTATTCCAAAATTCAGGTTTCTATTTAATTTTTTTTGAACTGTAAACCATGTTGTTGTAGGGGCACCTTCAAAACCAACCCATTGTTGCCTGTGAGATAAGTTAAATTTCAATTGGTTAGTTTTTCCAACTTCGGCAGAGTTAATCATGTATAAATTCTGAAAGTAAAGAGAATTTAGAGGTGTCTGTTGAGCAGAATAGAAAACACATGTAAAAATCAGTATTATTGAGATTGTATTTTTCATCTAATTATTTAATTAAAAGAATTGAACCTTTATATTGGTCACCTTGACAAATAATAGTGTAATAGTAAGTTCCATCAGGTAATAATTGACCTTCTAAATTTTCACCATTCCAATTATTGTTGTAATTGGTAGTTTCCCAAACAATTTTACCCCATCTATTAAAAATATAAACAGGACATCCAGAAATAAAGCTTGGTTTATTTATGTCCCAGGTGTCATTTTTACCATCTCCATTAGGTGTGATGATGTTATTAATGATTATATCTGTGATTTGAGTAACAAAAACTACTACAGAGTCAGTAGCCAAACAGCCATCAGCACTTTCAATAGCTACAAAATAGGTAATTGAATTTAAGGGGCTTACTGTTGGATCTTCATTGTTGGCATTTTGAATATTATACAATGGTGTCCATTGTAGAGTAGAGTAATTTGTTGCTGTTGCATCAATTGTTATTGAGCTTCCTTCATCAATAAACACATCATTTCCTGCGTCAATAAATGGTGGCTCAAATATCTCAATTTCAATATTACAACTAGCTTGATTTCCTATTAAATCCTCAGCTAGAAAACTTAAGGTAGTTATTCCTATAGGAAAAACACTTCCAGAATTAAGATTAGAGGTGTCAGTTTGAAACAAATTTATAGTACCGCAATCATCTGATGCTGTAGGCGAAATAAATGAAACAATTGGATCGCAAGATTCTATGTTATTTGGGCAAATTATAGTTGGGTTTATGGTGTCATTGGGCATAAGTACAACTGGACATGTAGAACTGTTTCCACTATTATCTGTAGCAACAATGTTTATGGTGTTAATTCCTCCAGTTGTTGTTCCTAGAGGAATGCTTTGAGATAATTGTGTGTTTATGTCACAGTAATCACTACTTGTGGCAAGTAATGTTATATCTGGAACAATGTATAGACAGTTTAGGTCTAAATTGATGTATTGTGTGTCTGGGCAGGTTATTGATGGACTAGTTGTATCGGTAAGTGTAATGGTGAAACTACAACTTGTAGCATTTCCATACATGTCAGAACTGGTTAAAATAATATTTTGTTGAGTTCCAATTCCGGTAAGTGTGTCTCCCGAATTTACACTTTGACTGTAGGTGGGGTTTGGATCACAATTGTCAACCAGGTTTATTGAGTTTTCAAAATCAGCAATAATGTAAATGCAATTAGTATCTAATATTACGTCTGGGTTAGAAGGGCAAATTAGAAGAGGTGGTTTGTTGTCTTGAACATCAATTAAAAAAGAGCAAGAGGTACTATTATTACTTGAGTCTGCTACCAATAAAGTTATTTGAGTAGAAGTTCCTATGGCTAAAGGTGTTCCTACAGTTGGAGTCTGAGTGAAAATGTAATTATTTTCACAATTGTCTTCAACTTGAATTAATGAACTGAAATCTTCAAGAAAATAAGTGCAGTTGGAATCTGAAAACCTAACAGTGTCGTTTATACAAGATAAAATTATTGGAGATATTGTATCTAATGCATTGTATGTAATTGTGCATGTGTTGGAATTACTGTAAGCATCTGTTGAGGTGAAAGTTATGGTGTTATCATTTGTTCCTAAAATAGGTGATCCGGCAATTGGAGATTGAAGAACAAATACTGAGCCAGAACAATTGTCAAAAGAAGTAATCAAACTTGTGAAGTCAGGTAAAACATCTTCACAAGTTGAGTTTAAATAACCAACTTGATTAGCTGGGCAATTAATAACAGGTGGCGTGCTGTCTACAACACTAATTCTGTATGAACAAACACTTGAGTTTCCAGAAATGTCTGTTACATTAAAAGAAATAAATGGATCATCTCCAATGTTAAACATGGTTCCTGTTGTTGGTGATTGAGTAACAGTAAGATTTGGATCACAATTATCAAAAATTGAAATGTACCCAGTTAAATCATCAAGTGAATACATGCAATTGGAGTTAATGTATACATTTGAATCTGTAGGGCAAGAAATTGTTGGGGGAAGGTTGTCGTCAACTAAAATAAGAAAAGAACAAGAATCGGTATTTCCAGAAACATCTGTGGCATACATTGTAACTAGTTCAGAGCTTGTCATTGTAGTTCCTGGTATAGGATATTGTGTAATTGTTGGAATATCACAATTATCAGTACTGCTAATAACACTTGAATAATCACCTAAAATGGCTTGACAATTCGAATTAGCACTTACGTTTTGAGTTCCTAAACAGTTGATATTTGGTGAAATGGTGTCTACAACATTAACATTGAAAGTACAAGTGCTTGAGTCTGTTCCATTTGTTATTGTATATTCTTGAAATGTTGTGCCAAGTGGAAATAAATCTCCAGAACTATATCCAGAAATATCTGATTGGTATATTGATGAACCTACACAATTTGCAGAACATGTAATAGAGTATGTAAAAGTAACTTTACATGTCGTAGAATTGTATAATGTTGTGTCACTAGAACATACTAAAGTAGGAGTTTGAGCTTTTATTGAATAAGAACTTGTTAAAAGCAAAGACAAGATGAATAAAAATCTAATATTCATTGTATTAATTTTTCTGAAATTTAATAAACTAGGCGATTAAATGAAAGAATTAAAGGTGAAGTTATTTAGATGTTATAAACAAGATAATTTTGATTGATATTTGATTTGTATTTCAGTTTAACACTATTAACTTGTGAAAATAAATGAAAAAATCAGAAGATACGTACCTTAATTATCGTGACTGGAGAGAGTTAGAAGCTTATTTTCCAGCGGATTATAGAATTGATGATGAGTTTTTTCCCGATGAATATTTTTTAAAGTGGAACGATTCAAACATTCACATCGATCACTATATTCCAAAAAAAAGAAATGAAAAAATAAAATTAATTTTAGTTCATGGAGGAGGGGGTAACGGTCGATTACTTTCACCTATTGGTATTGCACTTTTAAAATTAGGATTTGAATGTATTGCACCTGATTTACCAGGTTTTGGTCTTAGTAGAGAGAGTTCTCCAACATCTTATTCAACTTGGGTGAGCTTAATTAATCATCTGGTTGATGTGGAGAGTAAAAAGGACAATAGAAAAATAGTATTGTGTGGAATAAGTCTTGGTGGAATGTTATGTTATCATGTTGCATGTGAAAATAAAAGTGTATTTGCAATAATGGTTTCAAGTTTAGCTGATACAAGAACGCATGAGGTTCAGCAGCAGTTGTCAAAAAATAAATTACTTGGGAAGGTTTCACCGTCTTTTTTAAATTTCTCGAAATCAATTACAGATTCAATTAAAGTTCCAATAAAACACACTACTAAAATGTGGGCCATGGCAAATGATCCTTCTTTTGTGAAGAAATTAAAACAAGATAAAATTGGGTCTGGAAGTTGGGTTTATTTGAAATTCTTAAGAACTCTCTTAAATGCTCAACCTGCTGTTGAGCCTGAAGAATTTGATGGTTGTTCAGTTTTGTTTTTTCAACCTGAAGATGATAACATTATACCATGGGAAATTTCTGCCCCATTTTATGAGAAATTAAACTGTGATAAAAAAGTTGTGTTTTTAAAAGGGTGTGGTCATATTCCAATGGAAGAACCAGGAATTAATCAATTAAAAGATGCTGCAGAATTATTTTTAAATCAGTTACAAAAAAAGGTGTAAAAAAAAAAGCGGTCATTGACCGCTTTAAATTATTTTTTTGAATATTGTTTTCTTTCTTTAATACGAGCAGATTTTCCTGTTCTATCTCTCAAGTAGAATATTCTAGCTCTACGAACTGCACCTTGTTTTTCAACTACAATTTTTTCTAAAAATGGGGATGCTAGTGGAAATATTCTTTCAACACCAGTTCCGCCAGAAATTTTTCTAATGGTAAAAGTCTCAGTAGTTCCGCTTCCTCTTCTCTGAATAACTGTGCCTTTAAAAGACTGTAATCTTTCTTTGTCACCTTCTTTGATCTTATAAGTGACGTTTAATGTATCGCCAGAACCGAATTCAGGCCATTCGTTGACTTGTGTTAATTCGTTTGCTAATTCTTTTATCTTGTCCATGATGTAATTTTTCTTCAATCCTAATTCGGGGTGCAATATTACAAAGAAAAAATGTAAATAAATGAAAACATTTAGAAAATTATCTAACTGATTGCATTTTCAGGTCTAACAAGGCTATTGCAGTAACAGCTTCAAGTACAACCGGAACCCTTAATGCTATACATAAATCGTGTCTTCCTTGAATTTTAAAATCTTTTATTTCATTGTCTTCGATATTCCAACTAGATTGAGTTTTTCCAATGCTTGAGGTTGGCTTAATTCCGATTCTAAAAACCAATTCATTTCCATTTGTTATTCCACCTGTAATTCCTCCAGAATGATTGGTTTTTGTTGTTCCTTTTTTGTCTAAATAGGTGTCGTTGTGCTGAGATCCAAACAATTTAGTAGCTCTAAAACCTGTGCCAAATTCTATACCCCTTACTGCAGGAATAGAAAATATTGCATGTGCTAAAACTGATTCAGCAGAGTCGAAAAAAGGTTCTCCCCATCCAGTAGGTACATCTTTTATTCTACACTCTACAATTCCACCAACACTGTCTTTGTTGTCAATTCCTTTTTGAAGTCCTTTTTCAATGTTACTCTCTCCAGCAATTTCAATAATTTCTGCTTTAATAGAGATTGTATTAAGAATTTTTTTTGCTACTACACCAGCACAAACAATAAGGACAGTAAGTCGTCCAGAAAAATGACCTCCACCTCTATAATCTTGAAAGCCCTTGAATTTTTCATTGGCAACAAAATCTGCGTGTCCTGGGCGGTGAAATGATATTGTTTTTTGATAGTCTGAAGATTTAGTATTGGTATTTTCTATGAGAATAGTAAGCGGGGCACCAGTGGTTTTACCATTAAATAATCCAGATGCAAAAATTGGTTGATCAGATTCTTTTCTTGTTGTAGTTCCTTTTTTGCCTGGCTTTCTCCTGCCAATATCTGCTAAGAAATCATCTTCATCAATATCAATTCCTGGAGGCACATTATCTAGGGTAATACCCATTGTTTTTCCATGAGACTCCCCAAAAATACTTACCCTAAAATTATTGCCAAATGTATTCATACTTACAAAGTTACAGAATCTAAAAGTTTATAAAAGGACGGAAAAGATTTATTTACAGCACTTGAATCTTTTATTAGAGTTGGTTTGTCGAGCATTAACGCGAATATTGAAGCAGCCATTGCAATTCTATGATCATTACAAGAATTTACGTTGAAAGTGATAGGTTCAGATCTAGGTGAAACAAACATCGTGTTGTCACTAATGTTAATATTTGCTCCAAGCTTTGATAATTCACTTTTTATTGTTTGAGCTCTATTGCTTTCTTTTGCGTATAATCTTTCAACACCTTTAATTGAGCTAGTTTTTGAGCCAAAACTTGCTAGAACAGCAAGTGGAGGGAAAAGATCTGGCGAGTTACTGGCGTCAAAATCAAAACTCACGCATTCGTTTTTACTAATGTTTAAAGCGTTTTTATTCCATGAAACATATGCTCCAAATTCTTCAATAACAGAAAGAATCCTACTGTCTGCTTGTTTCGAATTTGCATTAATATTTTTTATTGTAATGTTTCCAAGAATAGCTGCTGCAACAATAAAGAAAGATGCGCTGCTCCAGTCATTTTCAATAGTTATTGATGTTGGCTTTAAGTTGTAGGGACCATTAAAATGAATGGTATTTTTATTAAGTTTTAGCTTTACGCCAAAGCTTTTAAGAACATCAAGACTTAATTCAATGTATGGAACTGATTTAGGGTTTTTAATTTTTATTGTTTCAGTTTTTAGTTTGTCTGAACCTACGTAAGCATAAATTAGTCCAGAAATAAATTGAGAACTGAGGCTGCCATCTATTGAGATTGATTTAGGACTGATAGGACCATTAATTGTAAAAGGAAGTTTGTTGTTTTTTGATGAAAAATTAACTGATATTTTTTTGAAAACTGAATTAAAAATTCCCATTGGTCTTTTAAGTAAAGAGCCATTTCCATTAAGAATTAAGTATTGTTCTGAATTTGCTAAAATAGGAGTGAATAATCTACAGGATAAACCAGCTTCATTGAAAGAAATGTTTTTGTCTTTAAAGTTGAAATTTGAAGATGAAGCTATTTTTATGAATTTTTTTTCATGAGAAATAATCTTATTTGATTGCTTTAATATTTGGAGAGCTGTTAGTTCATCCTTAGAATCTCCGAAGTTGAGAATAGTTGTTGCTTCCTTAGATATTAATGAACAAGCGACTGCTCTTTGTGCATGACTCTTACTTGATGGAATGTCGATTATTCCACTTATTTTATTTGCTGGTTTAATTGTTTTATTCAACACCAAATTGATTTGTGATTTAAGAGTACTTTTAAAGTTATTGGTAAAAGTATTATAATGTACTTTATTATTAAAGTAAGTCTATTTATTATTGTAATATCATTTTATGAAAAAATGATTCTATTTTTATAATTGAATAATCGATTAGATGAAATAGCTAATAAAGTTCTTAATAGAAATATCCATGAATAATAGAAAAAAAACAATTTTTGACAATTGGAATGTTAACTCAGATAATCAACCGTTAATCATTTCTGGTCCTTGCAGTGCTGAATCTGAAAGTCAAATATTATCTATTGGTAAAGAGCTTAAAAGTTTGGGTGTTGATGTTTTTAGAGCTGGTATATGGAAGCCTAGAACTCGTCCAAATTCTTTTGAAGGAGTTGGTTCTATAGGGCTACCTTGGTTACAATTACTAAAAAAAGAGTTTGGATTTAAAACAGCGATAGAGGTTGCCAATTCAAAGCATGTTGATCAGGCGCTTAATTCTGAGATTGATATCTTATGGATAGGTGCTAGAACAAGTGTGAACCCATTTTCTATTCAGGAAATTGCCGACTCTTTGAAAGGAGTTGATGTCCCTATTTTTGTAAAAAACCCAATTAATCCAGATGTAGATTTATGGCAAGGTGCTATTGAACGAATTCAGGGTGCTGGGATTAGTAAAATTGCGGCTGTTCACAGGGGTTTTTCAACTTACGATAAATCTGTTTACAGAAATAAACCAATGTGGGAGCTGCCTATTGAATTAAGGCAAAGAATGCCTTTGATTCCAATGATTTGTGATCCAAGTCACATAGGGGGAAGGAGAGGTATGATCCAAGAGATTTCTCAAAAGGCCATGGATTTGAATTATGACGGGTTAATGATTGAGAGTCATATTGATCCAGATAATGCATGGAGTGATTCTGATCAACAAATAACTCCCACTCAATTAAAAACTATTTTAGAAAAACTAGTTCTTAAATTTGTTGAGGTTGATAATCTTGAAGTAAAAAATGAATTAAAGGAGTTGCGAAACCAAATTGATTATTTTGATGCTGAATTAATTAATGTTTTGAGTCAAAGAATGAAAGTAGCTAATCATATTGGTAAGTATAAAAGTATAAATAACATAACTATTTTACAGCCCAAAAGATGGAAGGAGGTAGTTAAAAGGACATTGGAGTTAGGGGCAACAGAGGATTTAAGTTCTGGTTTTATTTCTAAAGTTTTTTCAGCTATCCATCAGGAATCAATTAATAAACAAACTGCTTATAAAATTGATAAGTAATTTTCACTTTTAAAGTAAGTCTGGACGTTTCTCTTTAGTTCTTAAGATCGATTTCTCGTGTCTCCATTCTTCTATAGCTTTTAGGTTTCCAGATGTTAAAACTTCAGGAACTTTCCAGTTGTTATAAACTGCAGGTCTTGTGTAAACTGGGGGTGCAAGCAAATTATCTTGAAAAGAATCAGTTAAAGCAGATGTTTCATTGTTTAAAACTCCAGGGATTAGTCTTATAATGCCGTCTGCTAGTACTGCAGCAGCTAACTCACCCCCGGAAAGCACATAATCGCCTATAGATATTTCTCTTGTTACAATCTGTTCTCTTAATCTTTCGTCTATTCCTTTATAATGACCACAGATAATAATAATATTCTTGTAAGAAGATGAAATTTGATTGCAAATCGATTGATTTAACAATTCTCCATCTGGACTCATGTAAATAATCTCATCATATTTTCTTTGTTGCTGTAATTTTAAAATGCATTTATGAATAGGTTCGATGCATAGCACCATTCCTGCTCCTCCTCCAAAGGCATAATCGTCAATACTTTTTTGTTTGTTTGTAGAATAGTCTCGAATATTATGAACTTTAATTTCTACAATTTTTTTCTCTTGAGCTCTTTTTAAAATTGAATCATTAAAAGGGCTTCCCAGAAGACTTGGAACTGCAGAAAGTATGTCTATTCTCATGGTTATAAAGTTAGGCTTAATTTATCGTGTGAAAGAAAAACGTTATTAGGTAATTCTTTTGATATTGCTTCGTGAGAACCTAAAAGGTGTGATATGTGAGTCAAATATGCTTCTTTTGGGTTGAGTTCCTTTATTAGATTTAATGCTTCTTCTAAATTGAAATGAGAAATATGTTTTTCTTTTCTTAAAGCATTAATCACAAGTACATCAAGGTTTTTTAATTTTTCTTTTTCTTTTTTCTCAATGAAGCTGGCATCAGTAATGTAGCAGAATTTATCTATTCTAAAGCCAAAAACTGGTAATTTATAATGCATAACCTGAATGGGTTGAATCTTTAAATCTTTATAGCTGAAAGTTTTGTTTTCTAATGAAAACCTATTCACTTTTGGTATGCCTGGGTATTTAAAGTTGTGATCAAAGATGTACCTATATTCTCTTTTTAAACACTCAAAAACATGGTCGCTACAAAAGATGTCTATGGGTTTTTTCTGAAGGAAATTATAAGCTCTAACGTCATCAAGACCAGCAACATGGTCTTTATGTTCATGAGTGAATAAAACAGCATCTAATTTCTCAATTTTATAGTTTAGCATTTGTTGCCTAAAATCTGGACCTGTATCAATGACTATTGAGGTGTTTTTTTTTGATATGTGGATAGAGGACCTTAAACGATTGTTTTCTGAAGTTGTTGAAGAGCAGACGTCACAATGACAACCGATTACCGGTACTCCTTGAGAGGTTCCAGTTCCTAAAAAGTTCACTATTAATTTATCGCTAGACACTTACAGTTATTAAATCTTTTACTTTTCCTAAAGCAAAATCAATTTCTTCTTTGGTTGTGTATCTGCTGAAAGAAAATCTTATGGATTGACAATTGTCAGAATTGGGAAGTGAGGCAAGAACATGAGACCCTGAAGAGGCTCCGGATGAGCATGCGCTTCCACCAGAGGCAGCAATTCCACTAATATCTAGGCTAAACAGCATCATACTGCTTTGTTGAGTAATTGGGAAGCAAACGTTTAGTACAGTGTATAAACTATTTTCAGGAACGATGTCTCCATTAAAAGTTATCATTGAATCTATTTTTAATAGTTCATTAATCATGTAAGATTTTAGTTGTTGAACATGTTGTTGGTGTTCTTCAAGATCGGAGTATGCTAATTCCATTGCTTTTCCCATTCCAACAATTCCATAAAGATTTTCTGTACCACCTCTAAGTTTTCTTTCTTGTGACCCCCCCGTTATTAATTGATTAATTTGTGTGTTTCTTTTTATGTAAAGGAAACCAACTCCTTTTGGGCCGTGGAATTTATGAGCTGCACAAGTAATAAAATCAATGTCTAAGTCTTTAAGGTCGAAGTTGTAGTGGCCCATAGTTTGAACAGTGTCAGAATGGAAATAAGCGTTGTATTTTTTACAAAGTAGGCTAACTTTTTTTAAGTCAAGCAAGTTGCCAATCTCGTTATTTGCATGCATAAGAGAAACAATCGTATTTGTATTTTTCTTTAGAAGCTCTTCTAAATGTTCAATATCTACATGTCCTTGGTCGTTAATATTAACAAAATCAATTTTTATATCACATGAATCTTGAAGGTGATTAGCTGTGTGTCCTACAGCATGGTGTTCAATGCATGAAGTAATAATCCTTTTAACGCCTAAGTCAGAAACAGCACATCTTAAAGCCATGTTATCTGCTTCGGTTCCTCCAGATGTGAAAACTATTTCACTGGGTTCGGCTTTAAGATAGTCAGCAATTTTTTTTCTTGTTATCTCTATGGCGTTTTTAGTTTTTCTTCCAAAAGAATGAGTGCTTGAAGGATTTCCAAAATCATTTTTAAGAAAAGGAAGCATTGCTTCTAAAACTTCGGGAGCTAAAGGAGTGGTTGCTGCATTATCTAAATAAATATTTTTCATTTAATGGATTTTGTGTAAAGTTAGTTCAAGTATTATTAAAAAGTATGTTTAAATAAGGCTTTTAATTTCATTAATAAATCGTTCTCCAAGTGCATTTGCATTTGCTGAAGATGAACTTTCTGCATAAATCCTAATGATGGGTTCAGTATTAGATTTTCTTAAATGAACCCATTCATTCTCCAATTCAATTTTAACACCATCTATAGTATTTACAGGATACTTAGCGTATTTATTCTCCATTTCAACTAAGATCTTATCCACATCTATTTCTGGGGTAAGTTGAATTTTGTTTTTTGAGATAACATATTTTGGATAGCTGTCTCTTAATTCACTGGCTTTGATATTTTTTTTAGCCAATAATGTTAGGAATAGACCGATTCCAACTAGTGCATCTCTTCCGTAGTGTGAAGTAGGGTAGATAATCCCTCCATTTCCTTCACCACCAATTATTGCATTTGTTGCTTTCATTTTTTCAACAACATTTACTTCTCCTACAGCTGAAGCTTGGTAGTTTGATTGGTGGGATTCAGTTACATCTCTTAATGCTCTAGTGGAAGACAAATTAGATACAGTGTTTCCGGGAGTGTTGCTAAGTATGTGATCAGCAACAGCTACGAGTGTGTATTCTTCGCCAAACATTGATCCATCTTCACATACCATTGCTAGACGATCTACATCAGGATCGACAACAATTCCTACTGCAGCTTTATTTTCTATGACAACTTTGCTTATTTCAGAAAGGTTTTCGGGTAATGGTTCTGGGTTATGAGGAAATTCACCGTTAGGTTCACAATATAAATTTATTACTTCTTTTACTCCTAATGCTTGTAACAATTGAGGAAGAATAATTCCTCCAGTACTGTTTACACAGTCAATAACAACTTTTAAATTAGCATTTTCAATCAGTGTTTTGTCTACTAAGTCTAGATTTAATACTTCGGCTATGTGTTTTTCAAAATAAGTGTCATCAGTCGTAATTGTTCCTAGATCGTCTACTTCACTAAAAGTGTAATTGTCTTTTTCAATAATATTTAAAAGTGTTTCACCGTCTTTAGCAGATATGAACTCACCTTTTTCATTAAGAAGCTTTAATGCGTTCCACTGTTTAGGGTTGTGACTAGCTGTTAATATTATTCCACCTTGAGCATTTTCAGTGGCAGTTGCTATTTCAACAGTTGGTGTTGTAGAGAGGCCAAGGTCAATGACGTTTATTCCAAGTCCTGTTAATGTAGAAACGCATAAATTTCTTACCATTTCTCCTGATATCCTAGCATCTCTTCCGATAACAATTGTAGATTTTTGATTTGGAAATCTGCTTTTAACCCACATTCCAAATGCTGCAGAAAACTTTACTATATCTATTGGGGTAAGCGCATTTCCTGGGCTACCTCCAATGGTTCCTCTAATTCCAGAAATTGATTTTATTAGTGTCATTTTAAGTGTTGTTCAAATTTTTTTCGAATATAATCATAATGAATTCACCAACTTAAATAAAAAATATTTTTTTAATGTGCAGATATACAACAACTTAAATGACAGTGTTAATTTAATTGTGGAAAAGGTGATTTTGGTTTGTGTCGGGGGTGTTTGTATATGAATAATTTTGTTAAGCATAGATATATAGTAAACTATGTTTGAAGAAGAAAGTAATGATAGTTTTTCCTTAGATAAAGTTGTTCAATTTGAACGAATGATTGAAAATGAGTCATTCTCATTTTTTGATGTTGAAGACTATGAAGTTATTATCAATTATTATTTAGACCTAGAATTTAAAGAGAAAGCACGGTTAGCAGTTGTAAAAGGTCTTGTTCAGCATCCGAAAAATTTATCTTTATCATTAATTCTTGCAGAGTTTTATTCAATGGAGAAATTATATTTAAAAGGTATTGATCTTTTGAATGGTATTCTTATAATTAATCCTTCAAATAGAGAATTATTAATGGCACTTGGAAGACTAAACTCTAGACAAGGGTATTTTAAAATTGCGGCAGATCATTTTTCTAAAGTATTCCACTCTTCTTGGGATTATTTAGAAGAAGAAACCGAAGGAATGCTCATGGAGTTAGCTTATGAATATCAAAACATGGGTAATTGTGAAATGGCTATCGATGTAATGCAAGATCTCTTACGGATTAATCCTAACAATGAATCTACTTTGTTGGAGTTAGGTGTGGCCTACAATGAAGTAGATAGAGATTCAGAAGCATTGTTGTTTTTTAATGAGCTTGTTAATGAAAATCCTTACTCATACCTAGCTTGGTTTAATCTTGGAACAATTTATAACAGATTGTCTTACCCTGAGGAATCGATTTTTGCTTTTGATTTGTCAATTGCCATTAATGAAAATTTTAGTGCCTCATATTATGGTAAAGCAAATGTTCATATTCAGAGAAAAGAATATAGAAAAGCAATTGATTTATTTAATGAAACTTTTAAAATAGAACAACCACATTCGTATGCTTATTGTACTATTGGAGAGTGCTATGAGAAGATTGGTGAGTATGATAAAGCATTAACTTTTTATGAGAAAAGCATAGAACTGGATTCTTACCAGACTGATGCATGGGTAGGGATTGGAGTTGTTAAAGATTTGAAGAATCAATCAATTGATGCAATAAAATTTATTGAAAAGGCACTAAAATTTGAGCCAGAAAATGCTGAATATTGGTACATATATGCAGAAATATTACAAAAATTATTAAGAACTAATGATGCTGAAAATGCTTTTAAAAAAGTTGTTGAGTTAGAACCCAACAATATTGATGCATGGATAGATTATTCTAATTTTTTATTTGAAAACAATGCTCCTAAAAAGGCGTTAAGCACTGTAAGGACAGCTATAAAAAATAATGGAGAGGAAGAAGATTTGAGTTTTAGGTTGATAGCCTTATTATTGGCAGATAATAAATTAAATGAAGCGTCTATTAAATTGCACCATATTTTGAAAAAAGACAAAAAAACTATTACTAAACTCTTTGAAATATATCCACAAGCTAAAGATATTCAAGAAATTGTTGATATTATTGCACAATATAAAGATTAGTAACAATGAATTTCAATCTCACATACCTTCCTAAAAGAAGTGAAAAGCCCCGTAATAACGGCCTTACCATGATGATGGATAAAGGCTTAAGTATTCGTCAAGTAGAAGATTTTATAGAAACTTCTTCTGAGTATACCGATATTGTTAAATTTGGATTTGGGACAAGTGCTGTTACAACTAATTTAAAAGAAAAAATTAAGTTGTATAAAAGTGCAGGAATTCGCCCTTATTTTGGTGGGACACTATTTGAGGTTTTTGCAGTTAGGAAAAAATTTAATCAATACAGGAAACTAATTGATGAATATGATCTTGATTTAGCTGAGGTTTCTGACGGTTCTATAGCAATTCCACATGATTTGAAATGTGATTTTATAAGAAATCTTTCTTCTCAATGTACTGTTATGAGCGAAGTGGGTTCTAAGGAGGAAGGTATTCTAATTAGCCCTGCTAAATGGGTTCGTATGATGACTACAGAACTAGAAGCTGGATCTTGGAAAGTTATTGCAGAAGGAAGAGAAAGTGGTTCGGTTGGAATTTTCAGACCCAATGGAACACCTCATACCATTCTTATTAATAAAATAATAGCTAAGGTTAAGCCAGAACAAATTTTATGGGAAGCACCTGCTAAAAAGCAACAAGTTTGGTTTATTAATCTTTTTGGGTCAAATGTTAATTTAGGTAATATTTCACATAATGAAGTTATTCCTTTAGAGACATTAAGGCTTGGACTTAGGGGTGATACTTTCTTTAATTCTTTACCAGATAAAATTGTTGAAGAGACTAAACCTATTGCTGAAAAAGCAAAGAAATAATTTAAACACTTTCAAATTTTCGATATGAATCATATAGATGCTGTGAAATTAAAAGGCATGTTAGATGCCGGAGAAGCTGTTCAGATAATTGACATTAGAGAAGTCTATGAATTGGAAACTGAAGGCAAAATAGGGGGGGTACATATTCCAATGGGTGAGTTGATGGATAGATTGAGTGAAATCAAAACTGATTGTCCAGTTGTGTTTCATTGCAGGTCGGGTAAAAGATCTGAAAACATTTTGAATTTCCTTAAAATTAATAACCTGCTTGCCGATAATTATTACAATTTAATTGGTGGAATTGGTGCTTGGAAAGAATTGTAATTATTTATGTCTCAGTTGTTTAGTAAATACGGGCTTTTATTTTTGAAAGGAATGGGAATGGGTGCTGCAAATGTAATTCCAGGTGTTTCAGGTGGAACAATTGCTTTAGTTACAGGAATTTATGAAGAGCTAATCCATTCTTTAAAAGCATTTAATTTAACTGCTGTTCAATTACTTTTTAAGTTTAAGCTTAAAGATTTTTCAGCTCATGTAAATCTTAATTTTTTAATTGCTGTATTCTTAGGAATTGCTGTGAGTATTGTAAGTTTAGCAAAACTATTAGAATTCTTTTTTGAATCTAACGAGTTGTTGGTCTGGTCTTTTTTCTTTGGATTAATCTTAGCATCTATATACTATGTAGGAAGGTTGGTAAAAGTTTGGAATATTTACAACGCAATTAGTTTGTTATTTGGAGTTACAGTTGCCGTTGGTATTGCTTTTTTAGAACCTGCCTCTGAAAACACTGCTACATGGTATCTTTTAATTTGTGGAGTAGTTGCAGTTTCAAGTATGATTTTACCAGGTTTATCCGGTTCTTATGTACTTATTTTGTTAGGTAACTATCAGTTAATTATGCTTACATCAGTTTCTGATCCTTTTAACCATCTAGCTGTTTTGTTTCCTGTTGTTATTGGGGCTATTATTGGATTTTTAGGTTTGTCACATGGTATTGCCTTTGTTTTAAAAAGATTCTATGATGCTACTATTTCTCTTCTAACAGGCTTTGTAATAGGTTCATTAATTGTGATTTGGCCGTGGAAACAACCAGCAGAAATTATCTTGGGTAGAAATGGAGAAGAAAAAGTAGTTTCTTACAATTGGTTAATTCCAGACTTTATAGATTTGGAAAATTGTTATGCTTTTTTAATGATTTTATTGGGAATATTTATTGTTTGGGGTATTGAAAAGTTAGGATCTTCATTTTCTACTAATCTAACTAATAGTTGAAAAATTTTGGTCTAATAGGATATCCGTTAACGCATTCTTTTTCCAAAAAGTTTTTTTCAGAAAAATTTAATAGTGAAGGTGTTGATGCAAAATATACTAACTATGAAATCAGCTCAATAGATGAATTTCCTCAACTTTTTAAAAAGCATTCAATTGATGGATTAAATGTTACCATTCCATATAAAGAAGCGGTTATTCCATTTTTAGATGATTTAGATGATGTTAGTTCTTCCGTTGGAGCTGTAAACACTGTAGTTCCTCTATTTAAAGAGGGTTTCCATATTCTTAAAGGATTTAATACAGATGTATATGGGTTTCATCAATCCATAAGAACATTACTAAAATCTCATCACCAAAAAGCATTGGTGTTGGGTACTGGTGGGGCTTCTAAAGCTATTGAATATGTGCTTAAAAAATACGGGATTACTGTTAATTTTGTTTCAAGAACTAAGAATTCCGCTACTAATTTTTCTTGGGATGAGCTTAATAATAACATGGTGAAGCATCATGGCATTATTGTGAATACAACACCATTAGGAATGTTCCCTTACGAAAATGTAGCAATTCCTTTTCCTTATGATTATTTGACTAGTAATCACCTAGTTGTTGACTTGATTTATAATCCAAAAGAAACCTTATTTTTGAAAAGAAGTAAATTAAATGGTGCTCAAATTTTAAACGGAGAAAAAATGTTGATTAATCAAGCATTAAAATCGTGGGAGATTTGGAGTCTAAATGATAAATAAATTTCATGGAATTTAATCTTGATTCTTCTTTCAAACCCACTGGTGATCAGCCAGAAGCGATAAAATCTCTTTTAGAAGGTCTTAAAAGTGGTGCAGAAAGTCAAACACTTCTTGGTGTTACAGGTTCTGGGAAAACTTTCACTGTAGCTAATGTTATAAATGAAATTAATCGTCCAACTTTAGTTCTTTCTCATAACAAAACACTTGCGGCTCAATTATATCAAGAATTTAAATCATTCTTTCCTGATAACGCTGTAGAATATTTTGTTTCATATTATGATTACTATCAACCCGAAGCATATTTACCAACTTCAGACACTTACATTGAAAAAGATTTAGCTATAAATGAAGAAATAGAAAAATTACGCTTAAGTACAACATCCTCTTTACTGTCAGGTAGAAGAGATGTAATTGTTGTTTCTTCTGTTTCTTGTATTTACGGTATAGGAAACCCTGCCGATTTTAACGAAGGAATTACTTTGGTAACTAAAGGGCAGGTAATTGCAAGAAATCAATTATTACATCAATTAGTAGATAATTTATATTCAAGATCTGAATTGGAGATTTCTAGAGGGAATTTTAGAGTCAAAGGCGACACTGTAGATGTTTTTCTAGCCTATGAAGATTTTATTGTTAGAATTAACTTTTGGGGTGATGAAATAGAGTCTATTCAAAAGATTGACCCTGTAAATTTAAACTCAATTGAAGAATACGATCAATTTCAAATTTTTCCTGCAAATATTTTTGTTACAAGTAAGGATTCTGTGCAAAGATCTATAATTGAAATACAAGAAGATTTATTAAAGCAGATAGATTACTTTAATGAAACAGGTAGGCCTTTTGAAGCTAAACGTATAAAAAGTAGAGTGGAGTTCGATTTAGAGATGATGCGTGAACTTGGTTACTGTTCAGGAATAGAAAACTATTCAAGGTATTTTGATAGACGAAAAGTAGGAGATAGGCCTTTTTGTTTGTTAGATTATTTTCCAGATGATTATTTAATGGTTATTGATGAATCTCATGCAACATTGCCTCAAATAAAAGCCATGTATGGTGGTGATCACTCTAGAAAAGTAAATCTAGTAGACTTTGGTTTTAGGTTGCCTGCTGCTTTAGATAATCGACCATTAAAGTTTACTGAATTTGAAACTATGGTAAAGCAGTCTATTTTTGTTAGTGCTACTCCATCTGATTATGAACTTGAAAAATCTGAAGGTATTATTGTAGAACAAATTATTCGTCCTACAGGTCTTTTAGACCCTCAAATTATTATAAAGCCAAGGTTAAATCAGATAGACGATTTAATTAATGAAATTGAGATTGTCATTAAAAGAGAAGAGAGAGTTTTAGTCACTACACTTACAAAGAGAATGGCAGAAGAATTGGATAAATATTTATCAAATCTCGGTAAAAGAACAAGGTACATTCATTCAGATGTTGATACGTTAAAAAGAGTTGAAATTCTTGCAGATCTACGAAATGGAGTTTTTGATGTTTTAATAGGGGTTAACTTATTAAGAGAAGGGCTTGATTTACCTGAAGTATCACTTGTTGCAATTTTAGATGCTGATAAAGAAGGTTTTTTGAGATCTGAAAGAGCGCTAGTACAAACTGTCGGAAGAGCAGCTAGAAACATTAATGGAAGAGTTATTATGTATGCAGATAAAATGACTAAGTCCATGAATAAAACAATTAACGAAACCGATAGAAGAAGAAATATTCAAGAGAAATATAATATTGAAAACGGTATTACTCCAACTCAAATATTTAAAACAAAAGAAAATGTATTGGTTTCAGATAAAAAACATGATAAAGATAATGTTGTTTATCAGGTTGATAATGACTTGTCTATTTCAGAAGATCCTGTTATTAAACAAATGAATAGAGATGAACTTGAATCGTCAATAAGACGAGTTAAGGATCAGATGAAAAGAGAGGCTAAAAAAGAAAACTTTATCGAAGCTGCTCATTTAAGAGATGAATTATTTTCCTTGAAGAAAATACTTTTGGATAAGTTCAGTTAAATTTGGAACGAATTGTGATTAAAAATAACTATGAAAAAAATACCATTTATATTATTGTTTGTGATTAGTGGGTGTAGTTTAACTAAAAATAGCCCTGAAAAAGTTATTCCAAGTTTAATTATTCAAGACAACTATTTACCTGCAAAAGACAACGCTGATTTTACAATTATTTCTGCAGATTTGAAAAAAGATAACCTTACTTTAATTGTTCAGTATGGGGGAGGTTGTAAAGACCACGAATTCAAATTACTTACTTCTGGGTTGTTTCAAAAAAAGAATCCGCCTAGATTAAAACTTTTTTTGGAGCATAATTTCAATGATGATTTTTGCAAAAAACTAGTAATGGATACTTTAATTTTTAATGTTGAGAATGGAAAGTATCCTGGTAAAGAAAGTAAATATAAAGTAGAATTTGAATTAGAAAAATTCAACGAAATAATTCAATATAAATATTAAATATTGCTATAACCAATTGCTAGAACAATTGCACCTTTTGTAATTACTTTAATTTCTTTTCCTGTTTCTGGATCTATTTCTATCTCTCTGTCTATTGCAGGGATTATATAGCTTATGTAAAGTTTTTTAAGACGCATTCTTATGATAATTTCTTCATCTACACCTTTTTCTCTTTTAACTTCTTTAAGCCTTTCAATCATTGGAGCTGTTTCAACTGTGAATTCATTACCTCCAACACCTTCTTTTTCATAAAGTAAAACTCTTGAATTGTATTTACTTGGTTTGTCGTAGATTTCAACCTTTATCTGATCATATTTAATTCCATTTGAATTAAATGAGAGTCTGTATTCAGAATCTTGAACAGTTCCTATCTCAACTTCTTTTCTGTAATCATACTCTTTATAGGAAAAATGTGTTGTTTTAGAACCATCATATCTGTATGGTTTAAGGGCATTTCTACACACTTTTCTGTATTCAGACAATTCTGAAAGAAATTCTAAATAAGGATCAATATCATTTCTGTTTTGTGCAGAAAAACTTGAACTAATTAGTATTATCAGAACAGGTAAAGCAAATATTTTTCTCATTGTTGTGTTCATTTGTTATTGTACTAGAGATTGACGTATATCAATAATCTTACCAGAAATTAAATCAATCTCTTCTTCAGTTAATTCAATGTCTAAATTGTCTTTAAACTCAGCTGATGATTGAATAGAGCCTAAATTGTTATACATTTCTAAAAGTTCAGAAATAGAATTATTTAATTCAAGAATATCATCAGATTTTTCACTTGTATGTTCTAAACCACCTAAAAGAATTTCTAGTATACCCATTTGCTCAGATAAAAGAATGCCAATGTTTTTATCAGTTTCTTTATCAAGTGTTTGCACACCTAAATACATGCCTTCAACCCAAGCTCCAATAAAATAGACTACTGATAAGTCGTTCATTCCATTGTCATCAATGTATGCATCTGTATTTTCTTGAACATATATTAAGATGTCTACTATAGAATCTTTGTTTCCAATATTTTTTTCAAAGCGTGTTATTATATCTTCAGAATTAAAAACAGTTTCTAAACCTATTTTAGATCCTAAATTCTTAATACATCTTAAATATTCGCTTGCCTCATCATATTGGTTATTAAGTACAGAATAAGCCAAGTCACAAGAATAAACACCAAAACATATTGATTGGCTGAATTTATCTGTGTAGTTATCTACATCACTTGCTGGATTCGCAACGTTGGGTATGTATTCCATACCAGCTTTTTCTAAAATTAAACCAATCTGAATGGGTGACGGTGGGATAAACTGGAAGTCGTTATCCTGTTCTTCACCTTGAGGGCTAGCATCATTTTCAGAAACTACATCATTTTCAGTTGAAACATCTTTAACTTCTGCTTCACTAGAATTACTTTGACAAGCAATAATTGAAGAAGATAGAATAAGAATAAATGCGTATTTGAAACTTTTAATAATCATATTTATTAGTAAAATAATTTTAAGCTAATATAAAAAAATACTTCAACGAAATAACGTAAAAACCATTAAGATGCATTAAATTAATTAATCATCAAATACCTGAATATCTTTTGTTACCGTTATTAAATCAGTGAATTTTCCATTAAATCTAGTAGCTTTAACTAGGTGATTGTCTATCCAATGATAATTTCCACCTCTAGGTTTATTCATTAGCAGTCCGTGATATTTGAAACCGTGCTTTTTCAACCATGTTTCAGTAAAATTTCTGTGTTCTTCTGTTCTAGAAGTGAAAAATGTTATTATATGGCCTTCATCAAACCATTTGTTAAGTATTTCTAAAGCGTCTGGAAAGGGTTTGCATGTTAACATTCTTTCAGGCTCTTCGTTAGGAACATCTTCAGTTATGGTGCCATCAATATCAATTAAATAATTTATGACATCTTCTTTTAGAATGGGACTTATGGCTTTGCCATCTTCTCCAAGTTTAGTCTTTAATTCTTTGTTTTCACCCATAACAATTGAAGTTTTAGTAATATATTAATCTTCTAACTTTAGATATGTATTTTGCAACTCTTATTACTTGTTTAGTATAACCGTATTCATTGTCATACCAAGAATATAATACACAATTTAAACCATCTTCAGAAACTATAGTAGCATTACTGTCAAACACAGAAGCACATACATTACCAATAATATCATTTGAAACAAGTTCGTTGCTTATTTCATATTTGATTTGATTAACTAGTTCACCTTCTAATGCAGCACTTTTCATTAAATTATTTAATTCATCTAAAGATGTTTGCTTATTTAATGTGAGCTTAATTATGGCTAACGAACCATTTGGAGTAGGTACTCTTACAGCATTAGCTGTTAATTTGCCAGCTAGAGAAGGAATTACCTTAGTAACTGCTTTTCCAGCACCAGTAGATGTAATTACCATATTAATAGCCGCAGACCTTCCTCTTCTTGGCTTTTTATGCATGTTATCCAATAAGTTTTGATCATTGGTATATGCATGAACAGTTTCAATGTGTCCGTTTTTAACACCTAAATTATCTTCAACAATTTTTAAAACTGGTGATATTGCATTAGTTGTACATGATGCAGCTGAAAATATACTTTCATTTTCAAGATCTAATTCCTTGTGGTTAATTCCATAAACAATGTTAGGAACACCACTTCCAGGAGCAGTTAATAGTACTTTGGAAGAACCTTTAGATTTTAAATGTCTACCTAATGCTTCTCGATCTTTAAATACACCTGTATTGTCAACAATTAAGGCGTTATTAATACCATAAGATGTATAATCAATGTCTTCTGGGTTTTTAGCTTCAATAAGTTTGACCTGTTGACCATTTATAATTAATGCTTGATTTTCATAATCTTCAATAACAGAACCTTTAAATGAACCATGAACTGAGTCATTTCTAAGAAGTGATGCTCGTTTTTTTATTTGAGAATCGTCTACAGTTCTAATTACAATTGCTCTAAGCCTTAATTGTTGTCCTTTTCCAGCTTGCTTAATTAGCTCTCTTGCTGCTAACCTTCCAATTCTTCCAAATCCGTATAAAACAACATCTTGAGGGCTAAAGTTGTGCTTTTCAGAACCTAAAAAGTTATTTAAAATATCATTTAAAAAATCAGAAATAGAGTTGTAATTTTCTTTTACAGCAAGGTATTCTCCAGTAATTTTACCTACATCTAATTTAGATGGAGCTAAATCAAGAGTACTCAATGTTTTAGCAACCTCTGCTACATTATAAATGTCTATGGTTTTATTTAAAACTTTTTCTGCATAATCAAATAAATTAATTAATTCTGATGAGCTAATGTCAACAAGGTGATTTCTGTAAAAAACCAATTCTACTCCTTTTTCATACATTAATCTACCAACAGCAGTAATTAATTCTACAGCAGATTTTTCTTGTTTAACATATTCATTCAAACCAGCTTCGTAGCCTGTTTTTGCTTCAGTTGTTGTCATTTTAATTGTTTTATCCTAAGTAGGCTTTTAGTAATTTACTTCTCGATGTGTGTCTTAATCTTCTAATTGCTTTTTCTTTAATCTGACGGACTCTTTCTCTTGTTAAGTCAAATTTCGCTCCTATTTCTTCTAATGTAAGACCGTGCTGTAATCCGATTCCAAAGAATAATTGAATAACGTCTCTTTCTCTTTCAGTAAGAGTGGATAGAGATCTGCCTATTTCTCTTTGAAGAGATTCCATCATTAATTCTCGATCTGCTTTTGGACTATCGTTATTCACCATTACATCTAATAGAGAATTATCTTCACCATCAACAAATGGAGCATCTACTGAAATATGTCTTCCGCTCACTTTAAGTGAATCATTTACTTTTTCTTCTGGAAGGTCTAAAGCCTTTGCTAATTCATCTGAACTTGGCGGTCTTTCAAATTCTTGTTCTAGTTTAGAAAATGCTTTGTTTATTTTATTAATTGATCCTACTTGATTTAATGGAAGCCTTACAATTCTCGATTGTTCGGCTAATGCTTGTAAAATGGATTGTCTAATCCACCAAACAGCATAAGAAATAAACTTAAACCCTCTTGTTTCATCGAATCGTTGAGCTGCTTTAATAAGGCCTAAGTTTCCTTCATTAATTAAATCTGGAAGTGTTAAGCCTTGGTTTTGATATTGTTTGGCTACGGAGACAACAAACCTTAGGTTAGCTTTTGTTAATTTTTCAAGAGCAACTTGATCTCCTTGTTTAATTCGTTGAGCTAATTCTACCTCTTGTTCAGCAGTAATTAGGTCCTCTTTACCTATTTCTTGTAAATATTTATCTAATGATTGACTTTCTCTGTTGGTGATGGATTTAGTAATCTTTAATTGTCTCATGTTTTATCTACTCTTTTTATCTGAAATACTTACTATCTGTAGTGTGCGGCAAATGTAATCTAAACAGTAAGTTAAGTCAAGTTAATGGTTAATTATTTACACACTTTTTTACAGGAAATAAGTGATTAAAATAATGCTTCTTTTTTTGGGGGGAAACAAAATATAATTACCTGTAAATCAGAATTATAAACATTGTTTTTGTTGATTAGTTGTCTGGATATTTGTTAATTTCTGTGAAATAATTGAATCAAATGTTAATAAGTGAATTATAGAATTGAGAAGACGTTAAGCTGAGATCCTGCAAAAATCCCAAAACCTTGGGAAACATTGCTGTAAACTTGGACTGGCTGAGCAAATGGATTCCCACTTGCATTTTGATATAAATTATAGCTTTTGTTGTATAGGTATGCAGCCTCTGTAATGTTATATATTCTTACTTCAAAATATTCTAAGTCATCTAATTTGTATTCATATTCTCCGCTGTTTATAGCAATATCAATGGTTTTGTTTTGTCCGTCAAAAGAAAAATCAGTAAAAATCCCATTATTTTCCCAGCGATTTGAACCGTAATTTTCAAATGTAGGGTCATCAACTAGTATTGGAATGCTAAATTCATAAAATGTACTATCAATTACCCAGCTAGTTCCGTTCCAATAGTCATCTGTAAACCAACCACCAGCAGCAACTGATACTAAATAATAATTGTTAATATTTACAGGGTCAGAAAATGTGATTGACATTTCTAATTTCTCTTCATCATCCACAAATGTTGTGTTGGTGTCAACTGAAATTATAGAAATTGGAGTGGGTAAGTTATTTTCAGAATAGACAGATGTGAAGCCTGATGCTTCTGCTTCAACTCTATAATTTTCACCAAGTTGAGGGAACGTAATTCCAGTGTAATGTCCTCCAAAGTCATGAGTCAGTATTTCAACCACATTGTTTTGATCGTCCATTATTCTAACTGTTGCATTTTCAATGTTCGATAACGAACTTGTGTCAAGAACACTTAAGCTTTGACTTATGTGAACACTCCACCTGTTTTGATTCTCAAAAAGAGAATTAACAACTAATTTTGGTTGAGTTATTTCCCCAGTAAATGGAATGATTTTTTCGCAAGATGAAATTGTGAAAACTAATACTATTATAGCTATTGATTTTTTCATTTTTAAAATTTAAATGAATAATTAAATGACGGAATTATAGGAAATAAACTGTATTGAGATAATTGAGGATTACCATTATTGTCATTAGTAAATTCTAAATAAAAAGGGTTTTGCCTGTTGTAAACATTGTAAATTCCAAAGCTCCAAGTTCTTTCTCCCCATTTCTTTTCTTTTGTAAAATTTACAGAAAGATCTAGTCGATGATAAGCCGCCATACGATAGTTGTTCCTAGAACTTATGTGTTCAATTCCCTGTGAGTAAGAATCAAAATTCCCATTATTTAAACTCATTTGGACTTCGTCTAAGGAAAGGTATCTTTCTTGTCCAAGTGTTACAGCATTTCCAGTTCCGTATACCCAAACTACACCCATGTTAACATGGTCATTGAATTCATAGGTAAATGCAACTCCAATATCATGCCTTCTGTCATAACGGTATGGAAATGGTTCGCCAAAATTTAGAGAGTCAAATTGTCTGTTAGACCATGATAGCGTATATCCAATCCAACCGGTTGCTTTTCCAATTTTTTTCTCAATTAACAGTTCACCACCGTAAGCCCATCCTCTTCCTGCTTGTATTTTGCTTTGCCAGTCTAGTTGAGTGTTGAAAAATGAAGCTCCATCTTTATATTCAATCAAATTATCCATGGTTTTGTAGTATCCTTCAACTGATAATTCATATTTTTTAAAAAATGTTCTTGCATATCCCAATGCTATTTGTTTTGAAAATTGAGGAGCAACCTGGCTTGTCGCAGGTAACCATAAATCTGTAGGTAATCCAATTCCAGAATTGGTGAGTAAATGAAGAAATTGAGTCATTGAAGCATAACTAGCTTTTAATGAAGATTTGTCGTTTAGAAGATACCTGGCACTAAACCTTGGCTGAAGTGAGGTGTAATTAGTGTTTCCAACAAGAAAACTAGATAGGTGTAACCCAATGTTCCCTTTTATTCTACTACCAAACTTAAATTCATCTTCAACATAAGCAAATAACTCATGAGCAAAATGTAGTTGAGAACCAAAAGTTGTATCTAACGAATTAGATCCAGATGATTCTAATGTGAATTGATTAACACCAGGAGTGAACGTATGATAAATATCTCCCAATCCAAATCTCATAAAATGATTTGGATTAGGCATGTAATCGAAATCAATTTTTCCAGACCAATCTTCTATACCAGATGTGTATGCAAATGAAATATTTTGGGTGGTTTCAATACTATTTTGAGTAGATGTTTCATTTGCACTAGAGCCAACTAAAAAATCATATTTACTATATCTAACAGTAGTGTTCATAAACACTTTATTCGAGATCATATGATTCCATCTTAATGAGCTTATAATGTTGCCCCAACGAAGTTGAGCTTCAGCTGATGATGAATTTGAAGTTGAATCTGTATTCCACTGATCTGAAGCATTTAAATAAGCCCTATCTCTTCCCATATAATGACTAAAATAAAGACGATCTTTATCTGAGAATTTGTGATTTATTTTACCATTAACATCGTAGAAATAGTAACCACCACTATTTGTTGAACTGGAATTAGGATTGTCGCCTTTATTATTTTGAGCCATTTTAATAAATGGTTGAGCAAGAATATCTATATAGGTTCTTCTGGCAGAGATTAAAAATGAAGTTTTATCTTTTTTTATCGGACCTTCAAGAGTTAATTTAGATGATATTAGTCCAATAGAGCCTTCTCCATGAAACTCTTTCATGTTACCTTCTTTCATTTTAATATCTATTACAGAAGAAAGTCTACCTCCATATCTTGCTGGAAACCCTCCTTTAATGAGTTTTGTGGAATGAATTGCGTCAGCATTAAAAACAGAGAAGAACCCGAAAAGATGTGATGCGTTATAAACAGGGACCCCATCTAAAAGTATTAAATTCTGATCTGGACCTCCACCTCTTACGTATACGCCTGATGTTCCTTCGCTTCCGGATTGAACTCCTGGGAGAAGTTGAATGGTTTTCATGATGTCGTTTTCTCCAAGAAGTGCAGGGAGAGTTTTTACTTTAGACATTGATAAATCTATAGTGCTCATTTCGGATCGTAAATGCACTTGTTCTTCATTATTTCCAATGATTTCAACTTCGTTTAAAAGAACATCCTTAAGTTTGAAATTTAAAGAAATGTCATTTTCGTAAAATTCAGAAATAATTTGAGTTTCAAACCCAGAAAAACTAATTCTTAATTTAACAGAATCTTTAGCAAGGGTTAAACTGTAAAAACCGTAATCATTTGTTATTGTGCCTTTTTGTGAATTCAAATCATAAACTGTACCTCCAATTAGTTTTTCACCTGTTAGCTCTTCTTCTATGTAACCACTAATTGTAATTTTTTCTTGAGAAAGAAAAAAGGATGGGATTGTTAATAAAACTAGAATTAAGTATTTCATTTGATTAAATGATTATTTTGAGACAAAACTAAATAAAATCAACTTTATTGCATTTTAACAATCAAAGTTAAGGGGAAATGATTTTTTGTAAAATGTATTTACCTGTTAAGGAATTCTGTAATTATTGGTTTAGCATTTTCAATGTCGTGTTCATAAATAAACAATTGACAACTAGAATTAATGGTGCTACCAAAACCAGCCAATCGAGCAGATTCTTTTTCGTTTTTTATAAAAGAGAATATTCCTGCATCCTCTAAATCATTTTTTAAAAAATTTGTAGATAATTCATTTCCTGTGTAAGCTAGAATTTGATTATTTTTTGAATCTTTAGTCATAACTATTTTTTATTAAAATTCATTTGTTTTAATCATTGAAAGTTTTGATGTGCCAATAATCATTAAAAACATGAAAATAGCCATTAAAACATGGCTAATGTCATGAAAATTAAACCATTTGTTTACACTTATTTGATTGTTGTAAATAAATCCAGGAATAATGCTGTAAATAATGGTTAAAACAATGTAACTACTGCCTATGTGTTTCGTTTTTAGGAAATTGTATAAGTGTATTGGGAAAATAAAAAATATTAGAGAAAGAGTAGAACTTAATTGTGCAAGTATAAAGTCACTTGTTGATGGATTAAGCATTAAAAAAACTAAACTAAAGTATTGTCCAACAAATAAAAACTTAAGTACTTTATAAGCTGTTTTGTTAAATTGGGTTTTAATTAAGTCAAAAGATCCAAGACCAAATAATAATAGAGCGGTAGCTCCACAAATCCAGCCAATCCTTTTGAATTCTGGCCCAACATATGCTTGCAGTCCATGTCCCAGCCATGCAGCTGATGTCATTCCAACAGCAAAGCATAAAAAGTAAAATTTGAAAAAGTTGAAGTTAGATGACTTTATCCCTTTGTAGGATTTAAACTTATAGTAGCCAAAAATGGCAACAATGGCAACCAAGAAGTCTGTTAGAGTTGTAATTGGTTCTCTCCATTCAAAGCTTCCAAGATAGATGGTTGGATTTAAAATATCATCCATTAACTTTTTTTTAAGCTCTTAAAACTTTTCTTAGTGGCTTCATGTTTATTTTTAATAACCATAAGAACATTAAAGCCGAATAAATGGTAACTAAAGGAATTAACCAATTAGAAATCGCGAAAGATGAAAATCCAAAAATAGTAAGTGATATGACACTACCTAATCGAATACCGTCAATAAGAATAGCAAACTTTTTATCTTCAATTATTCTAGAATGAGCAAAAACTGAAATTAAAATAATTCCGACCAAAGAAATTACACTTTTATTAGAAATTAGCTCAAATAAAGATATGTCTTTTCCGAGTACAGACTTGAAATAAAGTAGAGAAACAAAACTACAAGCAGTAATGAGAATATTGAAAAGTAGATAGGCTCTTTTTTCATTATTTATTGGAATTTTATGCGGAATTCTATCCCCATTAACATCAGTTTTGAATTGATTAGGCAGGTGATCTGCATCAGTCGGAGTCCATTCAGGACCTTTAATGAAAACATTTATTTTATCTCTAATCGATTTAGTTTGATTGGCTCTTTTAATTAAATTTCTCCAATAAGAGAAGGTAGCATTGAAAGCATTTGCACTTTCAAATCCAGATGTAATTCCATAATCCGGTTCTTCTTTTTCTTCAACAAATGTTCCAAATAATCTGTCCCAAAAAATAAAGATATGTGCATAGTTTTGATCCATGTATTTTTCATTTCTTGCATGATGAACTCTATGATGAGAAGGTGTGGTCATGAATTTCTCTATGAAACCGAGCTTTCCAATTACCCTTGAATGAGTGAATAACTGATAAAAACCTAGAAAAACGGAGGTGGTA
>JAQWSL010000107.1 GCA_029243225.1 Flavobacteriales bacterium
GAGCTTAATGACCCAATAGATCAGCGAGAAAGATTTCAAGATCAACTAAAACTTTCTGAAAAAGGAGATGATGAAGCAATGTTCATTGACCAAGATTTTTTAAGAGCATTAGAATATGGGATGCCTCCTACAGCTGGTATGGGAATTGGAATTGATCGTTTAGTCATGCTATTAACCAACCAATCTTCAATTCAAGAAGTTTTATTGTTCCCTCAAATGAAACCTGAAAAATGGGAAACAGGGCCAGATTTAGAAGCTTTTAAAAGTTGTGGAATTCCTGAGGCATGGATTGAACACATTTATAATGCGGGTTACAATGACATTGACTCATTAAAGGAAGCAAAAAACACTGCTATTCATCAAAAATTAAATGGGTTTAGAAAAAAGAACAAGCTTGACATTCCAGCCTTGCAACTGGAAGAAATAGAAAGTTGGTTAGCTTAAAAATTCAAACTTATACCAAGACCCATTGCTTCTTTGAATTGCGTTATTGGACCCTTTACTTGAATTGGATCACCTTTGTTGTCTAAATAAAATGAACCATCCTGGCGCGTGTAATAAATGGGTTCAATTCCATTTTTCTCATACCTAGGAATATCAATATCATGATCGTATATCAAGTAAGTAGAAAGTGTTAACGAAAATGTTTTACCAATTTTTAAGCTAGTTAACGTTTCCCATGTAATATCAATGTTTTGAGGTTGAACTACATAATTACTAAATAGAGTAACATTTGTTTTGAAAGACAAATCTTTAATTGACAGGGGCTCTTTTTTAACAAAGCTTAGCTTAACATATCCTCCAATTTCTGATCTTAACGACTTATTAGGGTCTAAACCAAAAGCTGCAGCCTGAGAAAGAGAATCATCTAATACAATGGTGTTTTTAATGGTAATAGGAGAAATAAAACAAGCAAACTCATCTTTGGGTTTATTGTCAAATCCTAAAGCTACAATTGCATAAGCAGGAGCAAATAAATTAGAAAAATAGCTTCCGTTTAGCTTGTCTTCAACTGTGCTGTATCCATAGGTAAACTGCGTCCTAAAATTTACTAACCCAGAATAGTACCAACTTTTATTTATTTTATGTCCAATTTTAGAATTTAGTTCAATTCTATCATCATTTTTAAACCAAGGGATATTTTCTCCTACACCACTTTTTATTACCCCAAATGCTACATCAAAATTATTATCCCATCTAGTTTTATCCTTGTGGTAGTTAGCAAAAAGACTCACCAATCCCTGAACTGACATTGAGTTTTGCCCACCTCCAGACCAATTATGAAGGCCTACACTGTTAAACCCTAGACTCATTATTGAGCCTGATTTCCATATTAAAGAATCTTTTTTTTCAGGGATGGTTGTTTTCAATTTCTTATCAATTTCAGTGTCAATTTGAGAAAAAAATGAACTACTATTTATTGCCAAAACAATAGTAACTAATGCACAAATACGTTTCATAGTATAATTAAAGAATTAATGTTAATTGCCGATAAAATTAATTATTTGGAATACATTTTGCTTTTTACATTTAAAATTGTTCAAAACATAATTGGATATTAACTTTAATGCAACCAAATAAATATGACTTTTATATAAGTAATGATATTATTTAAAAAAATACTTCTTCTGGGATTCTCTTTCTTACTAAGCGTTGCTTTTTATTCAGCAGAAACAACAGTTAATCTATCAGTGTTAAATGGATACAACAATGAATCAAACGGCTTGTCTGTCCAAAATGAAAAATTTTCAGAAATCAACTTCACTCCCTACAATGAATTGGATTTTAAACCCTATTACATTGAAGTAGCTAGTTACGATTTGGATTTTAAACCCTATTACAATTATTTCAAAAAAAACTCGCACAAAACGAAGCAACATTTTAATTGGAAAAACAACAATGAATTTATTGTTAAATCAATTGAAAAACTAAAATTACCTTCTGAACTCTCTGTTTTACCAATACTTATTAGTGGGGGTGATTACAATTTTAAAAGTGCTTTTGGCGGAATAGGCATATGGGGATTACATTACCCGGTCGCAATTAAGCATGGGTTAATTTTAAATAAAAATACTGACGAACGATTTCTTGATTCAGCTGCATCAATTGCAGCGGCTAAACAGTTAAAACACTTATATATTAAATATAATGACATTAACTATGTTGTACTTGCTTACTTAACAAGCCCAACACTACTAAACAAAGCCATTAAAAGAGCTAATAATTCATCTTTAGATAGTGTTTTGGTTGAACTTGGAAATGATTATGCCGATTGGCTAAAAGCATTTCATGCTCTTGCTTATATAAATACCCTTGTTGACTCAGAAGACTTCGTTACTGGTAATTTAAAAGAAGAAACAATAACCTATAAATTGTCTTTAAATAAATCGCTTCTTTTTGAAGCAATAAATGATAAAATTGAATTTAATTTTGATCTTTTCAATGGTTTAAATCCTCAAAACAGAAAACAAGAGCTCCCCAGAAATTACCCATTAAAACTTGACTCTGTGAACTATTTTAATCTTACTAATAATTTAGATTCAATTTATTACTATCAAGATTCTGTTTTATTAAATCCGTTCTACAGAGAAGCAATGCATCTAAAAGAAATGCTTATATATGAAGTCCGGTCTGGTGATTACTTAGGCAAAATTGCTGAACTTTACGCAGTTACTGTTGCAGAAATACAAACTTGGAACGAATTATCTTCTTCTAGAATTGACATAGGTCAAGAGCTAATTATATATTCTCCTGAAAATGACACAAGTAACTATTTATTTTATAAAGTTAAAAAAGGAGATTCTTTAAATTCAATTGCTTCTAAATACCCTGGAATTAGTGCTGATTCTATAAAAGCTAAAAACCCAAACAAACCCATAATTACTGGACAATTATTAAAAATAAAGAAAAAATAAAGCCACAAAAATCGTTAGTTTTCTTAGTGCTTCTTTTTGTGCTAATGAATTTATTTATGTCTTTTTTTCCGGAAAATGGAACGAGTGTTTTTGGGTTGCACCTTAATTTTCCAACCATTTCTAAATTTTATTCTTTAAATGAAGACACATTAATTACAATAGATGAAAAACAACAAGAATTAGAAAAAATTCTTGCCAAATTAAAATTAGACAGTATAAAAATAGATTTACAACTTAAAAAACAAATTCAGGACTCTATTGATGATGCTTGGAAAAAATTACAATATCCAGAAAATGATAAAACCATTTTATATGCCTTTTTTCAACAATTAGATAATGCAAGAAATGAGAAAGTTAGAATTATGCATTTTGGAGACTCCCAAATTGAAGCTGATAGAATAACAAGCTATGTAAGGAATGAATTACAGAAAGAATTTGGGGGGGGAGGAGCCGGCTTATTTGCAATAGAGCAAGTAACTAGAAAAATGAGTGTCAAACAAACGCATTCAAACAATTGGTCAAGACATGCTGGATTTGGAAGAAAAAAAGACACTTCAATAAAGCATAAGAAATATGGTGTTCTCTTAGCTTACTCTAAATACTCACCTCTAGTTGATTCTACTCAAATACCTAATTATGAATCATGGGTGAAGATTAAAAGACCAACGGCATCTTTTAGTAAAGCAAAACGATATAATGAGTTAAATATTTATTATGGAAATTCTAAACATAAATCATATTTAGAAGTATTCATAGATAGTACTAATATTGAAAATGATTCTTTAAAAAGCGGAATTGGAGTAAACACAAAAAAAATAAAATTCCCATCAACGCCTAAAGAGCTTACTCTAAAATTTAGTGGTGTAGAAAGTCCTGATTTCTATGCGTTATCAATAGAAAGCACTAAAGGTGTTATTATGGACAATATTCCTCTTAGGGGAGCGTCAGGAACAGAGTTTTCAAAACAAGATAAATCCTGCATGAAAGATATGTTTAATTACTTAAACCCTTCATTACTTATTTTAGAATTTGGAGGAAACACAATTCCATATATTAAAAGTAAAGAAAGAGCATTTAAATATGGCAAGTGGTTTGGGTCTCAAATTCGATTACTTAAAACTCTTTGCCCAAATGCAACCGTCCTTGTTATTGGCCCTGCAGACATGTCAAAGAAAGAAGAAACTACCTTTATTACCTACCCACTTCTTAGTGAAGTAAGAAACGCACTAAAAGAACACACCTTTAAAGAAGGTGGAGTTTTTTGGGACATGTATGAGGCAATGGGTGGTCAAAACACCATGCCTAAATGGGCAGAAGAAGAACCGCCACTTGCATCAAAAGATTACATCCATTTCACCTCTAAAGGGGCAAGAAAAATCGCAGAATTATTTTACAGCTCTTTAAAAGAAGATTACAATGCATATAAAGCGCAGGATAAATAACATACAATGCTTAGGTTTAAACCTATTGCTAGTGCTGTTTCCTATGTGTTTTTCTGGGCAACATTATCCGCACGATGTCCCAGAACATGATTTTATTGATTATGACTATAATTTTATAGAGTTTTTTGATGATAGTTCAAGTTTTCAGTTGTTTTACTCAAAATTAGACACCCTTCTTTTTGAAGGAAGAAACAAATTAAATATTGTACACATTGGAGGTTCGCACATACAAGCCGATATGTGGTCTGATCGGGTACGGCAACGGCTTTATAATTTCATTCCAAATAATAACGGAGGAAGAGGTTTGCTTTTTCCTTTTAGATTAGCCAAGACGAATAACCCTTATTATTATAAAGTTGAATATACGGGTGAGTGGAAAGGTTATAGAAATTCAGTTTTAAAGCATCATTCAGAATTTGGGGTTACCGGAATAACTGCAAAAACTTCAGACAGTTTATCAGGATTAAAAATTTCGTTTAGAGGAGATAATTATCCTGATTATGATTTCAATACAATTAAAATTTTGCACAATCAAAAAAATGAATCTTATTGTATAGAATTACTTTCAGATACCAACGCGATAAGAATAACAAATGATTCGATTGGTTATACTGAATTTAGGTTATCCTCATATCAAGAGACTTTTGAAATAGCTATTACTAAAATGGATACCATAGAAAAAGAATTTGCGCTTTATGGTGTTACATTGGAAAACCAAGACCCTGGGATATGCTATCATTCAATTGGTGTAAATGGAGCAAGTGTTCCTAGCTATTTGAGGTGTGAATTATTCACTAAACACCTAGAAATAATAAAGCCAGATTTGGTGATTTTTTCAGTTGGAATAAACGATGCTTACGACACACAATTTACTGCTTCAAATTATGAAAAAAACTACGACACCTTAATAAAATATTTTCAAACTGTATCTCCAAATGCTGCTCTATTGTTTACTACAAATAATGATAGCTATTTCAAAAGAAAATACCCAAATAAAAAAGCAGAAGATGTTAGGGATGTAATGAAAAATCTTGCTGCTAAATATGGGGGTGGTGTATGGGACATGTATGGATTAATGGGAGGATTGGGTTCCGTAAGAACATGGGAGAAAGCTGGACTGGCCAAGAAAGATAAAATTCATTTTACAAAGGCGGGTTATGAAACAGTTGGAGATCTATTATTTGAAGCCATAATTAAATCATACAATGAGTTTTTGGACAACGATAGATAAGCTTTTTAATCAACTATTTGAAGTTGAAACCATTAAAATGGCTTTAGACTACAATAGTGCAACACCATTAATTTTTACTCAACTTTATTTCTGGATATTTTTCGCAATAGTTCTTTCCGTATATTCCTTTATTTATAAAAAAAATAAACTACGAAATGCTTTTTTATTTTTGGTGAGCATCTTCTTTTATTACAAGACGAGTGGCTTTTTCTTTAGTATTTTATTGTTTTCTACGTTTTCCGATTACCTGCTAGGATTTGCTATAGAAAAAGGAAAAACAATTACAAGAAAAAAATGTTGGCTTGCCTTAAGCATCTTTATAAATCTTTTTGTCCTGTTTTATTTTAAGTATGCCTACTTTTTTGCAGACTCATTTAATCAACTTATTGGAGCAGAGTGGCACCCAATAAATCATTTTGCAGAAATTAGTAATCAGCTTTTTGGGTCTTCATTTAGAGTCGATCAAATTTTACTTCCTGTGGGGATCTCCTTTTTCACATTTCAAACAATGTCATATTCAATAGATATTTATAGAAAAGAAATTAAACCTGTGAGAAGTATAATCGACTTTGGGTTCTATGTTTCATTTTTTCCACAGCTCGTTGCTGGGCCTATTGTAAGGGCGGCTAAATTTATTCCACAGCTATACGAACCTTATAACCTCACAAAGAAACAATTTGGGATTGCGCTATTCTGGATAATGAATGGTTTATTAAAAAAAGTAATTCTGGCTGATTATATCGCACTAAACCTAGTTGACAGGGTTTTTGAAAATCCTGAATTATTTACAGGAGTTGAAAATTTAATGGCATTGTACGGATATTCCCTTCAAGTTTATGCAGATTTTTCTGGCTATACAGACATTGCCATTGGAATAGCAATGTTATTAGGTTTTCAATTACCTAAAAATTTCGACTCGCCATATAAAGCAGATAGTTGTGGAAATTTTTGGAAAAGATGGCACATTTCACTTTCGTCATGGCTTAAAGACTACCTGTACATTCCAATGGGGGGAAATAGAGGTGGGTCAACTTTTACTTTTGTTTCGTTAGCTTTCGTAGCCTTATTTCTTTTCTTTATTAGTGGGTCTTTTTATGTTTTAATTTATTTTTTATCAGGACTACTTTTAGCGTTAATTATTGGTTTAATATTTCCAAAAATTAGAGGCTGGTATATTACTAACATTAACATAATGATTACCATGTTGTTGGGTGGCCTTTGGCATGGTGCAAGCTGGAATTTTGTTTTTTGGGGAGGGTTAAATGGGTTAGGAATTGTTGTTTACAAATTATGGAGAAAAATTAGCCCTTGGGAGGATAAGTCTAAATGGTGGAATAGGGCTTTAGCGGTTTTCATCACTTTTAATTTTATATCATTTACTAGGATTTGGTTCAGAAGTGGCTCTGCAAGTTCTTTCGATTCAATGAATAAAGCTCACGATATTCAATATGAACTTTTAACTGCAAATACAATGTTAAATAAATTAATTTATAATTTAAACCTAACTGTATTACCTGACGTTATTTTGGGATTTTGGCCTGTATTATCAGTAATGTTTATAGGTTTTGTCATTCATCTCTTACCAAGTAAGTTTAAAGAATGGTACAGGAATAAATTTGCAACAGCTCCAATGTCTTTACAGCTTGCATTTTGTGGTTCTGCAATTTTTGTTCTTTATCAAGTCCTTTCTGCAGATTTACAACCTTTCATTTATTTTCAATTTTAAACCTCAACATCCATTAAATCCGTGACCACATAGTACCTTGGGTCATCAATAGATGTTTTTATTATTTTATTAAATGATGGGTCAGCTTTTAATAAGAGTGTTTTACATTCTGGACTCAAATGAGTGAGCCTTACTTGTTTTCCAGACTTAATGTATTTTTTGACTACGTTATCTATCGCTTCTATTCCTGAGTGGTCATTCACTTTAGATTCAATGAAATCAATTTCAATTGCCTTAGGATCGTTTTTAACATCAAACTTACTGTTGAAGTTTTGAACTGAGCCAAAAAATAATGGTCCCCAAATTTCATAAACTTTTGTTCCATTAGGCTTAATTCGCTTCCTTGCTCGAATCATTGTTGCATTTTTCCAAGCAAAAACCAGTGCTGAAATAATAACTCCCACAACAACTGCTATAGCTAAGTCTTTCCAAACTGTTACTGCAGAAACTACAATTAAAACAACCGCATCAGAAATTGGTATTTTTCTTAAAATTCTAAAGCTGCTCCATGCAAATGTCCCTATAACAACCATAAACATTACACCTACAAGTGCAGCCAGTGGTATTTGCTCAATTAGATTAGCACCAAAAAGAATGAAACACAACAAAGCAATTGCCGCAACTATACCTGATAACCTTCCTTTTCCTCCAGAATTAACGTTAATTAAAGATTGTCCGATCATGGCACAACCTCCCATTCCACCAAATAAACCATTTAAAATATTAGCACCCCCTTGAGCAACGCATTCTTTATTGCCACTTCCTCTACTTTCTGTTAATTCATCAACTAAATTAAGCGTCATTAACGATTCAATAAGACCAACTGCTGCCAATAAAAATGCTGTTGAAAGTACTAATCCCCAATGCCCATTTAATGTGTCAAAAAAACCAAATATTTGAGCTTGGAAGTTAGGTAAAGACCCTTCTAAGCCAGTACCACCCTTATCTACAATAAAAGAACCTACAGTACTAACCTCTATGTTTCCAAAAATAGTTATACAAGCTACAACTACAATTGCCGTTAATGCTGCAGGTATTTTCTTTGTCAGCTTTGGTAAAACAAACATTATCACCATGGTAAGACCAACTAATGCAAGCATTATCCAAAGATCGGTGTTAGAGAAAAATGCATTAAACCATTGATTTGTGTTCTCTAGAAATGAAATCTCTTTAATGGATTCGAGTGGAAATAACCCTATTTGTGAAATAAAGATGACAATTGCTAAACCGTTTACAAATCCCATCATAACAGGATGAGGAATAAGTCGAACAAATTTCCCTAATTTAAAAACTCCTGCTAAAATTTGAATTACACCAACGAATAAAAGTGTAATAAACAACCATTGTAATCCTAAATTTTCAACTGGGATGTCTAAACTCATACCAACCTCATTTCCTTGCTTAATCATGTGTATCATAACTACTGCCATTGCTCCAGTAGCTCCAGAAATCATTCCTGGTCTTCCTCCAAAAACTGCTGTTACAATACCCATCATAAAAGCCCCGTATAAGCCCACTAAAGGGTCAATGCCGGCAACAAAAGCAAATGCAACTGCTTCAGGAACTAGTGCAAGGGCAACTGTTAAGCCCGATAAAATGTCATTTTTTGGGTTAAAAGTAAAGTTGTTAAATAGCTTTTTCATTTACCAAATTATTTCTAAAAAATCTGGCAAATATAGCCTAATAACTTACTTTATTGTTATTAAACAATCTTAAGATTATCTTTTTATTAATACGGTGCCTGTTCTAGACAAATCAGATTTGTCATTTCCTAAAGCTTTAATAAAGTATAAATATTGCCCTTGATCAAGTGGGATTCCAAAAGCATCATTGCCATCCCACTTAGCGTCTAAATTATTAGACTCAAAAACAACTTTTCCTTTTAAATTGAATATTTGAATGAAAAATGTCTCAATATTTTCTGCTTCTAGAAAAAACAAGTCATTCTCCCCATCACCATTAGGGGTAAATACATTAGGTATTTTTTGGATAATACATCTAGATTGAACATGAATAGATTTTAGGGCTTTCGCTTTAATGCCATTTTTTGTAATTGAAACACTTACGGAATATTCTCCAGGAGATCTAAAGATATGTTCTACTATAGACTCATCAGAAAAAGCACCGTCATCAAATTCCCAGAAAACCTCATCTGCTAGCTCAGAATGATCAAAAACAACGACAAGTGGTGCGTAGCCACCAGAAACAGAAGTGTTAATAATGGGGTTTAGTACTTCGTGAGTTGATATTTCAACTTTCAACTCTTTTTCTTCTTTTTCTGCAATTGAGTTTTCAGTATTTAATGATTCAATATTTAATCTTTTAGTTCTAGGGGTTAAAAATAAATTAACTACAGAGCTGGGTTGATTATGATTGATGACCCTGTTTTCATTACGCTCTAGGTCCTCTAATAACTCAACTTTATAATTCTCAACAACGGGAGTTTGCTTATTAATGATTGGATCGTTGATGTCATAGGGAGAAGTTTCTGGAAGAACTACACTCAAAGGAACATCACTAAATTCACTGTCAAGAGCTTTAATTGAGGGATTTTTAGCAGGTATTTGCTTTTCAAAATCGTTCTGCCGAGTTAATTCTTGATAAATTAAAGTAAAAGAAACACCAACTAAAACACAAGTGAATGCTCCCATCAATATTTTCCATAAAGATGTTTTAGCAACCGTTGTTACAGTAGCTGAACTAACAGAAGGAAGTTGATTAGAAATGTTCGCCCATAATTCACCATTAACTTCTGGGCTAAAAGAGCTAAAAGACTCTTTAAATAATTGATCTATGTTTGGTTCTTTACTCACTCTTAAATTAAATTGTTTTCTACTAAAAGTTCTTTAATAGCTGATCTAGCTCTAGAAAGTTGACTTTTAGAAGTGCTTTCAGAAATGTTCAGCTCTTGCGCAATCTCTTTATGTGAATACCCTTCAATGGCATACATATTAAAAATAGTTTTATAACCTAACGGAATCCTTTGTATTAATTTCATTAATTCTTTAGCTGTTAAATCTTCAACAATAAAGTGGTCTTTTTTAATACCATAACCAACGTCATCAATTGATGAATTAAGTTGCATTTTCTTATTTTTTCTTAAGTAGTCAAGCGCTGTATTCACAACGATTCTCCTTATCCAACCTTCAAAAGACCCTAAACCAGAATATTTATCAAGCTTATTAAATACTTTTATAAAAGCTTCTTGAAGCACATCTTCCGCATCACTTTTGGACGATGTGTATCGTAAACAAACACCTAACATTGAAGAAGAAAACCGAACAAAAAGCTCCTTTTGAGCTCCTTGATTGTTATTAAGACATTGCTTAACCAATTCATCATCTGTCATTTTTAGCGTTGCTGCTTTCATATTAGACTCAATATAATTAAAATTGGTTGCATTGTATTGTCAATTTTAAAAACTAACAAATAAGTAGCATATTTATATGTTAAAACTATATTTTTGATTTTTTAAATCTCGAATGAAAAATTATTTTCCTTTTTTAATTGCTATTATTTTTTTTAATTGCTCCTGCAGTACCTCTAATCAAGAAAGTGTAAGCCTCAAAAAATCAAGCTCTCTAGCTGGTCTTTGGTTAGGAAAGCTGGAAATAATACCAGGAAAATAC
The DNA here is from genome assembly GCA_029243225.1 of Flavobacteriales bacterium. GTDB lineage: Bacteria > Bacteroidota > Bacteroidia > Flavobacteriales_D > Parvicellaceae. The sequence continues at coordinate 10,944 of JAQWSL010000107.1, forward strand.
CTTCCTTTTAATTTTGAAATAACTAAAGACTCTATATTTTTTGTGAATGGCCAAGAAAAGATTTCTGGTTTAATAGTTAAATCAACAGATAGTACTTTTAAAATTAAGCTACCAGTTTTTAATAGCGAATTTAATTTTATTTTGAAGGACGACAATTTAGAAGGTGAGTGGATAAATCAGGCTAAGGGACCAGGTTATATTATTCCTTTTTGCGCAACAAGGTCCAGCAACATTAACCATCGCTTTTCTTCGTCAAATTCACTTTTATCGTCTTCAATAAGCGGCAAGTGGGAAGTTGATTTTGCATATAAAACCCAGGAAAAATACAAAGCCATAGGGGTTTTCAAACAAGAAAAAAACAATTTAACTGGGACGTTCATAACAGAAACTGGTGACTACAGATACCTTCAAGGAAATTCAATTAAGGATTCCATCTTTTTATCTTGTTTTGATGGGTCACACGCTTTTTTGTTTGAAGCTAAATTAGAAAATGAAGCATTAAATGGTGTGTTTTACTCTGGAAAACATTATCAAAACAGCTGGAAAGCACATAGAAATTCAAGCTTTTCGCTCTCCGATCCCGACTCAATTACTAAAATTAATCCTGAATTTCCTGTCTCTTTTTCTTTTCCCGATTTAGATAGTAATATTGTAAGTTTTCCGAGTAGTCTGTTTAATAATAAAGTTTTAATCGTTCAAATAATTGGCTCATGGTGCCCTAATTGTCTTGATGAAACAGCTTTTTTTAACGCTTTACACAAAAAATATAATTCTTCAGGCTTAGAGGTTATTAGTCTTACCTATGAACAATCTCATGTGTTTTCTGAAAAAGTTAAAAGCGTTAAGCGATTAAAAAGCCATTTTAAAGCCGATTTTCCGTTTTTAATTGCAGGGAATGCAGGGAAAAAAGATGTTGAATACTCTCTACCATTCTTAAAGAATGTAGCTTCTTTTCCAACAACATTGTACATAGATAGAAATGGTGTTGTAAGAAAAATACACAGTGGCTTCTATGGTCCAGGTACTGGGGAGTTTTACTCAACTTTTTCAGCTGAAACCTCTGAACTAATTGAACAACTCTTACAAGAAAAACCTTTAAATTAATTGCTGTTATGCCTGTTATAAAAAATGCACTTTTAAGATATAGAGTTATTGACCGTTGTATAAGAAATGATTTTCAACCCTTCCCGTCTAAGGAAAAACTTAGACAAACTTGTGAAGAAGAGCTATACGGATCTGTAACTGGTCAAAACATTTGCCACTCCACAATAGAAAAAGATATTTTCGCCATGCGTAACGAGCATGATGCCCCTATAGCGTACTCAAAACTAGAAAGAGGTTATTTCTATGAAGATAAGAACTTTAGTATGGATGATATTCCTCTAACAGATTCTGACATTTCAGCTATTAAAGCTGCTACAAATATTTTAAATCAATTTAAAAACACTCAACTTTTTGGACAATTTCAATATGCCATTGATAAAATATTAGACCGGGTTGAAATGTCTGCAAATAAGAAAAATTATCACGATGATATTGTACATTTTGAATCACAACCTACTGTTGGGGGAAATGAGTTTTTGGCACCTATACTAGCGGCAATAAAAGAAAGAAAATCCATTCAATTTAACTACCAAAGCTTTAGAAGTGAAACTGGATCGGTAAGGAGATTACAACCCTATCTCTTAAAAGAATATAGAAACAGGTGGTATCTAATAGGTAAAAGCGAACTGAAAGAAGAAATTAGAACTTTTGCTTTAGATAGAATGGAAGAGCTAATCGAACTAGAAAGCCCTTTTACTATTGACAGTAACTTTTCTGCAGAAGTTTTTTTTCAATATTCTATCGGAATAACCACATATGATGGGCAACCAGAAAAAGTAATAATTGAAGCTGAAAAGGTGCTTTCAAAATACCTTTTATCTCAGCCACTTCATCATACTCAGAAATTAAACACTGTGAAAAATGGAAAGCACACTTTTAGTTACCAACTTCTTCCATCTTATGAACTAAAAATGCTTCTTTTAGGTTTTGGAAAAGAATTAAGAGTTATTTCACCTAATAGTTTAGTAAAAGATATACAATCTGAGGCTAAAGGAATACTTTCTCTTTATGCTTAGAGCAATTCTTTATTTAATCGCATTTTATTTTGGGCTATTGAACAGCTTATTTGTTGGACAATTAATCGACAATTCTAAATGTAATTCTTTCTCTGACGACCCTTTTTTTAACACGAAAATAGTTCAGGTGAACAACCTAAAATCACTACATGGAGTTATCTCAACAAAAAAGGAATTAAGCGCGATTAAAAATACTGGGAAAGTCCTACGTTATGATTTTAATAAAAAAGGTGAGCTGAAAAAACAATATTCTACCTTTTATAGACAAAAGAAAAAAGACACAACTTATATTTTTTATGAATACATAAGCAACGGATTATTGACCACTAAAAGAACCAACGATATTAATGGCTTTTACTCATACAACTACTCATACAACGAGGAGCAGCAGGTTGTAAAAAAAACTTATTGCAGGGATGAAAACACGGTTAAGTCTAGAACCAATTTTGTGTTAAAAAAACAATATGTCATAATTAATGAAGAATATAATTATAAAAAAAATGGTTCAACAATAATCAAAAACATACTAAACAACAATAAACTTCCATATCAAAGGGTTGAATATAACTATGATCCTTTAGGTTATCTTATATTGGAAACAAAAAAATTATTAATAAACAATAAAAAATCCACCATTACATATACCTACAACGAACATGGGTTATTAAATTCAAAAAAAATTGTAAAAGACATAAATAAAAATGCCTTTAAAAAAATAAATTACAGGTATGATGTTTTAGGAAATTTGATTGAAATAAATGAATACAGAAATAACCAGCACATCACACACAATGAAATTTTATATGACGAAAAAACCTATCTTTTAAAAGCTTTGATTTCACAAGATGTTGAAACTAATTTTATTAAAATAATTAAATTTAAACCCACCTTTTATTAAATTTATGCGTAGAATCATTACTCTAAGTTTATTTTTAATTAGTCTTATTTCTTGTGAAAAAAGGCACAAAGATGCTACCGAATTGTGTGGTTGCTATACCGAGCTTCACAGAGCCGTTGCAGTGAAAAAAATAAATCTTATCGGTGATTCTTGTGCTTATTTGCATGTTGAAATTATTGAACGCTTAAAAGATAATAATGAAGAAATGGAATTATTTGAAGCCGCTCTTATAAATTGTCAATGAAGATTTAATACTAGAAAATGAAAAATATTCTCAATTATATTAATGGCCAATTAATTGAAGCCAAAAGCTCAAAATGGCTTGACAATTTTAACCCTTCAACAGGAGAAGTTTACAGTAAAATTACAGATTCTGATGAAACTGATTTAGAACTTGCGTACCAAGCGGCCAATAAAGCCTTTCCCATATGGTCAAAAACAAGCAAAGAAAAAAGGTCTGAAATAATGCTAAAAATATCTTCTCTAATTGATGAAAATTTAGACTCATTAGCTTTGGCAGAATCTGTAGACAATGGGAAACCCGTAAAGCTAGCCAAGACAGTTGATATTCCTAGAGCAGCAAGTAATATGCGTTTTTTTGCAACAGGGATACTACACTATAGCTCTGAAAGTCAGCAATATAATGACACCGCAATTAACTATACCCTAAGAAAACCATTAGGAGCTGTTGGTTGTATTTCTCCATGGAATTTGCCACTATACCTTTTTACATGGAAAATCGCTCCTGCTCTTGCAACTGGAAATACTGTGATTGCAAAACCCTCTGAAATAACACCAATGACAGCATATTTGTTTTCAGAAATTTGCATTAAAGCCGGCTTACCAAAAGGTGTGCTAAATATTGTACATGGATTAGGACATAAAGTTGGTGCTGCAATGAGTAAGCACCCGGGCATTAAAGCCATTTCTTTCACAGGAGGAACCACAACTGGAGAAACAATAGCAAGAACCGCTGCTCCAATGTTTAAAAAACTTAGTCTTGAGCTAGGGGGTAAAAATCCAAATATAATTTTTGCTGATTGTAATTTTGAAAAAGCTTTAAAAACAACTTTGCTTAGTTCTTTTGCAAATCAAGGACAAATCTGTCTTTGTGGTTCAAGAATATTTGTTGAAAAACCAATTTACGAAAAGTTTAAAACTGCCTTTGTAGAGGCTACTAATAAGTTAATTGTTGGTGATCCTAATAACTCCGACTCTAATCTAGGTGCAATTGTTTCGAAAGATCACCTTAACAAAATATTATCCTATGTTTCACTTGCTAAAGAAGAAGGAGGTAATGTTCTAACTGGAGGCAATCAATTATTTTTAAACGGAGTAAATGCAAACGGATACTTTATGGAGCCAACCATTATTGAAGGGTTGAAATTTAATTGTAGGACAAATCAAGAAGAAATTTTTGGACCAGTGGTAACAATTATGCCATTTGAAACAGAAGATGAGGTGTTGAAATATGCTAACAGTACTGTATATGGATTAAGCAGCACCGTTTGGACAGAAAGCACTTCGAAAGCCCAGCGGTTTGCGCAAGAATTAGAAGCGGGTATTGTGTGGATAAATTGTTGGCTTGTTAGAGACTTAAGAACCCCTTTTGGTGGTGTGAAAAACTCTGGAGTAGGTAGAGAAGGTGGTTTTAATGCTTTTAATTTTTTCACCGAACCAACCAATGTGTGCCTAAAACTATAGTAATATTATTATTTTGAATTTAAGAGCAATTATATTTTTAGTTAGTTTTTGTATTGGCTTAAGTATTTTTTCTCAAGAAAAACCAACCGAAAACACTGATTCTTTAACTTATAACAATTACCCTGAGATATGCCCTGCTTTTAATTTAGAAGACCACATTTACTCTCCAATTTATTATTTAACAGAATCATATTATAAAAGTCGATATAAAGAAATTGATTTAACTTCTAAAATCACCGACAACAAAGGAAACGGCTATGATTCACTGTATGGAACAAGAAATTTAAGACCTCTTTTACATGGGGTAGCTTACCGAGGAGGCGCAAATAATTATTTCCATAAAACAGCTAAAAGAAAAAACAGCAACCCCCTTGCAAAAGACGGTTTAAATAACCTTTGCGTTGAAGGTTTTTCCAGTTCGGTTTACTTATATCAATCTAATTGGGATTCCAGCTTGGCGACAACAAATTGTAACTGCATAAATAACACAAAAAATCAACTTGACTATTATCAGCTAAACTACTTTAATTCAGATGATATTATTAAAATGCTAACGCTTGTGTACGAAAGTGCTTTAGATAAAAACAAAGGTCCAGTGTATTTTCATTGCTGGAATGGGTGGCATGCATCTGGGTTTATAGCTGCTTTATGCTTGAAACAATTTTGTGGATTCTCAAGTTTAGAGGCTGTAAATTATTGGGATCTATGTACTGATGGAACAAATATAAGTCCAAGATATAATTCAATAAGACAAAAAATTAAAGACTTCATACCACTTGATTTTTTAATGTTAAATGATTCTATTGGAAATAAAATTTGCCCACCAATGCCCAAAAAAATTGATAGTTCGCAACTGCATATTTCACTTGAACATTTAAAACTAGTACCTGAATCAATACCTGTTGGAACTATTTTAATTCTAGAAAACATTGCCTTTAAAGCTAATCGCACTAGTCTACTAAACCCCAAAGAAAATATAGATCTAATTCTTTTAAAAAATGTTCTGCAAAATAACCCTTCATTTAAAATAGAAATTAGTGGCCATACTGATAACTCAGGCGATAAAAATACAAACAAACAACTGTCAATTGAAAGGGCTAAGTTTATTTATGACTTTTTAATAGCTGAAAACATTCCCACAGAACAATTAAGTTTTAAAGGATACGGATCTATAATGCCAGCATATTCAAATCGAGATAAAACAGGAAGAGCTGCAAATAGAAGAATTGAAATTAAATTACTAAAAAAAAGAGCAGAAGATTTTACAGTTTTAGTAGAAGAAAAACAAAATTCGTTAACGAGTTTATTACAGTCAATGACAATAAGTAAAAGCATTGTACTTTCAGACATTCAATTTCAAGCCAATAAAAGTGAATTGACTCAAAAAGCAAAAATTCAATTAGACACTGTTGTAGCTTTTTTACAAAAAAATATCTCTCACTGTTTTTCAATAATTGGATATACAGACGCTTCAGGAGTTGAAGCAAAAAATATAACTCTCTCTACTAAAAGAGCACAAAAAGTTTATGACTATTTAATTGAGAAAAAGGTTAACAATAATGTCCTATTTTATAGTGGCTGTGGCTCTAAAAATCCAATTGCAACAAATAAATATGAATGGGGTAGGCTTAAAAATAGGCGAATTGAGCTTCTTTTGTTAAAAAAATAATTCTCAACATTTATTACGCAACACTAATATTTATTTTTAGTCTATTATCTTTGAAGAAAAAATTATGCCTTCTAAAAAATTTAGTTCAGAAAAAGCCCCTAAACCTGTTGGTTCTTACCCCCACTCAAGAAGAGTTGGAAACCTGTTGTTTCTTTCTGGTGTAGGTCCAAGAATTGCGGGCTCAAACACTCATGATACTTCAGTTCCTGGATTAACACTTGATCACAACGGCAATTTTATTGAATTTGATTTTGCAGCACAATGTCACAGTGTTTTTCAAAACATAAAAGCTATTTTAGAAGCTAGTGGTTCTAGCTGGGAAAACTTGGTTGATGTAACAGTATTTTTAGTAAACATGAAAAGAGATTTCGCTGTTTACAATAAAATTTATGCTGAGTACTTTAAAGACAATCAACCTTGTAGAACTACTGTTGAAATAAATTCACTTCCTACACCCATAGCTATTGAGCTTAAATGTATAGCCACAATTTAATTACTAAACATGAAATTACTAGTTGGAAAATTCATTCACCAGATAAAAGACGCCATTTCTATTGGTGAAAATGCTGAACTCACCAAAAATAAAAAAACAATATCAAACGTATTAATAATAGGGTTAGGTGGTTCTGGAATAGGAGGGAAAATTGTTACACAATTAACGTCAAATCAATTACAGGTTCCTGTTTCAATCAATAATGATTATAATATCCCAAATTATGTTAATGAGAATACTTTAGTAATTGCTTCTAGTTTTTCGGGCAATACAGAAGAGACATTGGAGGCCCTTAGTATTGTACAAGAAAAACAAGCTGAAATTGCTTGCATAACGTCAGGTGGCAAGTTACTAACGATTGCTAAAGAAAAGGGATACAACTACATTGTTTTACCAACCGAAAGGTCTCCAAGAGCAATGCTAACATACTCGTTAATTCAACAATTTTACTTGCTTTTTAATTATGATTTAATTGACGATCAATTCAAAACGAACCTTCAAAGTTCTATTTCTTTACTTGAAGAAAATGAGGCCAACATAAAATCCATTGCCAAAGAGGTTGCTCAAGGACTTTATGGAAAAACAGCAGTTCTTTATGCAGAGGCTAGTTTTGAAGGGGTTGTAACTAGAATGAGGCAACAAATTAATGAAAATGCAAAAGCTCTTTGTTGGCATCATGTTTTACCAGAAATGAACCATAACGAACTTGTAGGATGGGCTGGAGGTAAAAATGAGTATGCAGTTGTAATGTTACGAACTGATTTTGACCACCCTAGAACAAGTGTAAGAATGGATATCTCTAAAAAAATCATTACTGACTACACTTCAACTTTATTTGAATTTAGAGCAAACGGAGCGTCAATAATAGAGCAGTCTTTATATTTAATTCTATTTGGAGATTGGGTAAGTGTCTATTTAGCAGAACTTAATAAAGTAGACTCAATTGAGGTTAATGTAATAGACTATTTAAAAGGTGAATTAGCTAAAATATAACTATGGACTGTCCTGTTGTTGAATTTCAAGACTTAGGATTATTAGACTATAAGGAAGCTTGGGACTGTCAAACATCTTTATTTAAAGCTGTGATTGATCAAAAGATTTACAACAGAAAAAATCCTAATTCAAGTATAAAAACTAAAAATTATTTACTTTTTTGCGAACATCCTCATGTATACACTTTAGGCACAAGTGGTTCTTCGGAGAACTTATTGATAAGTGAAAGTATACTTAAAAAGATAGGGGCTACCTATTATAAAATTAACAGAGGCGGTGACATTACTTATCATGGTCCTGGTCAGCTTGTTGCTTATCCTATTTTTGACCTTGATTACTTTTTTAGTGATATCCACAAATACCTTCGTTTTTTAGAGGAATCTGTGATTTTAACATTAAATGAATACGGCATAATTGGCGGTCGAATTGAAGGCCTTACGGGTGTTTGGGTTGATATTGACTCTTCCAATCCTAGAAAAATTTGTGCTCTAGGGGTTAAAAGCAGTAGGTGGGTTACAATGCACGGAATTGGCTTTAATGTTAATACTGATTTGTCTTATTTTGATGCAATTGTACCTTGTGGAATAAAAGACAAGGCTGTTACATCCGTTGAAAAGGAGCTAGGTGAAAAAGTAAACTTCTTAGAAATAAAAAATCGGCTTAAAGTGAACCTAGCAAATGTCTTTGACTTTAATTTTAAAAAGTAAACTTGACTTTAAGAAAAAAAATATTACTTGGGTCTTGCACAGTCTTTTTATCCTTGATTATTGGCCATTGGATTGCTGGGTATGGTTATCTATTAAGAGGTGTTGCGTTTTCATACTTAAGAGGTCAATCGGGTCCTGGGATAAACGAGTCTCACCTTTTTTTTAACAACATCATTTACACTCAAAACCCTAAACCACTTCCAAATTCAATTAAAAAAAAGTTTACAACTTTAAATGCTGCAGATATTAATGCGCTTGAAGAAATTGAGACCGCAAGCTTTTTAGTCATCGAAAATGACTCATTAATCTTTGAAAAATATTGGGATGAGTTTAGTAAAACAACTCCTACAAACACCTTTTCTGCTTCTAAAAGCTTGGTTAGCCTATTAATTGGCGTTGCAATAGAAGAAGGTTACATAAAGTCCGTAGACCAATCGGTTGGCGATTTTTTAGATGACTTTAGTTACGGAGATAAAACCAAAATTACTATTAAAAATTTATTGACCATGTCCAGCGGGTTAAGTTGGGGAGAGAGTGGTGGCAATCCCTATTCAGATAATGCAAAAGCATATTACGGGCAAAACTTAAGAGCTCACATTAAAGGCTTAAAAGTTATTGAAGATCCCGGTAAAACATTTCGATATAAAAGTGGTGATACACAAATTTTGGTTTACATTCTTGAAGCGGCAACTGGTGTTTCAATAAGTAATTATTTAGAAGAAAAAATTTGGAGTAAAATAGGTGCTGAAAATAATGCTAGCTGGAATTTAGACAGAAAAAATGGAGATGAAAAAGGCTTTTGTTGCTTCTATGGTGTTTCTAGAGATTTTGGTAAAATAGGTCAGCTGATACTTCACAAAGGAGAATATAATGGTCAACAATTAGTTCCATTAGATTATCTAAAAAAGTGTCTTATCGCTGATAAATCTATATTTGAAAAAGATAAAACGCCAAATAAACGGTATGGATGGCATTGGTGGACAGCTAATTATAAAGGAAATGACATTCATTATGCAAGGGGTTTATTAGGACAATACATAATTATTCATCCTGAAAAAAATATGGTTATTGTCAGAACTGGAAAAAAACGTAAAAAAGTACATTCAGATGGTCACCCAGCTGATTTATGGGACTACCTAAGAATGGGTGAAACTATAGCAAAAAATTAGTTTTAAAGTGAAAAAAGACATTAACATACCAGCTGTTAAAGAAATAGGAATTGCAATCGTTAATCAGAAAGAAGAAGAAGAATTTGTTTGGAGGGTTTACCTTATAAATTTTAACTCTTTTTTAATTAAGAATGTATTGATTTCATCTAGAGGTTATGGTAGTATCAACGATAAAAAAAAGAAAACCTCTTCTTTTAGTCATTTCTTAGGAGATGTTGATCAAAAGTCTTGCATCCCATTTGAATTATTAAACGATGCTGTATTTGGACTTTCAAATGAATTTTTAGTCACATACTATATTGACAATGTAATCTATGATAAAAAATATGTTTTTCTCCCTGATTCTATTCAAGAAAAACATTTCTCGAGTATTCCTATTCTTAATAAAAAAGGTGTTTTAATTAAATAATATGCTAAATAATATTGACGTTTCTAAAATCTTGTTTCTTGATGTTGAAACAGTACCCATCTGCTACGAGTTTGAAGCACTAGAAGAAAAAACAAAGTTTCTTTGGGATAAAAAAACTAAGTATCTTCAAGAAAGAGATCGCTTAACGGCAGAAGATGTCTATGAAAAAGCTGGAATATATGCAGAGTTTGGTAAAATTATTTGCATTTCAGTGGGTTTCCTAGTTCAAGTTAAAGGCGAGGCTCAAATCAGGTTAAAAAGTTTTGCTAATAAAAATGAAAAATTACTATTACAGGAATTTATTGATCTTTTAAATTCATATTATAACCATGAGAGTTATGTATTGTGTGCTCATAACGGAAAAGAGTTTGATTACCCATACATCTCAAGAAGGTTGTTAATAAATGAATTAAAGCTCCCTAAACTACTAAATAATGCAGGGAAAAAACCTTGGGAAATAAACAACATAGATACTTTAGAGCTCTGGAAATTTGGTGATTACAAACACTACACTTCTCTTGAATTATTAACTCACATTTTTAACATTCCAACTCCAAAGGATGATATTGACGGAAGTCAAGTAGCTAAAATATTTTATGAAGAAGATGATTTAGATCGCATAATCAACTATTGTGAAAAAGATGTTGTTGCCATGATGCAACTCTTTAGAAAATATAGAGGAG
>JAQWSL010000066.1 GCA_029243225.1 Flavobacteriales bacterium
GATAAGAATTTAAATGCAAGAGCTAATTCTAGAAACCCCAAAAATACTTTAACTGTATTTAGCCAACCACCAGATTTAGGTAAAGAATTTAGCCAACCTGGAAAAGCTGCAAATAAACCGAACGGTAGTGCTAATGCTAAGGAGAATCCAAACATGCCAACAAATGGGCCAATGCCACCAATTGTTGCTGCTTCAACCAAAAGTGTACCTACAATAGGACCTGTACAAGAAAAAGAAACTAGCGCCAAAGTAAATGCCATAAAAAAGATTCCAATTAATCCACCTTTATCAGATGCTGAATCAGCTTTATTAATCCATGAATTAGGTAGCGTTATTTCAAATGCTCCCATAAAAGAAACGGCAAAAACAACTAATAGAACAAAGAATAAAATATTAAACCACACATTAGTAGATAAAGCATTTAATGCGTCTGAGCCAAAAATAGCTGTCACTAGCGTGCCTAAAATTACATAGATTAAAATTATTGAGATACCATAGAAAATAGCATTTCTTATGCCTGTAGATTTATTTTTACTTTGTTTGGTGAAAAAGCTAACTGTCATGGGTATCATTGGAAAAACACATGGTGTTAATAAGGCAGCAAAACCACTAATGAATGATAGTAAAAAAATTAACAATAGAGATTTGTCGGAAGATTTTTTATTAGAAATTACTACTTGCTCATTTGATGAGCATCCTCTTACTTTGATTTCAAAATCTTCATCGTATGGAGGCAAGCAATGAGTGTCATCACAGGTTTGAAAAGAATAGTACCCTTTAATAGTAATATCATCTTTACTATTTATCGTTATTTTTCTTTTAATTTCAATAGTTCCAGAATGCCAGTATAGGTGTTCATCAATTATAGAGTCATAAATGTGCAGAGGTTGAGGCTCAATTAAACTATCATCTACTAGATAATTTGGACTTTCATCAATATTAATAGATGTTGGAATTGAAAAACAATCAAGAGGAAGATTGGCTGCACTTATGTGCCAATGTTCGTTCATGTTTATTGTTGCAATTAAGGTTACTTCACAATTAACTTGCTCATATGAAAAAGACCATTTTACTTTTTCACTTGGGTCTTCAATTTGACCAAAATAAAATAGAGAGATAAATAGCCCGATAAGTAATAAAGAATATTTTCTTAACATTTTCTATAAAGATTTTACAAAATCAAAGTTAATAGATTAGATTAACCTAAATGGTTTAAATTAAATTCTTTCTTGGAATCTTAACAAATAGGGAGGCTTATAAAATGACATCAACCAAACGGTGAATAGGAATAGTAACACCTTTTTTAAGTACTATATTTTTATCGCCAACAGCCCAAATAGTTGTTTGAACTTCTTTTTTTCCTGTTTCATCTTCAAAGATAATTCTCATTTTAGTTCGGTGAACATTTCCTAAAATCATAGATCGCTTTAATTTCTTTTTTAAAACCTGCAACTGTTCTTTAGACTTACTTACAGGTAGGGTAGGGAAGTGTAAAGTAGGAATTGATTCTTTTTCAATAACTTCAGTAGTGTAGGTGTCGACCATAAAATAGATTATTAAGTAAGTGGTGTGAATGATATTTTACGCAAGTATTATAAATTTGTTACGAAAATCTATACTTAATCAAATTATTGTATTCTTAGATGAAGGCAATGTTTAGTTTTATCAGATATTTTATAAGAGTCACTTATTCTATAACCCATTAACCAAATTATTTCTCCCTTATTAGTCAACACCCAAATTTCATCTTTTTCAGATTGAGGTATTTTATTATCAATTAAAAAATCACTTACCTTTTTTTTGTTTTCCATTCCTAGTGGAATAAAAAAGTCGCCTTTTTTCCACTTTCTGATTTTTAAAGGAAACGATAGTAGATTGTAATCTAAATAAGCATTAATTCTATCTTCTAATATTTTTGATGGAACTTTTATTTTTATTGCCTCAATAAGAAATGGGGTTTCAGAAATTAAATTTGAAAAAATCAAATATTCTTGATTTACGTTTATTTTGTTTTCGTGAATTATCCATTTATTTCTATCTACAAAAAGGGTGTGGTTAGGTGCTGAAAATTTTTTTCCAGACTGATGATTGTGGTTTACAATATCATCAACTTGAGGGGCATTAAATCCAAAGTTTTTTAGAAAGTGGTACCAAATTTTTGAGCTAATGTTTTCAACGTTTTCTATATGAATACTTTCTTTTTTATAAGAGATAAATGGTGCTAATTTTTCAGAAACTAATTGGTGTAATAATTTATTTTCAGACTCTATAATGCTAATAGTGGATTTTAAGGATGTGTTAAAGTTTTTGAACCGCTCTTTTAAAAGTGGAGTTATCTTATTCCGCAGGAAATTTCTGTCGTACTTTAAGCTAGCATTACTACTGTCATCTAAATAAGGGATATCATTTTCGGAAATATAAGTTTGAATTTCTTTTTTTGATGTATCTAGTAGTGGACGAATATAAATGCCCCTGACTTTGGGGATTCCTGATAAACCTTTGATTCCAGTTCCTCTAATGGCATTTATAAAAAATGTTTCGATAGTATCTTCACTATGATGACCAGTAATGACATAATCAATCTCATGTTTAGAAACAATTTCTTCAAAAAAGGAGTACCTAATGTTTCTAGCAGACTCCTGAACAGAAAGTTTGTTTGAAATGGAATAAGCATTACAATCTTTTTTTAAAACATGTATTTTAATTTTATGTTTTTCGCAATACTTTCTTAATAGAATTGTTTCGTTGTCACTTTCTAATCCTCTTAAAAGAAAATTCACATGAGCAACTTCAATTTTCAGATTTAGATTTTGTGCAATAGCAAGACAAGCCATTGAGTCAGCTCCTGCTGAAACTGCGATTAAAAATTTAGAATTAATATCAATGTTATTTTCATTAAAGAAATTATGATATGATTTTTCTATTTTATTCATTGACAAGACTTAATTAAAGCATCTGCTTTTATAAGAGTTTCTTCATGTTCTTTTTCAGGATCGCTATCAATTGTAATAGCTCCTCCAACTTTAAAAGATAGGTATTCTTTGGCTTTATTATATATAATTGTTCTAATAACTACATTAAAATCAAAATCTCCGTTAGGGTGCATAATTCCAATAGCTCCAGAGTATAAACCTCTTTTAGAAGTTTCATGTTGCTCCATTAGTTCTAGAGCCCTTATCTTAGGAACTCCAGTCATTGACCCCATAGGGAATAATGCCTTTAAAATGGCTGAAAATGTAATGTCTTCAGGCACTTCACAAGTTATTGTTGAAATCATTTGATGTATGTTTTCAAACGAATATACTTGACATAGCTCTTTAACATGTACAGAGTTTTTTTTTGCAACTTTACTTAAGTCATTTCTTACTAAATCAACAATCATTATGTTTTCAGCTCTTTCCTTAGGGTCGGTTTTTAGTTTATTGATAAGTTCTTCGTCTATTGTTTTGTCTATACTTTTTTTTGAAGTTCCTTTTATTGGTTGTGAAATAAGTTGATTGCCTCTTCTTTTAATAAATCTTTCTGGGCTAGCAGAAATAATAATGTGATTATTTAATTCTGCATAGACGGAAAAAGGAGCTTTAGTTAATTGGTTAAGCTTAGAATAAATTTGATGACCATTCTTTATTTTTTGATAAGATTCCCAATTGTAACAAAAATTTGTTTCATAGATGTCTCCTTGTTGTATGTGGTTTTTAATTTTAGCAATTTTAGAAACGTATTCTTTTTTAGATAATTCTGGAATAAATTTTATTCTCTCATTCTCATTATAGGTTGATTGAAATTCATTTTTGTTAAGAGTTTTTTTGGGAATTATACAATGTAGCATTGGGAATTCCATGGTGTCTAAATTTGAAGAGCTTAGAGCTTCGATTTTATTTTTCAGATCATATGAGATGAAAAATAATTTAATTGAGTTTTTGTGTTTAGCTAGAAAAGCTTCAAGTTTAGAGAATGTATCAGAGTCACCCTCAAATAGAATTAACTCATCTTTAATTCCGTCAAAATAATTCTCTCCTAATATTACCCTCAAAAAAAATGAAGTTTTAATTGTTTTAGTTAGAGACTTTCTCTTTAATGATGTTAAGTAACCCTTTAACCCAATCGTCATTATCGTTAAGCGATGGTACAAGGTGTAATTGTTCACCACCATTTTCTTTAAAAAGATCAAGGTATTCTTCTCCGATTTCAATAGTTGTTTCTAAGCAATCAGCAACAAAGGCAGGAGAAAAAACCAACAATTTTTTAGTTCCATTTTTCCCTAGGGTTTCAATTACATGATCTGTGTATGGAGTAAGCCAAGGGTCTCTACCTAATCTAGATTGGAAACAAGTCGAAAACTTATCAGCAGGAATTTTTAGTGCATCTACTAACAACCTAGTTGTTGCATAGCATGTGGCCTTATAGCAATGAGAATTAGAGCTATTAATTTCTTCATCGCATGAATGGTCAGCACATGGCTTGCCATCTAAATAAACTTTATCTACATGTCTTTCAGGGATTCCATGATAAGAAAACATTACATGATCATAGTCAGCTAAGTTAAATGATTTTGCTCTGTTAACTATACATTGAATAAAGGATGGGTGATTGTAAAACTGCCCAATAATTGAAACCTCAGGAATAACCCACCATTTGTTAATGATTTTAAATGCTTTTTCAATTGTAGAGCCAGAAGATGCAGAGGCATAATGAGGGTATAATGGAAAAATATAGATTTCTTCATAATTCTTAAGCCTCATTTTAGCAAGAACATCATCCATGCTTGGTGAACCATATCGCATTGCAAGCTCTACATCAAAATCATTCTCGGCTATTTCTCTTAGCTTAGAAGTTAAACTTTTACCGTAAGTAAGAAGTGGTGACTTTCCCCCACCAATTTTAAAAAGCTTTTTATATTCCTTAGCTGACTTTGGAGCTCGAAAAGGAACTATAATTAGGTTTACTAGTAACAATTGGGCCAACCTGCCAATATCAATAACTCTAGGGTCATTTAAAAACTCCCTTAAATAAATACGAACATCTTTCACTGAAGGACTATTCGGAGTTCCTAGATTTAATAATAAAACGCCTCTTTTTTTCATAGTTCTAAATGTGAAGCGGTCTTTCTGCAGTTGCAGATAATGCAGCTTCTTTTACAGCTTCACTATATGTTGGATGAGGGTGACATATTCTTGCAATATCTTCGGCACTGGCTCTAAACTCCATTGCAACTACAGCTTCCATAATTAAGTCTGCAGCTCTTGGGGCTATCATGTGAACCCCTAAAACTTCATCAGTTTTAGCATCAGAAATAATTTTAATAACTCCCTGAATATCCATAGAAGCACGAGCTCTTCCTAAAGCTCTGATTGGAAATTGACCCACTTTGTAATTGGCACCTCTTTCTTTTAATTGCTCTTCTGTTTGCCCCACTGCAGCAACTTCAGGCCAAGTGTATACAACACCAGGTATTAAATTGTGATTGATGTGTGGTTTTTGTCCGGCAATAAATTCTGCAACAAATACGCCTTCTTCTTCTGCTTTGTGAGCTAACATTGCGCCTTTAATTACATCGCCTATTGCGTATATGTTAGTCGTACTTGTTTGCAAATTTTCATTAACATCAATTCTGCCTCTGTCATCAGTTGAAACAGCAATGTTTTCTAATCCTAATCCTTCAGTAAATGCTTTTCTCCCAACAGAAACTAAACAATAATCACCAGTAAATTTTACATCTTCACCTTTTTTGTTTTTTGCAGTAACTTCAACACCGTTTTCTTTCGCTGTTACATTTTCTACAGAATGATTGAAATTAAATTTAAAACCTTCTCTTTTTAGAACTTTCATCAGCTCCTTACCTAAAGTTTTATCCATAGTTGGTATTAAAGAATCTGCAAATTCTAAAACAGTAACTTTTGAACCTAATCTAGCATAAACAGAGCCTAATTCTAAACCAATTACTCCACCTCCAATGACAATTAAATTTTTTGGAATTTCTTTTAGTTTTAAAGCTTCTGTTGAAGTTATAATTCTTTTTTTATCTGGCTCCATACCTGGAAAAAAATTAGGTTTCGATCCAGTTGCTATTATTACATTGGCAGTTTCAATTTTTAAATCTTTTTCACCTTTTACCTGAATGGTGTTTTTATTTATAAAAGAGCCAACTCCGTGATGAATATCAATTTTATTTTTATCCATTAAAAATTTAACACCATCACATGTCTGGCTTATTACTTCGCTCTTTCTTTGCATCATTTGAGCTAAATCAACTTTAGGCTCATCTATTACTATTCCATGCTTTTGAAAATCTTGTTTAGCAGTATGGAAATGCTCACTTGAATCAAGCAAAGCTTTTGATGGAATACAACCAACATTAAGACAAGTACCTCCAAGGGTGTCGTATTTTTCAATTAAAGCAGTTTTAAATCCTAATTGCGCACAACGAATGGCTGCTACATATCCTCCAGGACCTGAACCGATAACGGTAACATCGTATTTACTCATTTTGTAATATTATTAGTCTACAAATTTAATTATTCTCTGTAAAAACAAGTTTAATGTTAAACTTGTTTAATAAGTTTTTTTGATTTATTAAAAAGAAAGTAATGTGTTAGTGTTAAAGCAAGAATTAAAGGTCGAATGGAATGGTTAAATTCTTGGGGAAAGATGAACCAAAAAAGCACAAAAACAAAAAATAATGCTGTCATCGCTAAATAGAACTTTTTCAGTTTAGCTGTTAATTTTTTAGAAAAAAGAGAAATAAAAGAGATTAGTAGCAGTGGATTAGCCCAAATAAGATTTAAATTTTCTTTTGTTGCTTGATGATCTGTTCCAAACCACATAAATAAAAGAACAATACTTAAAACACTCCCCCCTAAAAGTAAAAACCCGAACCAAAAATTATTTAAAAAACGCTTATTTAATATCCCAACAATTAATGTAATCATAAGAATCCCCCAAAAATATTTTGAAACGTTAGTGGGCTCTATTTTCATCTCTTGCTCACTTAAAAGTAAAACTGATTTATTACTAATTAATGGTTGAGAATTACCATTTTCATCTTTTATCATGGATCTGTCTAAAATCACCTCCATGTAAGAAGGAAGAAACATTAAGTGAAAATTAGATGTTTTCACATCTATTTTCTTGCCTAAAACTAAGTCAATTCCGAGATCTAACCATGGATTCTGTTTTAAACGAATATCTATAATTTCTCTAAACGTATATTTTTTGTCATCCTTGTGAACGCCCAATTTAAGATCATTTCCAATTGATGATAATAATATGTCTCTAATTCTTGATGAACAATTATCGTAGAAGAAATCATATTGATAACTTCTATTTTCAGGAAGATAGTTTTCTTGTAAAACAGCATGTAATTTTTCTTTTTGCTGTTGATTGAGATTTAGAACTTGTTCTCTAACACCTCTTTTGTAAAAAAGATATTCATAAATAAAATTTTGATACTTCTGTTTACCTAGAAAATAATTTAATCTGCCTTTTGCAAAGTCATAACCAAACTCGAATTCATTGTCTGAGAAGGAAAACATTCCCCAATTGTAGATTTCATCAATGTTGTTTTTAGGATCATATACTCTTACCGCACTGTGCCCAAAAAGCGTGTAAATTTCGTTTCCTTCATCACAAGTTAAAATGCTAATCTTACTTTCATACGAAAGTGAGTTAGCGTGGCTCGTATAGAAGACAGTTGAAAAAACTGTAATAAGAAAGATTTTATAATTTAAAAACATCTAATGCATTTTTAGTAGTTTGATTTTTAATTGCATCTAGACTACAATTGTAGATAGTCGCTAGTTTTTCAGCTATATAAATAAGATTTGTACTTACATTTCTTTTCCCTCTAAATGGGACTGGTGAAAGGTAAGGTGAGTCTGTTTCAAGAACAAGGTGCTCTATATCGATAGATGATAAAGCTTTATCTAGTCCAGCATTCTTAAAAGTGACGACTCCACCAATTCCAAGCTTAAATCCTTCATAATCTATTATTTTTTTAGCTTGAGATTCATTTCCTGTAAAGCAATGAAAGATTCCAGTAAGATTTTCATCGTTGTGTTCATCTAATATTTCGAAAATTTCATTAAAAGAATTTCTAGCATGAATGACAATCGGTAGTTTCCATTTTTTCGCCCAATTAATTTGAGTAATAAAAGCTTGTTTTTGAATCTCAAGCGTAGAGTTATCCCAATAAAGATCTATTCCAATTTCTCCAACTGCAATAAATTCATTTTTTTTAAAAGAATTTTCAATTGTCGTTAATTCAGAGTTGAAATTTACTTTTACAGAACAAGGATGGAGGCCCATCATCGGATAACAAACCGTTGGATATTTAGAGGATAAAGAAAGTAAATCATCAATGGTACTTGAATCTATATTTGGAAGAAATAATTTTTCAATTTTTTGGTCAACACAAGAGTTGATTATATCATGAATTTCAGCTTTGAACTCAGAAAGGTATAAATGAGTATGTGTGTCTATAAACATATTGTGCTCTTCAAACAAAGCAAAGATGAATAATAAATTTTAATTAATTTGGATTGAAGTGATTTTACTGATTTGATAATTATCTTTGCCAAGATAACAATATTAGATATGTC
>JAQWSL010000016.1 GCA_029243225.1 Flavobacteriales bacterium
GTCGAAAAAAGACTATTATTTATTAAAAATGAAAAAATTAATTTTTATTACGGAGCAGATATTTATTACAAAATGAATATTAAAAAAGGAAGATTAATTCCATTTTCAACTTTACAATATGGTTTTGGAATTATGGGATTAAGTGGAATTGAATATTCAATAAATGAAGTATTCTCATTTTGTTCAGAACTTACAATAGGAGCTGGAATACATCAGAATGATGATGGCTATGTAGACCCCAATACCAGACGCTTTTTATGGAACTTTAGAGCCGTCAGCCCTAAAAACTTATCCTTAGGAATAAGACGACACTTCTAATTGCCCTTAAACTGAACTTTTCTTTTTCTTTTAGATGGGTATACATTATCATCCTGATTAACATCTGCCAACCTTCCAGAAGGATCAATAACAATTTCTTCAATTTTATTTAACTTAACATCAATAGAAAATGTATATTCTGGGTAAACCCATGGCCAATCAGGCAGGATTGTTTTCTCCGAACTGTATAAATCCTTTCCTTTTTCTCCTCTCATAATACGCAAGGGAATATTATACCATTTTGACGTCCCGTCTTTAAAACGAATAAAAACATCTATTGGCATTGGAATATCTTTAACTCTTGCTAATGTAATTTCTGTTTGATCACCCATTTTATTAACTGACCTTATAGCATAATCTACCACATTTATAGTTGAAATGAACTGTTCGAAATACCAGTCTAATTCTAGTCCGCTAACTTTCTCCATCACTCTTTTAAAGTCTTGTGGAGTTGGGTGTTTATACCTCCATAAATAATAGTAATTTTTCATCCCTACCATCAGAGCACTATCTCCTATAATGTAACCAAGTTGACTTAAAAATACAGCGCCTTTATTGTAAGCATTTGTTCCATATACATAATTTCGTTTATAAAAATCTGCATGAGTAGATAAAGGCTCTTGAAGATCAGAATTAGCTAATCTATAATAACCAGCATATTGTCTAGACAATGGATTCATGTAGTTTGTGTTGTATAAATGATCCATTGTTTTATACTGAGCATATGTGCAAAACCCTTCATCCATCCATTCATACTTAGACTCATTAGTCCCTAACAAACCTTGAAACCAGCTGTGAATAGATTCGTGAACAGTAACACTTACCAAACCTTTAAACGAGCCACCAGCTGCAATTAGAGTACACATGGGATATTCCATTCCTCCATCGCCACCTTGAATAATAGAATATTGTTTGTATGGATATTCACCAAAGTTTTTGTTTACAAACTCAAAAGATTTAACGGCATATTCCTTTAAATTTAGCCAGTTCTCATTCAATGAGTCGTCTAGATGTAAATAATGAATAACCATACCATTATTAAGCTGACTAGTGTCGTGAATGAAATTAGGATCTGCAGCCCAAGCAAAATCATGTACTTTTTCTGCTTTAAAATGCCAAGTGATGTTTTTGTCAGTTAATTCCTTGAGAGGTTTCTTTGTGTCCTGATATCCATAACCTACTTCATTTGAGTTTTGTAAGAACCCAGTTCCTCCTAAAACATAAGATGAATCAATAGAAATTTTCACATCAAAATTTCCCCAAACACCATGGAATTCTCTACCTATATAAGGATTCGTATGCCATCCGTCTTTATCGTATTCACACAACTTTGGATACCACTGTGTCATAGAGAAATCTACACCTTCAACATTGTGTCTGCCAGTTCTTCTAATTTGAACAGGAACCTGACTATTAAAATCCATAATTAAGGTGGTTTTGTCATTTGGTTTCAAAGGCTTATCTAAAAACACTTCCAAAATTGTTCCTTCAATATTAAATTTTAAATCAGCATTTTTCTGAGAAATTGATTTAATATTATGATATCCTATTTCATCTTTATTTAAACCCGCAATTCGATCTCCAACTCTAGAGTCTGGATCTTCAATTGTTCTAGATCGTACGTCCATCATTGAACCAGGTTGGAAAGCATTATAATACAAGTGATAGAAAACTTTAGATAAAGTATCGGGAGAATTATTAGTATATACTAATTCTTGATGACCAGAAAATTTATTTTCTTCAGCGAAAAAATTTATTTCCATTTTGTAATCCACATGTTGTTGCCAATAGCCACGTTGTGACAGCAATGAAAAACAAGTGAAAAATAAACTAATTGTAATTGTAACTCTTTTCATTTATATAAACATTTCTTTTTTTAAGTCTAACCATTCTAAAGTACTGTTGCAAAAAATATCCTCTACAACAGATTTTTCAAGATTCATTTCTTCAATAAACTTGCCAATCTCCAAATCTCCTAAAGGAAACGGGTAGTCACTTCCTAATGTTATTCTTTTAGAACCTTGTAGTTTTAAAATATATTCTAACATTAATGAATCATGAGTAATACAATCCACCCAATACTTTCCGCAATATTCTCTCGGATTAACAGGGTTATCAATTGCAACTAAATCTGGTCTACAATTAAACCCGTGTTCTATTCTTCCTAAAGTAGCTAGAAAAGAACCACTTGCATGACAAAAATTCACTCTTAATTTTGGATATTTATCAAAAATGCCTCCAAAAATCATGGAGCACATAGCTCTTGAAGTTTCGGCAGGCATACCAACCAACCAAGGCAACCAGTATCTACCCATGTGTTTTTTACCCATCATATTCCATGGATGAACCATTACGGCTAAACCTAGTTTTTCACATGCTTCCCAAATAGGGTTAAACTCAGGCTCATTTAAATTTTTATTTTCAATATTAGAACCTATTTGAATTCCAACAAGACCAATTTCTTTAATTCTATGTAACTCTTTTACTGCGAGTTCAGGATCTTGCATAGGAACAGTACCTAGACCGATATAATTTTTCGGATATTTATTAACTAACTCTGCTAAATCATCATTTAAAAATTCTGCAACTTCTAACCCATCTTTAGGTTTAGAAAAATAGGCAAACAATACTGGAATTGTACAAACAACTTGAACTTTGGTATCAAAAAGTTTGTATTCATTAATTCTAACAGTTGGATCCCAACAGTTTTCATTTATCTCCCTAAAAAATTTATCTCCCTGCATCATTCTTGCCCAACCTTTTTTATGATGATCTAAATGGATAAATCCATCATAACCAAATTTATCTGCCCATCTTGGCAAGTTTTTAGGCATTATGTGGGTGTGCATATCTATCTTAAGCATATTCAATAATTTAATATTTAAGGCACTGGATCATATCCTGAGCCTCCCCATGGGTGACATTTTGAGATCCTTTTCAAAGTCAACCAAAAACCAACAAAAGGTCCTTTTGATTTTAAAGCTTCTACAGCATATGAAGAACAGGAAGGTGTGAACCTACATGAACTTGGAAAGAACGGAGAAATCAACTTTTGATAACACCAAATTGGAAAAATTAATAAGTATCCAATAATTTTAAGCATTATTTTATGCCTAATTTCTTTTTCATGTTTTTGCTTAGAGCATCTTTATGAACTAAAATGTTCATTGTTTTATATTTCACATAAGGAAATGAAGCGAAAAAATATCCATCACATTCATTACTCTTACCCCATGAATTTTTTACAATAAAATATTTCGTTCCTTTTTGATCTTCAACAAGGCCTGTAATGTGCATTCCATGATCATCTGTCGTTTCCTGATTGTCAAAAGCAATTTGACGTTCGTCTTGAGTTACATTTCTTTCTTTAACAGGTGTATTAAACGCATTGCTTATTTTAGCAGCTCCCGCATCACTAAAGTGTTTATTATCTCTACCCTTTTTCTGAATAGTTGATTCATCTTCTGGAAGAATAGCTAAAGCATCTCTATAGCCAAATCCTTTTTCTGAAACATCTGCACCCCAAGCAAAAGTATAATCATTCATAATTGCTTGCTCCATTACTTCCATAAACTCATCTATAGGTAAATTATATCCAGATTGCATAGCCCAATTATCCTGTACTTCAAGAACAAATTTAGAATAAAATGGATGATGAGTATATGAAGTTAATGATATGTAATTATCCATATCAAGTCCTAAAGATTTAGTGTAAGACATCGGTGTATATTCTTTTCCTTCATAGTTGAAAGTGAAATCCTCAACATTGTCTGGCAAGTCACCCAAATATGCATCAAGAATGCCAGTGTAAGCCTTTTTCCAAACAGGTGTTAACGTTCCATTTTGTGGCTTTTTTGCTAACTCTTTTACAGTTGCACCTAAGATAGCTTCCATTTCTGCATGTCTATGCACTGTATCTCCATAATTTAAACCTTTGTAAACCTCTTCAGGAACAATACCATACCTTCTTATAACCCAAGGTATATCGTGAAAAGCACCACCTGGGCCAAAAGTAAAAGTTCCATACATTCTTAAATAATTTTCGGCTTTTCCAACATAAGCATTTCTAGCAATAAACATTTCTGAAAGGTTATGCTTTCCGTTATTTAATCGAATAATTTCAGATTCAAAAAAAGATAATGAAGAAAAACTCCAACATGTACCTGTTCTTCCTTGGCTCTGAACTTCAGTAGCTTCAATATCTTTGAGCACCTTAAATTTGTATTCGCTACCTTCTTTATTAGTCTCGAATTTTGATTGAGTTACACCAGTTAACGTTGATGCAATAGCTGCAATGAATAATATTTTTTTCATTTTTTTTATTTTTTTATGTTATTGAATAGGTAGTACCTTCTTTTCCATCTTTAATTGTTATGCCTATTTCATTCAATTGATTTCTAATCTGATCTGAAAGTGCATAATTTTTATTGTTTTTAGCTTCGTTCCTAATGGATAACATTAGCTCAACAAGCTGAGCAGATTTATCATTAGATTGCGAGTCAAGATTATCTAAACCAAGAACATCAAGAATGAAGCCATTCATTGTTTTTTGTAAATATATAAATGTCTCTTTAGAAATTTCGCCAAATGAATTAGCATTATTACATGTGTTTACAATAGAAACCAATTCAAACAAAGTAGCTATAGTTTGAGGAGTGTTGAAATCATCGTTCATGTGTTTGTAACAAGCTTCAATGAGGTTAACAATTTGGCTATCTAATTCTGTATTAATATTCTTTTGAACAAATTTCACATTTGACAGAACTTTTTTAGCTTCCATTAATTTGTTGAAACCTTTTTCCGAAGCAGATAATGCAACACTTGAAAAATCCAATACACTTCTGTAATGTGCTTGTAACATGAAAAAACGCACAACTAAAGGAGAAAATGCTTTTTTTAAAATTTCATTTTCACCAGAAAAAATTTCTTCAGGAAGCAAAGTGTTTCCTGTGCTTTTAGACATTCTTTTTCCATTTAATGTGAGCATATTAGCGTGCATCCAATATTTAACTGGGTCAACATTATTTGCACTAACACCTTGTGCAATTTCACATTCATGATGAGGGAATTTCAAATCCATACCGCCTCCATGTATGTCAATTTGATCACCCAAATACTTTGCGCCCATAGCTGAACACTCTAAATGCCAACCCGGAAACCCAGTACCCCAAGGTGAAGGCCATTTCATTATGTGTTGTTTGGAAGCGTTTTTCCATAGTGCAAAGTCTGAAGGATTTTTCTTTTCTTGCTGCCCTTGTAAATCTCTAGAACCTGAAATTAATTCATCTATGTCCCTGCCACTTAATTTACCGTATTGGTACCCATCATTAATGTATTTTTTCACATCAAAATAAACAGACCCATTCACTTCATAAGCATATCCATTTTTAATAATGGATTTTATCATTTCTATTTGTTCAATTATATGGCCTGTAGCAGTAGGCTCAATACTGGGAGGTAGCGTGTTGAATAACGACATTACATTGTGGAAATCTAAAGTATATTTCTGAACAATTTCCATGGGTTCAAGCTGTTCAATTTTTGCTTTTTTTGATATTTTATCTTCTCCAAAATCTGCATCGTTTTCTAAATGACCTGCATCGGTAATGTTTCGAACATAACGAACGTTATAACCTAAAAACTTTAAATACCTTACAATAACATCAAAAGATATAAATGTTCTACAATTGCCTAGGTGAACCTCGCTGTAAACAGTAGGTCCACAAACGTAAATGCCAACATTATTAGACGCTATTGGCTCAAACTTTACTTTTTCACCAATTAAAGAATTGTATAGAAATAGGTTTTTGATCATCTATTATATGTCAAAATTAGATTCTAAATTAACATGGCTTAAAAATTCTTGTTTGAAAGAATCTTTATTAAAATTTCCGGAATATTTAGCAGTAATTGTAGCGCTTTTTGTATCTCTTACACCTCTCATGTTCACACACAAGTGTTTTGCCTCAATAATACATGCTACATCTTCTGTTTTTAAAACCTCTTTTAGTTTATTTAAAATTTGTATTGTTAATCTTTCTTGAACTTGAGGTCTTTTAGCGTAAAATTGAACTATCCGGTTGATTTTTGAAAGGCCAATAATATTATCTCCGGCAATATAAGCTACATGGGCTTTGCCTATAATTGGAACAAAATGATGCTCACATGTTGAATAAACTTCAATGTCTTTTTCGACAAGCATTCCATCATACTGATAATTATTTGGAAACAATGACATTTTAGGAAGGTTTTTAGAATCTAAACCACTAAAAACTTCATTAATGTACATTTTAGCAACTCGATTTGGAGTTCCTTTAAGGCTGTCATCATTTAAATCTAAGCCCATAATTTCCATTATTTTCTGAAAATGATGACTTATTTTAGTGATTTTTTCAGAGTCACTTATAATTATGGCCTTATTATTTACAGGTGTTTCATGGGTACTCATCCAATGATCGTCACCTAATTCTTCAAATTTACTCATTGAGAAAGAATTTTTTCAAACTTTAAAGGCGAATAACCTTATTTATTTGGTGATTTCCAAATAAATTCTCCTTGTTTATTGATATAACCTTCAGTTCCTGACTTGAAATCGCCAATTCTAACTAAAGCAAGTTTATTGTTAAATTCAGAGGGTCTCGAATATTTGAGAGGAATTACTTGTTTACCTTCCAAATCTATATAACCCCATTTTGCATCTTTAGCAATTCCTTTAGAGACATTAGCTCTGCCTTCACAAAAATTCATGCCACCATCAAAAATTGGATTAATCACTACCTTTCCTTCACTATCTAAGTAACCGTATTTTCCACCCCTAAAGCTACCTACTCTAAACAATGCTCTACCTTCATGAAATGCAAAAACCCTGTCGAAATCGGGTTGGATAACAACTTCACCTTTATTGTTGATAAAGCCATATTTGCCCTCCTTCTCAGAACCTTTTCTAAAATCAGCTTTCCCCTCACTAAAGTCAAACACCCAATCGAACTGAGGTTTAATTTCTAATTCACCTTTCAAATTAATAAACCCCCATTTTCCTCCAATTTGAACTCTAGCCAATCCTTCGTGAAAATCATATGCTTTATCAAATTGAGGAGAGATAATCATTTCTCCAGATTTATTGATATACCCAAACTTAACACCTACTTGCAATCTAGCCAATCCTTCGTGGAAAGAATAAGCATAATTACAATTTTCATCATAATTTTTTCCTCCCTTAGGATCAATATAATGCCATCCATTTTCATCTTTTACTGCTGCTAAACCTTCTTTAAAATCTGTACCTCTTGAGTAAATAATCTTAATTACCTGGTCGCCTTTGGAATTGATATATCCATATTTACTACCAATTTTTACTTTTGCGAGGTTTTCACTAAAATCATCTACATCATCATAAATAGCAGATATCATTACTTCGCCAGATTTATTTATAAAACCTTCCTTAGATCCTTTCTTAAATTTATATAGCTCTTGTGATATCCCACTATGTGAAAAGAAACTTACTAAAAAACAAATAATTGTTATTCTCATGATTAATTACGTATTATAGTCGACTAAAGTAATAAATTTAGCAACTTTTTTAATTACTTCATAATTTATGTTATGCCATTTATAAAAATTGAAAAAATAAAGTCTGGATTAATCGGTTTTTGGGAAATAGCTGAAAAAGATGACTTTAATTTAGCAAATTCTATTTTTAAATCATATCATCCCAACTGTAAAAACTACAAAAATGAGTATCGGAAAAAACAAATTTTAGCCACTCGTTTACTAGCAAATAAAATGTGTCCAAAAGAAAACATCTTTCAAGATTCATTTGGAAAACCCCATTTTGAATCTAAAGAAAAGTATTTAAGTATTTCTAATGATCAAGACATCGTAGTACTGTACATATCCAATCAACCTTGTGGAATAGATATACAATCAATAAATAAAAAAATATCCAATATTTCTCATAAATTTCTCAATAAAAATGATTTCGCTAAAGATTATAATGAAAAAGAATTAATTCATTTATGGTGTGCTAAAGAATCGATGTATAAAATATACGGGAATCCTGAAATTTTATTTAAAAAGCATCTAACAATATTTGAAATAAAAGGCGATAACACTTTACATGGAATAAGCTCACAACCAAAATTTTTATTTAATTGTATAATTAATAATTTAAAATTTAAAAATTATTACTTAGTTTACACAAGCAGCTTCAAAGAACTATAAATGAATTTAAAAGACGAGATAACAAATAAATCTATTCTGAAAGAAAAAATGTGGGCGATTTTAATCGATCCAGATAAAACACCTTTTTCAACGTTACCAACGTTAATACAATCAATAAATAGCTGCTCTTGCAACTATATCTTCATTGGCGGAAGTCAAATTTTTAATGTGAATTTTCATGATTATGTTTCTAAAATAAAATCATTATCAACAAAAAAAATCATCATTTTCCCTGGTGACAACACTCAAATATCATCATCTGCAGACGGAATCCTATTGTTAAGTTTAATTAGTGGTCGAAATCCAGACTTACTTATAGGAAAGCATGTACAATCGTCTTATGAATTAAAAAAAGCAGCCATTTCATTGTTGGCTACAGGTTATATTTTAATTGAAGGTGGGGTACAATCCTCTGTTCAATACATAAGCAACACCAATCCAATTCCAAAAAACAAATACAATATTGCTGCAGCCACTGCACTAGCTGGTGAACAATTAGGGCTACATTTAATATATGCAGATGCGGGATCAGGAGCTTTAAACCCTCTTTCAAAAAAAATGATTTCTTCAATTAAAAAACAGCTTTCTATCCCCCTAATTATTGGAGGTGGAATTACATGTTATAATGATATTGAAAATGCATGGATTGCTGGAGCAGATATCGTTGTTATTGGAAATGCTATTGAAAAAAACAAAAAATTAATTGAATTACTTAATAAGAGAATGAAATGCAATTAAATCTATTTACAAGTAACGATAAATTTAGAAGTGAAATTTACATTGTTATTAAATTGCTGGAAAATGGACTTCAAAGTCTTCAAATAAAGAAACCTGATTTTACAAAAAAACAACTCCGTTCATATATTGATCAAATTCCTGAAAAATTTCATGATAAATTAATTATACACTCACATTACAATTTAATTTTCAAATACAACCTAAAAGGAATACATATATCAAAACACTTTAGAAACAAAAAAATAAAATTTAAAACTTTATTATTTCTAATTAAATACTTTAGAAAAGGTAAAATTATCAGCTGCTCTTGTCACAATATTGATAAATTATTAGATGTACCAAAATTTTATACGAATGTTTTCATATCACCAATATTTACTAAAGAGAATAACCTTAATCCATTGTTTCCTTTAAAAACACTAGAAAACATTATTCCACAGCTAGAATCAAAAGTTTTTGCTTCTGGGGGAATAAACCTAACAAACGTTGATTTGATTAAAAATGTTGGTTTTGAAGGCGTTGGATTAATGGGAAGTATCTGGTTTGATGATGCAAAACAACCTTTATTACATTTTAAAGAATCTAAGAAAAAGTTAACAACCTTATCTTAATGACTTTTTTAACCTTATGGTAACTTTTAAAATTAATCTCCGTTAATTGATTGATTCATAAATAGAATTACCATATGTGTTGTAAATTATCCCTTTTTAAATTTTCGATTTTAATCTTTTCGATTTTTATATTTAAGCTCGGCATTTCTCAACCAGCTGAAAAATATAACTCTAGAGAACAATACATTAAAAAATACAGCTCAGAGGCTGTTAATCAAATGGTGCAATATAAGATCCCAGCAAGTATAACTTTAGCGCAAGGAATTTTAGAAAGCAACAATGGAAATTCTGAACTTGCAAAATATGGAAACAATCATTTTGGAATAAAATGCCACAAATGGGAGGGTGAAGGAATATATCAAGATGATGACGCTAAAAATGAATGTTTTAGAAAATACTCCTCTGCTCTTGAATCATTCAAAGATCATTCTTTATTCTTGTCTAAAAGAGGAAGATATTCTTTTCTTTTTAATTTAAAATTAGAAGATTATAAAGGTTGGGCCAAAGGGTTAAAAAAAGCTGGTTATGCAACCAATCCGCAATATGCGAACATATTAATCTCTTTGATAGAAAAACATGAACTATATCAATTTGACAAATCATCAATATTGGCAAAAAATATACCAACTCAAAAACAAAACACAAAGCATGATTTAATGCTTAAAAAACAAAACAAGCATTCTGTATCAATCCATCAAAACAACATAAAATACATTACAGCTAAAAGTGGTGATACGTTTTATAGCTTAGCAAATGAATTTGAAATGGGATTATGGCAAATTTACAAGTACAATAACCTAGATAAAGGAGATATATTAAAAATAAATGACATCATCTTTCTTCAGCCAAAAAGAAATAGGTGTAATGTTAAATTCCATGTTGTAAAAAATGGGGATAATATTAAATCCATTTCTCAGTTTTATGGATTGAAACTTAAAAAAATCTTAAAAAGAAATGATATGTCTATTGAAGATTCACTTCTAATTGGATCTAAAGTATATTTGAGAAAACCCAAAAAATAAATTGTGCAAATAAATTAGATGTTTAGTTTAGTCCTAAATTAATAATCAATGATATCAAACGAGCAATTAGAAGAGTTGTGTAAGCGCCTGGATGCGTTGAGGGGGTACCTTTGACGTTGAAACAAAAAAAACTGAAATAGCTGAAGAAGAGCTAAAAACACAAGACCCTGAATTCTGGAATGATCCTAAGGCTGCAGAATTAATACTCAAGAAAATAAAAAAGAAAAAATTTTGGGTGCTTTCATGTGATAATATTCAAAATCAAATTGAAGATTTACAAGTGCTTTATGAGTTTTTCAAAGAGGGTGAAGTTGATGAAGTTGAAATCAAAAAAAATTACGATAAATCTGTGAATTCAATCGAAGAATTAGAGCTGAAAAATATGCTTTCTAGTGAAGAAGACAATCTTGATGCTATTCTTCAAATTACAGCTGGTGCCGGAGGAACAGAAAGTTGTGATTGGTCATCTATGCTTATGCGCATGTATTTAATATGGGCAGAAAAAAACAATTATAAGGTTAAGGAGTTAAATCTTCAGGATGGTGAAGTTGCAGGCATAAAAACAGTAACATTAGAAATTTCTGGAGATTTTGCATTTGGTTACCTCAAAGGAGAAAACGGAGTACATCGACTTGTTAGGGTTAGTCCATTTAATGCTCAGGGTAAAAGAATGACTTCTTTTTCATCTGTTTATGTATACCCGTCAGTAGATGACACCATTGACATAAAAATTAACCCATCTGATATATCTTGGGACACCTTTAGAAGTGGTGGAGCTGGTGGCCAAAATGTAAACAAAGTTGAAACAGGTGTGCGTTTAAAACATGCTCCAACTGGAATTGTAATAGAAAATACAGAATCTAGATCACAATTAGCTAACAGAGAAAAAGCAATTCAGCTATTAAAATCTCAGCTATATGAACTTGAGATAAGAAAACAAAGAGAAAAACAAAATGAAATTGAAGCTGGTAAAATGAAAATTGAATGGGGGTCTCAAATAAGGAGCTATGTATTGGATGATAAAAGAGTAAAAGACCATAGAACTAATTTTCAATCAAACGATCCATTTAAAATATTAGATGGTGATTTAGATTCTTTTTTAAAAGCATTTTTAATGGCAACTGGTGAAGCCAAATAACTCTCTTTTTTTATAAAAAAATTAATTGCTATTTTCTTCATTAATTTAATAGCAAATTTCACGCAACCTATTCTTATTGTTTTTCGTCTATAATTAGTTATTTTTGCAAACTTGTTTATTTAATTTTTTATAAAAAAGGTCATTATATGAGAAAAGTATACCAGCTCTCCCTAATTTTATTATTTTTTTCTTTTTCCACATCATTGTTTTCTCATGATGGAATAAAAAAAGGTTTTCATTTTACTGAAAATAAAGGTCAACATGGAGACAATGTTGCTTTTCATAGTAAACTTCATGTTGGAAACATGTTTTTAGAAAAAGATCGCTTTACTTTTGATCTTTTTTCTGCACAAGAAATGAATTCTTTATTCGAAACAAAACACACTTCAAGGGAAGAAAAAAATGGAATTCCTCAAATTCAAAAAAGACAACCAGAAATAGATCCTTCAATAATTGAAAAAAAATTCAAAAAGCATTCTTACTCTATGATTTTTAATGGATCAAACTCTAATCCATCTATCATACCTAACTTAATGCTTTCTGGTGCTAAAAATTATTTTATTGGAAATGATAAATCAAAATGGGCCTTCGAGGCAAAATCTTACAAATCGGTAAGGTATAATGAGCTCTACGATAACATTGACATGGAAGTTTACTCAGAATTTGAATGGATGAAATATGATTTCATTGTTCATCCTGGAGGAAATCCTAACGAAATCCAAATAAACTATGAAGGTGTTGATGGACTTAGCGTTAATTTAAAAGGAGAATTAATTATTGAATTATCTACAGGAGAAATCAAAGAAGTTAAATTAAAAGCCTATCAAGATTTAAATGGTAAAAGAGTTTCTGTTCCTTGTTTTTTCAACATCAATGGTACAGAAATATCTTATAGTTTACCTAAAGGTTACGACACAAACTTTGATTTAGTGATAGATCCGATATGGGTTTTTTCTTCTTTATCTGGATCAACAGCTGACAATTGGGGTTTCACATCAACTTACGACACTTTAGGTAATCTTTATTCTGCTGGAATTGCATTTGGCAATGGTTACCCTGCCACAGTAGGTGCATATTCTACGACTTCATTAGGTGGTGATTTTGATATTTCAATTACTAAATTTGACCCTACTGGTGCTAATGTTTTGTATGCTACATACTTAGGAGGTAATGACAATGAAATGCCACACAGTTTAGTACATGATTCTCAAAACAACCTAGTTATATTGGGCTCCTCATCTTCTACTAACTACCCTACACCTGGCGGATATGATCAAACATTTAATGGGGGATGGACTGGGACTTCTGCAAACATGTGGGGATCTCCTTATTCAAATGGAGCAGATATTATTTTAACAAGATTAAATAGCTCCGGTAATATCATTAATTCCACATACATTGGAGGTAGTGATAATGAAGGTATTAATGAAAGCATGGTGTATAATTATGCTGATCAAGGTAGAGGTGAATTAGTATTAGATGCAAATGATGATGTTTATGTAGCAACTTCTTTATGGTCTGATGATTTCCCTGGGATATCTGGTGGTTCAATCAACAATGGAGCCGGATGGGGAGCTCAAGATGCTGTAGTTTTTAAAATGAACAGTACTTTATCTTCTTTAGACTGGGCAAGATATTTAGGTGGGACTGACTATGAATGTGGTAATTCAATAAGAGTTTCTGATCAAGGAACTGTTTTTGTTTGTGGAGCTACAACAAGTTCTGATTTAGGTGCAACTGGTGGGGTTTATGATCAAACCTTTAATGGAGTATGGGACGGATATATTGCTAGCTTTAATGCCAATACAGGAGCCCCTATAGCAAGAACATACATTGGAACTTCTGAATATGACCAAACGTTTATTTTAGAAGTTGATGATCAAGAAGATGTATATGTAGTTGGTCAAACTTTGGGCAGCTACCCAGTAGTTAATGCTGCTTATTCAAATGCTAATAGTGCACAATTCATTCATAAATTGAACTCTTCATTAAGTTTAACCGATTACAGTACAATCTTTGGTTCTGGATCATTAACAGGCCCTCCAAATCAACAAAGTATTGATATTTCACCTACTGCTTTTTTAGTTGACCATTGTGGAAATGTATATGTTTCTGGATGGGGTGGGGGATTTAATAGCGCCACATCTTTTTCTGGTGTATACAATCCCTTTGCTGGAGGTAGTACTAACGGGTTACCCCTTACTGCTGATGCTCAACAAAGTTCTACAGACGGAAGTGATTTTTACTTTTTTGTAATGGAAAGAGATGCAACTGGTCTTCTTTATGGAACTTATTTTGGAGATCCTAACGTAGCTGAACATACGGATGGTGGAACTAGCAGATTTGATCCTGATGGAGTTGTCTATCAATCTGTATGTGCTGCTTGTAACTCTCCTTGGACATTCCCAACAACTCCAGGTGTTGCCTATCCAAATAGTGGAACCGCAGGTCAAGCATTTTTCTGCAACATGGGGTCAATCAAGTTTGAATTTGATTTTCAAGGTGTTGAGGCTACAGCTAACGTACCAGCAAACCTTACTATGTGTACAACAGATTATTCTGTAGACTTCACTTCAACAGGTACAAACCCACAACATTTTTGGGATTTTGGTGACGGATCTGGAACATCTACAGCAGCAAACCCTACCTATACATATACAACAGTTGGAATATACAATGTTATGTATGTTGCAATTGATCCATCAAGCTGTAATATTTCAGACACAGCTTACTTTAGTGTAGAATTAATTCAAGCACCAACATTCAATGCTAACTTTAACCTTCCTAATATACCTCCATGCTCTGATCCTGCATCAGTTACTGTAAATGCAAATGTTTCTGGAACAGGAATAGATTCATTACAGTGGAATATGGGAGATGGTACAATTTATACAGACATAAATTCAATTTCTCACTCTTATACAAGTCAAGGCATATATCCGATTGAGGTTATTGCCTGGGATTTAACTTGCGGCTTTAGTGATACAATTGTTGATACTCTAAATTTTATAACTGCTGTTTCAAATGCAGTTGCTACAGCTCCAGCTGACACAACACTTTGTTCTTCACCACCTTATAATATGAACTTTACATCTGATGGCAGTACTCCAAGTGTTTTTTGGGATTTTGGAGATGGCAATACTTCTACCCTTCCAAATCCAACAAATGCTTTTGCTGATAGTGGTACCTATCAAGTTATGTTCATTGCTATTGATCCTAACACTTGTAACCTTGAAGACACAGCTTATTTTACTGTTGAACTTCTTCAGGCGGCAACCTTTAGTGCACAAATAAGTGTACCAACAATTCCACCTTGTTCTGATCCAACTCTTATTCCACTAAACGCCTCATTTACTGGAACAGGAGCAGATTCTTTAGTTTGGGATTTAGGAGATGGAACCATTTACACAGATTCTACAAATTTCACCTATTATTATTCTAATCCTGGAGTTTATACAGTTTCAATGACTGCATGGGATCTAACTTGTAACAATACTAATACCATTTCGCAGGTAGTTGATTTCAACTCTACATTTTCAACAGCTACTGCAACTGTACCGCCTGATACATTACTTTGTTCTTCTCCACCATTTAACATGGGTTTTACTTCAAACGGAAGTACTCCAGATGTTTTTTGGGATTTTGGTGATGGCAATACTTCTACCCTTCCAAATCCAACAAATGCTTTTGCTGATAGCGGAACCTATGTAGTTATGTTTATAGCAATTGATTCTACAACTTGTAACATAGCTGATACTGCTTACTTCACTGTTGACCTTCAACAAGCGGCAGTTTTTAATGCTCAATTTAATGTCCCTACAATTCCACCATGTTCTGATCCAACACTTATTCCATTAAATGCTTCATTTACTGGAACAGGAGCTGATTCTCTCGTTTGGGATTTAGGTGATGGAACCATTTACACAGATTCTACAAGTTTTACTTACTATTATGCATCTTCTGGAATTTATACAGTTTCAATGACAGCATGGGATTTCACTTGTAACAATACTAATACAGTTTCACAAGTAGTCAATTTCATATCTTCTTTTTCAACAGCTACTGCAACAGCACCAAACGACACAACTATTTGTTCAACTCCACCATACAATATGGATTTCACATCAGATGGAAGTACTCCAGATGTTTTTTGGGATTTTGGTGATGGCAATACTTCTACCCTTCCAAATCCAACAAATGCTTTTGCTGATAGTGGTTTTTATCAAGTTATGTTTATAGCTATTGACTCTACAACCTGTAACACAGCTGATACCGCTTATTTTGATGTTGAAATTATTCAAGCTCCAACATTCATAGCAAGTTTTAATTTACCCGTAATTCCTCCATGTTCTGATCCTGATTCTGTAACAGTAAATGCTAATTTTTCTGGTTCAGGAATTGATTCATTAGTTTGGGATATGGGTGATGGAACTCAAATATTCGATTCCACATCGATTGCATACAATTATACTGCAGAAGGTATTTATAATATTTCTGTTTCAGCTTGGGGCTTTTGTGGTAACGACACAACAATTTCAGAAATTTTCAACTTTAATACTGATAGCTCTTTAGCTGTGGCATATGCTCCTGAAGACACGCTGCTCTGTACTACACCACCATTTTCAATTGGGTTCAATTCATATGGTTCGAATCCTTCACAATTGTGGGATTTTGGAGATGGAAATACATCAACTGATCCTAATCCGAACCATGTTTTCGCTGACACCGGCAATTACGTAGTAACTTACATTGCAATTGATAGTAGTTCATGTAATATTTCAGATACAGCTGTATTTAATGTTACTTTATTACAGGCTGAACAATTCTCTGCTGAATTAAATTTCGACCCACCTCCACCATGTGGTATAGATAGTATGCTTGTAGAATTAGCATTTACTGGAACTGGTGCTGATTCGCTAATTTGGGATATGGGCAATGGAGATATATTTAACGATTCAAATGTAAATTATTATTACACAGTTCCTGGAACTTACCAAGTTGCTTTAACGGCTTACGATTTAGAATGTGATTATGTAGAAACAATTAGTGAAGCAGTTGTTTTTGCTGGGAATTTCAATACCGAAGACGTTGTTCCTAATGTCTTTTCACCAAATGGTGATGGAGATAATGATCAATTAAGATTCATTAGAGTTAATGATACTAAAGAATTCAAAATAACAATTTACAATAGATGGGGAGCTGTAATTTATGAATCTACCAATGCAAATGTAAGTTGGGACGGCAACTCTCCTGGAGGAAAGCTTGCTACTGCAGGGGTTTACTTTTTCGAAATTAGATATACAGATAAATGCAGTGAAGATGAAAAGCTAGAGACAGGATTCATTCATTTAGTAAGGTAATAATATGAAATACTATCACAATCCTAGATGTAGAAAAAGTAGAGAAGGGTTATCCATTTTAGAAGAAAGAGGTCTTTCACCAGAAATAGTTTTGTACTTGAAAGACAATCCCTCCAAATCAGAGATTATAGATGTGATTAGTAAACTAGGAGTTCATCCTTTGGATCTTGTTAGAAAATCTGAAAAAATTTATAACGAAAAATATAAAAACTATTCTCTGAATGAAGGGCAATTAATTGATATGTTGGTAGAAAACCCTATATTAATTGAACGCCCTATTTTCATTAATGAAGATAAGGGGGTAATTGGAAGACCTCCAGAAAAAGTGTTAGAAATAATCTAAACTTTTTCTTGAAAACCTCTTTTAGCTAATTGTGCTTTCATTATTGAAATTATGCCCCAATGAACCCATAGGCCAATAAAACCGGATAAGAATAGTAAAATCCAGAAAGCCATACCAAAGAAAAATAAGAAAATTGCAATACCTATTGACATATCGATTAATTTTGAAAACGATTTCTAAAGCGAAAATAATATAAAAATTTAGATGTAATGGATTTTAGAATTGAAAAAGACACAATTGGTGAAGTAAAAGTTC
This sequence comes from Flavobacteriales bacterium, assembly GCA_029243225.1. Classification (GTDB taxonomy): domain Bacteria; phylum Bacteroidota; class Bacteroidia; order Flavobacteriales_D; family Parvicellaceae. Next base: position 18,006 of record JAQWSL010000016.1, read on the forward strand.
CTTCTGATAAATATTGGGGTGCACAAACAGAAAGGTCAAGAAATAATTTTAAAATTGGCAAATCAGGTTCCATGCCTATTGAAATTATTCACGCATTTGCATATTTAAAGAAAGCAGCTGCAATTACAAACAACAAATTAGAAGTTCTAGATAGTGATAAAATGCAATTAATATCAGCTGTCTGTGATGAAATTATAAATGGAGACCATGACAATCAATTTCCTTTGGTAGTTTGGCAAACTGGTTCTGGAACTCAAAGCAACATGAATGTAAATGAAGTTATTTCTAATAGAGCTCATGTTTTAGCTGGAAATAATCTAGGAGACGGAGAGAAAACATTGTCTCCAAATGATGACGTTAATAAATCTCAATCTTCAAATGACACATTTCCAACAGGGATGCACATTGCTTGTTATAAGATAATAGTTGAGAAAACTATTCCAAAGATTGAACAATTAAGAGAAACTCTAAAACAAAAAAGTGAATCATTTAAAGATGTAATTAAAATTGGGCGGACTCATCTTATGGATGCAACACCACTAACTCTTGGTCAAGAGTTCTCAGGATATGTATCTCAAATAGATCACGGAATAAACGCTTTAAAAAACACTTTACCACATTTAGCTGAACTTGCTTTAGGAGGAACAGCAGTAGGGACAGGGTTGAATACTCCTAAAGGATATTCATTATTAGTCGCCAAAACAATTGCCGATTTAACAGGGCTTCCCTTTGTTACAGCTAAAAACAAATTTGAAGCTCTAGCTGCACATGATGCTATAGTAGAAACTCACGGTGCTTTGAAACAATTGGCTGTTTCAATTAATAAAATTGCAAATGACGTAAGGCTTATGGCATCTGGACCAAGATCAGGTATTGGAGAATTAATTATTCCTGCAAATGAGCCTGGGTCATCAATAATGCCAGGAAAAGTAAACCCTACTCAAGCTGAAGCAATAACTATGGTTTGTGCTCAGGTAATGGGCAATGATGTTGCCGTGACAATTGGGGGGACACAAGGACACTATGAACTGAATGTTTTCAAACCAATGATGGCAAATAATTTAATTCAAAGTGCTTCACTTTTAGGAGATGCTTGTAGCTCTTTTAATGAAAACTGTGCAAAAGGTATAGAACCAAACCAAAATAAAATTGATGAATTATTAAACAACTCATTAATGTTGGTTACCGCTTTAAATAATAAAATAGGATATTATAAAGCAGCCGAAATAGCAAATACTGCTCACAAAAATGGAACTACATTAAAGCAAGAAGCTATACGCTTAGGTTATGTCTCAGAAGATGATTATGACAACTGGGTAAACCCTAAAAACATGATATAATTATTATGAAATCAAAAAAACCAATATACATAGCACTCGGGATTCTTGGTCTTATATTGCTCGTATTGTTTTTAAACAAACCTATTATATTGAGATTTATATTATTAATTCTCATTATTTTTGGAATCTTATATGCTTACACAATTATAAATAAAACAAAAAAATAACTTAATGGAACCAACAGAAATAGAATCATCAAAAATTATCAAAGGAGGAATTATTGCAGGATTAGGAATAATTCTTGTTTTTATCTTCTTAATGTCTTGGACAGATATTAACCCAGGAGAAGAAGGATTTATATACAGACCTTATGGTGGTGGAATTGATCAAGAATCAAATTACTCTGAAGGAACATATTTAATTGCTCCTTGGAATGAAATGATTACCTACAACACTCTTCAACAGAGTAGACAGTACTCTTCAAAAGTGATGGAAAAGAACGGTATGGAAATAGGAATAGACGTTACAGTAAATTACAACCCAATGAAAGGTGGTATAGCAAAACTACATTTACTTCACGGGCTATCTTATGAAACTTCTTATATAGATGCTAAAGTCAGAGGTGTTATTAAAGATGTTATTGGTAGATATACATATGAAGAAATATATTCAACTAAAAGAGAGGAATTAGAAACAGAAATGGACAACATGTTTCAATCTGAGTTTCCAAACAATTTCATTTCTTACAACTTCTGTGAAATAGCTGATGTTAATTTACCAGATAACGTAAAAACTGCTATAACCGAAAAAGAGACACAAAAACAGCGTAATCAAAAAGCAAAAGAACTGGAACAAGAACAAGTGTACCTTGCTAATGCTGAGGTACAAAAAGCAGAAGGAGAGAAAAGAGCTGCAATTTTAAGAGCGGAAGGAAAATCTGAAGAAATTAGATTAGTACAATCTCAACTTTCAAAATCTCCAAATTATGTTGAGCTAGTCAAATGGAAAGGCTATGCTGAAGGAAAAGGATCTCCTTATGGTGAAAACAATGTTTTCGGATCTGGGACATCTGTTATTAAAGGTTTAAAATAAGCTTACTTTTTAACATAAAAAAAGCCACTCATTGAGTGGCTTTTTTTATGTTTACTAAAACCTTATTCAGCTTTAATTTTTTTAACTTCAACTTCATCTTTTTGTTCTAATTCAACAGGCTCAGTTAAAGCATTCTTATCTAAAGTAAATTTAATAGCATCTGTTGCAGATTTAGTTCTTAAATAATACATCCCTGTTTTTAAACCGGCCTTCCAACCATAGAAATGCATTGAAGTAAGTTTAGCAAAGTTTGCATTTTCCATGAAGATGTTTAAAGATTGTGATTGATCAATATAGGCTCCTCGATCAGCTGCCATATCAACAATTACTTTCTGAGATATCTCCCATGCTGTTTTATACAATTCTTTAATATTATCTGGAATTTCTTCAATATTTTGAACAGAGCCATTTGCAGCCATCAATTTATTCTTTAAAGAATCATTCCATATTCCTAACTTCACTAAATCTCTTAATAAATGTTTATTCACAATAATAAACTCTCCAGAAAGAACTCGTCTAGTATAAATATTTGAAGTGTAAGGTTCAAAACATTCATTATTACCAAGAATTTGAGCGGTAGAAGCTGTAGGCATTGGAGCTAATAATAAAGAATTTCTAACACCATGCTCCATCACATCCTTTTTAAGTAAATCCCATTCCCATCTATCAGAAGGCTTAACATCCCACATATCGAATTGGAAGATTCCTTCAGAAATAGGAGACCCTTTCCAAGTTTCGTAAGGACCATTTTCAATTGCTAAATCTTTTGAAGCAGTTACAGCAGCAAAATAAATAGTTTCAAATATATCTTTATTTAATACTCGTGCATCTTTTGAATCAAATGGCAATCTCATTAAAATAAATGCATCCGCTAACCCTTGAACACCTATTCCAATAGGACGGTGTCTCATGTTTGAGTTTCTAGCTTCTGGTACTGGATAATAATTAGCATCAATTACACGATCTAAATTTTTAGTAACCCTATATGCAACTTGAAATAGTTTATCGTGATCAAATTTACCTTCTTTAACAAATTTAGGCAATGCAATAGAAGCTAAATTACAAACAGCAACCTCATCAGGTGCAGTGTATTCAATAATTTCAGTACATAAATTTGAAGATTTAATAACTCCAAGATTTTTTTGATTTGATTTTGAGTTTGCAGCATCCTTGTATAGCATATAAGGAGTACCTGTTTCAATTTGACTCTCTAAAATTTTGAACCAAAGTTCTTGCGCTTTTATAGTCTTTCGGCCTTTACCTTCTTTTTCGTATTTCTTGTAAAGCTTTTCAAAATCTTTACCATAAGTATCTGAAAGACCAGGACATTCATTTGGACACATTAATGTCCAATCTGCATTATCCTCAACTCTTTTCATAAACAAATCTGGCATCCAAAGAGCGTAAAATAAATCACGTGCTCTTTGTTCTTCTTTACCGTGGTTCTTCTTAAGTTCTAAGAAATCGAAAACATCAGAATGCCATGGCTCAATATAAATGGCAAAAGATCCAATTCTATTTCCTCCACCGTGATCTACATATCTAGCGGTGTCATTAAAAACTCTTAACATTGGTACAATGCCATTAGAAGTTCCATTGGTTCCTTTTATGTATGAACCTGTCCCTCTAATGTCATGTATAGACAAGCCTATTCCACCAGCAGATTGTGATATTTGAGCACATTGTTTTAATGTATCATAGATGCCTTCAATACTGTCATCTTTTGTAGTTAACAAAAAGCAAGATGACATTTGAGGTTTTGGAGTTCCTGAATTAAATAAAGTGGGTGTAGCATGAGTAAACCAACCCTCGCTCATGTAATTATAAGTTTCAATAACTGCATCTAAGTCACCCTTGTGAATTCCAACAGCAACTCTCATAATCATTTGTTGCGGTCTTTCAGCCACTTGATTATGCATCTTTAAAAGATAAGATCTTTCTAATGTCTTAAAACCAAAATAATCGTATCTAAAATCTCTATCGTAAATAATTGTTGAATCAAGAACATCAGCATTTTTTGTAATAATTTCATATACTTCATCTGAAATCAAAGGTGCCTTTTGACCATTTTTAGGATCTATATAGTTGTATAAATCAGTAACTGTTTCGCTAAATGATTTCTTTGTGTTTTTATGTAGATTAGATACCGCTATTCTTGATGCTAATAAAGCATAATCAGGGTGAGTAATGGTATTAGTAGCTGCAACTTCAGCGGCTAAATTATCTAACTCACTTGTGGTAACACCATCATAAAGGCCTTCAATTACCTTCATAGCAACTTTCTCGGGTGTTACTAGTGGGTTTAACCCATAACACAACTTCTTAATTCGGGCAGTAATTTTGTCAAATTTAACTGCTTCTCTTCTATTGTCTCTTTTTAATACGTACATATAAAATATTTTTTAAAAGTCTTCATCAAAACTAATTTTACCATCGCTTTCATTCTTATTAAGAACACCTGCTTTTTGATACTCCCCTACTCTTTTCTCAAAGAAGTTAGTTTTACCTTGAAGGTTAATCATATCCATAAAGTCGAAAGGATTTGAAGCGTTATAAATCTTTTCATTACCAAGTTCAGAGAGTAATCGATCGGCAACAAACTCAATGTATTGACACATTAAATCTGAATTCATACCTATTAGCCTAACTGGAAGCGATTCAACAACGAATTCCTTTTCAATTTCGACTGCATCTCTAATTATTTTAGCAACCTCTTCCTTAGGTAGTTTATTTACTAAATGGTTGTTATACAACATACAAGCAAAATCACAGTGCAACCCTTCATCCCTAGATATTAGCTCATTAGAAAAAGTTAAACCAGGCATTAAACCTCTTTTCTTTAACCAAAAGATAGAACAAAATGATCCTGAGAAAAAGATACCTTCAACAGCTGCAAATGAAATTAACCTTTCTGCATAAGAACCGTTATCTATCCATCTCATTGCCCATTCAGCCTTTTTCTTTACGGGATCAAATGTTTCAATGGCATTAAATAAATAATCTTTTTCTTTAGAATCTTTAATGTATGTATCTATAAGTAATGAATACGTTTCTGAATGAATATTCTCCATCATTACCTGAAAACCGTAGAAGAATTTAGCTTCTGTATATTGAACCTCACTTAAAAAGTTTTCGGCTAGATTTTCATTCACTATTCCATCAGAAGCAGCGAAAAATGCAAGTATGTGCTTAATAAAATATCTTTCATCTTCATTTAATTTATTTGCCCAATCGTGTAAGTCGTTAGAAAGATCTAACTCTTCTGCTGTCCAGATACTTGCTTCTTGTTTCTTGTACATTTCCCAAATATCTGAATGTTGAATTGGGAATAATACAAAACGATTTGGATTCTCTTTTAGGATTGGTTCCTCAACTGCAATGTCCTTTGACAATTCCTTTTTTAAGTCGACATTTTCTGCCTTAATTTCTGCTGGTGTCTTTTCCTCCATAGATAGTCAATTTTTAAAGTTGTTATTTAATCTTTTCCCAATTGTTAAAATTTAAAGCAAAAAAATCTAAATCCGATATAGTATCTCGGCTACACAACACACAAAAAAAGAGTGTGTTTTAAAATCTAAATTTTACGTTTAAAGCTCTTATTGAGAAATACAAAAGTTCAAAAAAAACACAAACAGGGCAAGTAAATTTGATTCACATTTTGAGGAGTTATTAACACGTCAATTTAATAACCCGCTAACCTTCTGAAAGTCAACAATAAGCGTGTTGAAATCAAAAAAACAGCTTTTTTAAACGTCAATTTTGATAGTTCATTTAATTGTTATAAGCTAATTTACAAAGAGTTATGTCTTCTAACTTGGAGTTAATTTTCCTTTTTCAAATCATAGCTGTTGAAAACAATTTTCACTATGTATTTAACCAAATGTCAAAATAATATTAAATAATGTGAGCAATTAACTGAAATATAATTTCAAAACAAAAGGAATTATTTACCCTTTAAATGCTTGTCAACTTTCTCCAATTCATTGAAAAATAATTCACCCCATTTTCTAATTATGGCATTTTTTAAAAATCTAAAGACCGGAACTTTCAATTTTTCGCCACAATCGCATGCAGGTTTACAAATATCCCACTTGTTATAGTTAATAGCTTGCCCAGAATTTAAATTAGACACTCTGATTGGGTATAAATGACAAGAAATAGGTTTCATAAAAGAAGTTTTATTCTCGTTGAATGTTTTTTCTATTGCACATTTAGCAATGTTACTAGAATCGAAATAAACAAAAGCACACTCCTCACCGTTTACTAAAGACGTAACCGGTTCATTCTCTTCGTCAAAATAGTAAACTCCATTTTCTTCAACTTCACGGACCCCTTCTTCTCTCATGTTTGATTTAATAATTGGAAAATCTTTTTCTAGTTTTAAAATCTCCTCTTTTTCAAGAGGAGCTCCAGAATCACCTTTAACGCAACAAGCCCCTTTACATGCAGATAAATCACACACAAATTTCTTATCAAATAGATCAAGAGAAATCAATTTATCCTCAATTTCAACCATATAATTTATTATTTATTTTAGCACAAAATTATTAGACTATCTTCAATGTCCAATAATATTATGCAATATAAAAGCAACCTATCAGAATATATATGTTCATAATATTAGTTAGCACTAAAAAAGTCAAATGAAAAAAATTAACAGTACATTTCTATTATTATCCTTATTATCTAATATTGTTTTAAGCCAAGGAAACATCAACAATATAAATATACAACCATTAAACCCTTCTTCTAACGACACTATTTTTGTTTATGCTGATATTCAATTTCCAAGCAGTAGTTGTGAATATTTTAATTCATTTCAAAGCACCTCAGCAAACACTATAGAAATTACAACTCAACATTGCATAGGAATGTTAACCACATTATGCAACATAACAGACACTTTTAAAATAAACCCCTTATCTCCTGGTTCATATTCTTTAAACTTAAAACTAACAAGTGATATAAATTATGGATTTGCCCCATGCAATGGAGGCACAAATGTAGAAGACTCAGCAGCAGTAGTTTTTAATGTTTCAGCGCCTTTAAACTTTAAAGACAATAAAAAAATTAATTTCAGTATAACACCGAACCCTTCTAATGGAAACATTTATATTTCATCAATATATAATATAAATGAGTTATCAGCATCGATATATAGTTTTGATGGGAAACTAATTTTGGGGGAAATAATAAAATTAAACACTAACTTGTCATTCGATCTTGAAAATGGAATTTATTTTTTAAAGCTAAGTAATGGAAACCACACTGACATAAAAAAGCTTATAATCAAGAATTAATTTACTCCTATTAAATACCACATAAATTTATTAAATTGTAAACAATTATTAACCTTAATAAAAAACCATGTTCAAAAAAAATTTAACACTTCTATTACTCTTTTCTTCTTGTTTTGTTTTTTCACAAAATGAAAATGAAAACAAAACAATTTTATCTAAATCAACATTTACACAAAAAGCTTCAAAATTTTGGATCACACCTGAATTAAGGACAATTAAACCATTTGAAGAAGTAGTTCATGAAGGAGATAGAGCTAAAATTATAGGTAATAATTTAAGAAGATATAAACATGTAAACCCTAATGCTCTTCCTAAAGGAAATGATCCAGTTTGGCAGCAGCAAAAAGGCGGAAGCTTCAATAAAGCACCCATTCAAAATTGGCAAGGAACAAATTTCAATGCTTTTCCACCTGACCCAAGTGGTGCCGTTGGCCCTAATCACTATGTACACATGGTAAATAGCACATATACAGTTTATGATAAAACTGGAACTTCTCTTGGTGGACCATATACATTGGGATCATTATTAGGAGGCAGTAATGATGGAGATCCAATAGTTATGTATGATGTAGATGCAGACAGGTGGTTTTTAAGTCAGTTTAAGTTTTCAAACTCTTCTTTTCAAGTAGCTGTTTCTCAAACCGCAGATCCTTTAGGTGCGTATTATGCTTATGAATTTCCTTTAAATAGTTTTCCTGATTATCCTAAATATTCTGTTTGGGGAAATGCTTATTATGTAAGTGCAAATAAAAGTGCACCTCAATTATATGCATTAGAAAGAATTGAAATGCTTGCTGGAAATCCAAATGCTCAAATTATAGGGTTCAACGTTCCTTCATTATCAACTAATGGCTTCTTCAGCATTCTTCCTGCTCACGCAACTTCAGGAGCTCCTTCATCAAATACTCCAGGATATACTTTTTACTTCCAAGACGATGGTTGGGGAGGTGTTAGCTCAGATAACATTAAAATATGGGAAATAAATTTAGATTGGAACACAACATCGAATTCAACAATTGCTTCTCCTCAAGTTTTACCCGTTTCTGCGTTTGATAGTGAATTTACAGCGTCTTGGGACGACATTGAACAACCGGGAACATCTTCAAAACTTGATGGTATACCAACAGCATTTATGTACATGGCTCAATACAGAGAATTTCCAACCTACTCTTCTGTAGTTCTAAACCACACTGTTGATGTTGATGGAACAAACCATGCTGGAATAAGATGGTATGAATTAAGAAAGTCAGGAACTAACCCTTGGACATTACACCAAGAAGGCACTTTTGCTCCAGATGGTGAAAGTCGTTGGCTTGGAAGCATCTGTATGGATTATCAAGGAAATATAGGTTTAGCATATAGTGTCTCTGGACCAACTGTTTTCCCCTCAATAAGATATACAGGGCGGTACTTCTCAGACCCACTTGGACAAATGACTCTTACCGAAGAAGATATTATTACTGGTAATGGCATTCAAACTGGAACAAATAGATGGGGTGATTACGCTCAAATGACTTTAGACCCAACAGATGAGGCTACTTTCTGGTATACTGGTGAATACATATTAGGAGGAAGAAAATCTAGAATTGCATCTTTCAAAATAGCAAATGATTTTAATAATGACATTGGAGTAACGTCTATAGACAACCCAACAAATGGAGCCTTAACCGCTAATGAAAACATCACTGTTAATGTCACTAATTTTGGGGTTAATGACCAATCAAACTTCCCTGTAAGTTACACTTTAAATGGTGGAGCGCCTGTAAATGAAACTTTTACTGGAACTTTAGCCGCTGGAACATCCTCTCAATATACATTTACATCATTAGCTAATTTCGGAATTCCTGGAAGCTATGAAGTAATATCTTACTCAGGACTTTCTAATGACCAATTTAATTTTAATGACACCACTTTTAAAACAATACAACACTTATATCCTGACGATGTAGGAATAACCAATGTCTTATCTCCTGTTACGAATAACAACCTCACTAGCAGTGAGGTCGTCACAGTAAATATTGAAAACTTTGGAACAATAGATCAGTCTAACTTTCCAGTTAATTACTCAATCAATGGTGGCGCTTTAATCAATGAGACATATACAGGTACTATTGCGGCTGGAGCATCTGCAACATATAATTTTACAACAACAGCAGATTTATCTGCACTTGGGAATTATTCATTTACTTGTTTTTCTAGCTTATCATCAGACGCTGACTTACTTAATGACACAAGCTACACTACTGTAGTTAATGAACTCTGTCAACCTTTTGGAGATTGCTCTTTTGGAGATGGGTTTACTAAGTTTAATTTAGGAACAATTAACAACAATACAGGATGCTCTCCTGATGGATACGGTGATTACACTAATCTTTCTACAGATTTAGAACAAGCAAGTATAAATACACTTTCCATTCAATCTGGGTATGCAAATCAAAGTGGCACCATTTGGATTGACTTTAACGACAATTTCACTTTTGAATCTTCTGAAATAGTAATTTTAAATACAGCTTTTGGTACTTCTATCAGCGATGTTGATTTAACAATTGATGCGAATGCTGATTTAGGCCAACACCTATTGAGAGCAAGGACAGATTGGAGTCAATTTGGACAAGCTGACATTAATGATCCGTGTGTTGACGTCACATATGGTGAAACTGAAGATTATACAGTTAACATTATTGCCAACTCTGGTTCTGGAGTTGGAACAATTAATTATGGGGATTTAGAAATTTTAGTAACTCAAATTTCAAATGCTGAGTTTGAAATAACAGTTCCTGGATTGCCTAGTGAAGCTGAAATAAAAATTCACAACACAATTGGTCAAAAAGTGTTTTCAAGTAAAATAAACGAAACAAATAATGTGAATTTTAAAATAAACCTATCCACCCACGCTAATGGCTATTACTTAATTCATATTGGAAATTCTAATATCAATCTTGTAAAGAAAATAGTCGTTGATTAATTTTTCAATATTGTATAGCTATCGACCACAATCATTTTGCCTTTAAAGCAATGTGGTTGTGGAGCTCTACTCAAACTATATTTTAAATTAATTTTATTGCTATTCACCTTCAATTCTTTATCCCAAAATACTGGCATCAATTTATTAGACTCCTCAGTTTGCAGGTACCACCTGCAAGACTCATCAAATGATTCATTATAAATAACACTCACTATTATTGAGCCATTAAAAAAAGGCTCTTCAGTAATGGAAACAACTGAATTAATTGTTTTAGGAGAGCAAGCAACAAGTAAAAACATCAATATTAATAACCTCATGATTTAATTTAATCAAAAATAACACCAACTTTAATTTACATAACTTAACATATACTTTATTACTTAATGATAAAGGAAGTATTAAATTTGTTGGAAATTATAATAAATAAAAAATGTCTTCCGAAGATCAATTTAAAAAAATCATCTCTCACGCTAAAGAATTTGGATTTATTTTCCCCAACAGTGAAATATATGATGGCCTAAGTGCCACATATGATTATGGTCAAAATGGGGTTGAACTAAAAAACAACATTAAAAAGTATTGGTGGCTATCAATGGTTCAGATGAATGAAAATATCGTTGGTCTAGATTCCGCAATATTCATGCATCCTTCTACATGGAAAGCATCAGGACATGTAGACGCCTTTAACGACCCTTTAATTGACAATAAAGATTCTAAAAAAAGATACAGAGCTGATGTTCTTATAGAAGATCACATTGCTAAAATTGAGGGTAAAATTGAAAAAGACATCAAGAAGGCAAGAAAAAGATTTGGAGATGCATTTAATGAAACTGAATTTAGGTCAACAAATTCAAATGTTCTTAGAAGATTAAATGAAATAGATATCATTAATAATAAAATGAAAGCTGCTTTTGAAGATAATAACTTAGAGGCAATTCATGATTTAATTGTTGAACTAAACATCGTATGTCCTGTAAGTGGGTCTAAAAACTGGACCGAAGTTAGGCAGTTCAATTTAATGTTTGCCACTGAGCTCGGATCTGTAGCAGGAGACGCCTCGACCATCTACTTAAGACCAGAAACAGCTCAAGGAATTTTCGTGAATTACCTTAATGTTCAGAAAACCGGAAGAAAGAAAATTCCATTTGGAATTGCTCAAATTGGAAAAGCATTTAGAAATGAAATAATAGCAAGACAATTTATATTTAGAATGAGGGAGTTTGAACAAATGGAAATGCAATTTTTCATACAACCGGGGACTCAAAAAAAATGGTATGAACACTGGAAAGATAATAGAATGAAGTGGCATAAATCTCTTGGCTTTAATGATGATGAACTTAGATTTCATGATCACATAAAACTGGCACATTATGCAGATGCTGCAGCTGATATAGAATTTAAATTTCCTTTTGGATTCAAAGAACTTGAAGGAATTCACTCAAGAACAGATTTCGACTTAAAACAACACGAAGCACATTCTAAAAAGAAATTAAGATATTTTGACCCTGAATCTAATGAAAACTATGTGCCTTATGTTGTAGAGACTTCAATTGGTTTAGACAGAATGTTCCTTGCACTATTTTCAAACGCATTGAATGAGGAAAAATTAGAAGATGGAACATATAGAGTAGTTCTTAATATTCCCGCTCCTTTAGCACCAATAAAAGTTGCTGTTCTTCCACTAGTAAAAAAAGATGGCCTTCCAGAAAAAGCAAGAGAAATAATGAATTTATTGAAAATAGAACATCAATGTCATTATGAAGAGAAAGATTCAATTGGGAAAAGATATAGAAGGCAAGATGCAATAGGAACACCATTTTGCATCACTATTGACCACGACACTTTAGAAGACAACGCAGTTACAATTAGAGAAAGAGACACCATGAAACAAGAAAGAGTGTCAATTTCAGAACTGGAAGCTATTATAAATGAAAAAGTAAATATTAAAAACCTTTTTATCTAAATATTGTTACTCCAGTACCATAACAGAAATAAAATAGAAGCCGGCTGTGATGAAGCTGGTAGGGGATGCCTTGCTGGACCGGTCGTTGCAGGTGCTGTAATTCTTCCTTTAGATTTAAAAAATGACTTACTAAATGACTCAAAAACATTATCAGAAAAAAAACGATACTATTTAAGAGATGTTATTCTTAAAGAATCGATTTCTTGGGGACTTGGGATTGTATCCAATGAAGAAATAGATGAAATCAACATATTAAACGCATCATTCCTAGCAATGCATAGAGCAATTGATGAACTGAAAAGAAAACCTAACTCTTTGCTTATTGATGGGAATAGGTTTAATAAATACAATAAAGTTGAGCACCATTGCATCGTTAAAGGAGATGGGAAATTCCTAAGCATTGCAGCGGCTTCAATTATTGCAAAAACATATAGAGATGACATAATGAAAGCCTTGCATAAAGACTATCCAATTTATGATTGGCTGAATAATAAAGGATATCCTACAAAAAAACACAGACTTTCCATACAAAAAAATGGAGTTACAGAACACCACAGAATATCTTTTAGACTAATTAAAGAAACAGATTAGAAAGATTGAACTGTTTTAATTATAAAATCAACTCTTTCTTTTAAAGCAGACATAGGAACATCAATTAAATTAAATCCTAATTCATTATATATTAATCGTAGATTATTTTCAATCAATTTCGCCTCTTCTTTACTCTCCCTTCTTTGTAGATCAATTGTATATATATTATCCCAAAATGGAAGAAAAAAAACGTTCCTATTATAATTAGATTGCTTTATAGCTTCGATATATTTCTTATTTCTAGATATTTTAGAAATATCCATATAAGCAATTATATCTACTAAACTTCTATCAAAAAAAGAAAAATCAGTATTAATTGAGCTAAGTAAATTAGAAATTTCAAGAAAAACTTGATGGCTAAAATCTAAGGTATTGTTCCAAGGGAAACAATCAACACCGTTCTTAATATTATTTTGAATGACTAACCTAGCCATTTCAGGATGACATTTATAATTTAAATCTTGTAGAGAATTTATTAAAGTTGTTTTTCCTGATGAAGGTGGCCCTGTTATTATGTAAAATGGATGTTGAGTCATTATTCTGCCAAATATATAAACATGTGAACTTAAAATTACAATAAGTAAACCCAATGACATGACACAAAATCAAAAATGAACCAAATAAATAAAAATAGTTCACCCATAATAAAACACACAAAACCTTCATTTACAGATAAATAAGTTAAATATTTAAGCTATTTTATAAATAATAATTATTTTTGGTACACTATTTGACAAGTTAAAACCAAAACAACAAAAAATAAAAAAATGGATACAATTAAAAACTTTGTTTATGCAGGCTTGGGATTAGCTACAATGACAACGGATAAAATAAAAGTAACAATAGATGACCTAGTTGAAAAAGGTAAAATATCTGACACAGAAGGGAAAAAAATAATTGAAGACTTCTTAAACACAACTGAAGAAAAAAGAACAGATTTCGAAAACAAATTAAAGAAAACAAAAGGAAAAATATCTAACACTTTTGATTTCAATAAAAAAGAAAAGGAAATGGATCTTCTTAAAGAAAGAATAAAAGGTCTTGAAAAAGAAATTACTAATATGAAGAAGAAGACATCTTCTGCTAAAAAAACAACAACAAAAACAACAACTAAAAAATAAATTATGGATTTAATTAAAACACTTGCTTACGCTGGTCTAGGATTAGCTAAACAAACAAATGACAAAATGAAAACTCAATTTGACGAATTCGTTGAAGTGGGCAAAAAATCTGACATCGAAGGTAAAAATCTTGTAGGAGATTTCTTTAAGACTGTTGACACAACAAGAGAAGAATTTGAATCTCAAATTTCGAAAAACAAAAATAAAATTGAAGAAAGATTCCCTTTCATTAAAGATTTTGAAGACAGAATAAATGAACTATCTAAAATCAAAAAAGAGGAAGAAAACGAAGTCTCTTCCAAAGAGAATGAAGTTGTAGACACAACAATAATTTCGGAAGAAGAAGCGAAATAATAAATATATTTAACGCATAAAAAAAGCCCTCAAATGAGGGCTTTTTTTATAATCAATAAATTAGGTTGCTAGAATAACAACTTTATTCTTTAACACCTCTACAACACCTCCGTTAACATCAAAAAACTTTTCATCACCTGCATTGTTAATTTTAACCTGCCCACTCTTTAAAGAGCTAACAAGCGGTGCGTGATTATTCAAAATACCTATTAAGCCATCACTCCCTGGAACAACAACTGAATCTACTTCTCCTGAAAACAATTCAGCATCTGGTGTAATTATCTGTAAATTCATAAACTATTATTTAGCTTCAGCTAACATTTTCTCGCCAGCTTCTATTACTTCCTCAATTGTTCCCTTCAGGTTGAAGGCAGCTTCAGGATACTTATCCACTTCACCATCCATAATCATGTTAAATCCTTTAATTGTGTCTTCAATACTAACCAATACACCTTGCATTCCAGTAAATTGCTCTGCAACATGAAACGGCTGAGATAGAAAACGCTGAACTCTTCTTGCTCTATGAACGATTAGCTTATCATCTTCTGAAAGTTCTTCCATTCCTAAAATTGCAATAATATCTTGTAGCTCATTATTACGTTGTAATAAAATCTTAACTCTTTGCGCACAATCATAGTGCTCATCACCTAAAATCTGCGAAGTTAGAATTCTTGATGTTGAATCTAAGGGATCAACAGCAGGATAAATTCCAATTGCAGCTAACTTTCTAGACAAAACTGTTGTTGCATCTAAGTGAGCGAATGTTGTAGCAGGAGCAGGATCTGTTAAATCATCTGCCGGCACATATACCGCTTGAACAGATGTAATAGAACCTCTTTTGGTAGAGGTAATTCTTTCTTGCATTGCACCCATTTCAGATGCTAAAGTTGGTTGATAACCAACAGCAGAAGGCATCCTTCCAAGTAAAGCAGAAACTTCAGAACCAGCTTGAGTAAATCTAAAAATATTGTCAATAAAGAATAAGATATCCTTACCTTGTCCTTCACCATCGCCATCTCTAAAGTATTCAGCAAGAGTTAATCCCGAAAGTGCAACTCTAGAACGAGCTCCAGGAGGTTCGTTCATTTGACCAAATACAAAAGTAGCTTGTGAATTTTCTAATTCTTTTTTATCAATTTTATCTAAAGGCCAATTTCCTTTTTCCATTTCTTCCATGAAATCATCACCATACTTAACAATTCCAGATTCTAACATTTCTCGAAGTAAATCATTTCCTTCTCTAGAACGCTCTCCAACACCAGCAAAAACAGAAAGCCCTTGATGTCCTTTAGCAATATTATTAATTAGCTCTTGTATAAGAACTGTTTTTCCAACACCAGCACCTCCAAATAAACCAATTTTACCACCTTTTGCATATGGTTCAACTAAATCAATTACTTTAATTCCTGTAAATAAAACTTCTGTAGAAGTAGAAAGTTCTTCAAATTTTGGAGCCTCTCTATGAATTGGTAAACCATTTTCTTTTGGTAAATTGCCAATTCCGTCAATAGCGTCACCAACAACATTAAACAATCTACCTTTAACCTGGTCTCCTATTGGCATTAATATGGGAGAACCCATACTAATTGCCTCCATACCTCTAGTTAAACCATCAGTAGAATCCATAGCGATAGCTTTAATACTGTCTTCACCAATGTGCTTTTGACATTCTAAAATAACTTTCGAACCATCTTCCTTAACAACTTCAATTGCATCAAGAAGATTAGGCAATTTATCTGCATTTTCAAAATTAACATCCACAACCGGACCAATTATTTGAGAAATTTTACCCTTTATTTCAGACATATATATTAATTTTAATTTTATTAAATTTTTGGCAAAACTAACACATTTTATTGTAAAAAATAGAGGTGTTAACAAAATATTTTTTGACACTTAAATATAGCATATATTAACCTGTAAATTTTTAAGTTTGTCTAACTAACAATTTATAAAAACATTTTTTCAACATTGAAAGTTCATTACGGCACTGATAGCTATCAAAACATCGCTAAACCTGTAATTACTGTAGGCACCTTTGACGGTGTTCATATTGGCCACCAAACAATCATAAATAGAATAAAAGACATTGCTCAAAAAACTGGTGGAGAAACTGTATTATTAACATTCCACCCTCATCCACGAAAAGTAATATTAAACGACAATACAAGTTTAAAATTGATTAACACAATTGATGAAAAAATAGCGCTTCTAGAAAAATATGGATTAGACCATTTAGTAATTCATCCTTTTACAAAAGATTTTTCACGAATCTCCCCTACTTCCTATGTAAGAGATTTACTAGTCAATGAATTAAAAGTTGCAAACCTTGTAATAGGTTATGACCACCAATTTGGAAGAAACAGAGAAGGAAATCTTAACTTATTAAAGGAGCTGTCATTGCTTTACAGTTTTAATATTGAAGAAATTTCTGCTCAAGAAATAAATGAAATAAAAGTAAGCTCAACCAAAATTAGAAATGCAATCAAAATAGGAGACTTCGGAATTGCTAATAAATACTTAGGACATCCTTTTACAATTACAGGCACAGTTAAAGAAGGTGAAAAATTAGGAAGAACGATTGGCTTCCCAACAGCAAACATTCAAACTTTAGATTTTGACAAAATTAATCCTGGAAATGGAGTTTATGCAGTTAAAACAATTATAGATGAGAAAACACACAAAGGAATGATGAACATTGGAGTTAGACCTACTGTTAACAACAAAGAAATTATTACAAAAGAAGTTCACTTGTTTAATTTCAACGA
This sequence comes from Flavobacteriales bacterium, assembly GCA_029243225.1. Lineage (GTDB taxonomy): Bacteria > Bacteroidota > Bacteroidia > Flavobacteriales_D > Parvicellaceae. The sequence goes on from JAQWSL010000016.1 coordinate 35,440, forward strand.
GAATATTTACGACAAAAAGATAACTATAGAGTTTTTCGCTAGAATTAGAGAAGAGAAAAAATTTCACGATATTGACCTACTTAAACTGCAATTAGTTGATGATCAGAAAAAATCCATGCAAATCTTATCTTAGAATAAAAATATTTATTCTGCTACTTTTAGGTAACATTTCTATTTCTTCTCAATTACTTTCTAAAGAATCGCTAGATACTTGTAAAGTTTTCAAAACTATAGAATCAGCAAAGAAAAATCCTAAAGCTGTTTACATCCTTGATCTTTCCAAAAGAAAACTACATTCTATTCCAAAAGAAATTACTCTGTTTGAAAACTTACAAGTTTTAAAGCTTTCAAAAAATAAACTATCAGAAATTGATTCTTCAATTTCATTTCCATTATTTCTACAAGAAATTAACCTAAGCAGAAACAAGTTAAAGCTGATTCCAATAAAAGTATTCAGTATGAAAAACTTAAAACGATTAATACTTAATCAAAATATGATAACAAACATTTCCGATGAGATAATTGAGCTTCAAAACCTAGTATATCTGGATATGTGGTCAAACAACCTTTCTGGAGTGACTAACAACATTAAATTTCTAACCAAACTTGAAACTTTAGATTTAAGAGTAATAATGTTTAGTAATAAAGAAAAGGATAGAATTAAAAGTTTACTTCCAAATACAAAAGTTCACTTCTCTAACTCTTGTAATTGCGGTTATTAATTACAACTAATATTTACACCCCCTGTAAGATTTGAAATGGCAGTGATTTGATCTGTAGAATCTGTACAAAATTTGAATTCAGAAGTTAGTTGCCCTTTACATAATTCTAAAATAGAACCATCTGAAAAACTTCCTGTAATAGCAACTTGGTACTTGCTACCGAACAAACCTATTCCATCTCCACTAATATTAGTGAAAGATGGTCTTTCAGTAACCACACCAGTAGCAGGCTCATTAACTTCCATATAAGTGTTTAAGTCTTCATTTCCTGTGCTAACAATAAAATCAACAGCTTTAACCTTTCTTTTTACAACATCTTGTTCGTTAGGGTAATCATTTAACCTGCTAGCTACCATTTCATAAAATGCTTGACCAGAAATGTTTTTAAACATATTGTCTCCACCACTTAATGCTTCTCCAGAACCAATTGCATTTTGAGAACCTAAATTCCAGTAAATTGTTTTTGGAAAAGTTCCAGCACTTGTAACCTCATCATACCTAAAAGACATAAGTAGTTCGTATCTTTTTCCTTTTGGTGCTGTTTTCCATTTTACCTGAGGATCATAATAAACATCTGAAGTCCCTAAATCAACATCTGCAAAGTTCAACCCATTTATACCTAAAGAAAGTTCAAAAAGGTAATCAAAACTCAAACCTGAGCCATCGATTAAAAAAGTTTCAGCTGTAACATCTTGAGCTATTTCGTCAACAGAAACGACCAGTTTATACAAATCTTCATCATTCAAAGGAACAGTAGGAATAAAATAAAACACCTTTTGTGAATCGGTATAAAAAATTCCATCATCTAAATTATCTACCCATAATTCTTCTAAAGGGTAGGTTTGAATTGGAAAAGAAGAACCAAGAACATATTGATCAACTCTTGCAGAAACATTGCTAAACATCATGCTATCATTTATAGCAGCATAATCTACATTATTTCCGTCTCCAATAAAAGATTTATTAATCTTTACAAACTGAGTATCTTGAGATTGATCTAATAAACCATAGACGATTGGAACAGCTTTGTATGGAGCGTTAATATCAAAATCAGTTTTACACGCAACAGTAATAAATGAAATTGATAAGACAAGGCATATATAAGAAAATAATTTATTCATGTTTTTTAAAAAAAATAAAAGTAAGTTATAAATAAAACATATTACAATAATATTTAACAAACGGAGTAATTTAATCATTCAACGGCAAAAATTAATTTTTAACTCAATTTATTTATCACAAAAAAAAGCCTTCATTAAAATGAAGACTTTTTAAAATTCATTTTCACTATTAATCTAAAAGTATTTTTGTAGTAGCCGTATTCTCCTCTACAGTAATTTGAATGAAGTATATTCCTCGTTCAAAACTAGAGAGGTCAACTTGAATCAATTGATTGCCATTAAATTCTATCAATTCAACTAATTTACCTGTAGCATCAAATATTTTCCCAGAAAAATTCTCCCCTACTATAGCTAAAGGCTGAATGTTAAACACACTATTAGTAGGATTAGGATAAAAACTAAATGATGACAATAATTGATTGTTTATACTTAATTGACTTCCTACAGTAATAGTTAATGATGACCAACAACCATTAGTATCTGTAACTATAACAGAATATGGTCCTACATCTAAACCAAAAAGATCTTCATTATCATCATTATCTCCAACACCATCATTGTCCCAATCATATAAAAAAGGCCAAGCATTTCCAAAAACTAATAAATCGATATATCCGTCATTTCCAAACATAACATCATTTGAAGTAGCTGATATAACTGGAGTTGGTATAGTAGTTACTACAGCTGTATCAGATGAATGACAACCTAAAGAATCAACAACATCAACATAGTAAGTACCACCAGAACTTATACTTATTAATGAAGTTGTTTCTGATGTATTCCATGTATAAGTTTCAAAACCAGTAGTTGCTCTAAAGTCGGTTGGATTACCATCACAAATAATTGCATCGTCAATAGTAACTGGAGCACTTTCATTTATGTCAATAGTTAATTCAATAACACAACCAACATCATCAGCAACAGTTAAAACATAAGACCCTCCCGAAACATAGGTTGTATCAGCAGATGAACCCATATCCCAAGAATATGAATAATTATATGGTGGATTTGATGAACAATTTTCAAATTGAACAATTGGTCTATTAACAGAAGTGCCAGTAATATTACTTGCTCCACACACAGTGCTGTTATCAGCTCTATAATATACAGTAGAAGTAAAAGGTGTTATGTTACATGCCATACTTGGATTATTTGTAAAAGATGAATTATTAAAACATGTTTCTACAATAATATTGTCTGAACCATTCCAATAAAAAGGGTTTGCAAATGAATACCAATTCCATCCTACAGAAATCATAACATCATTCATTGGATAAACTTCTGATGTCGCAGTATCATTGAAAGCTAAGGCATCAGTAGCAGGTGTACAACCTACTTTAATATTCCAATTTGTTAAATTTTGACTTGCAGTTCCTAGGTTATCAATATAAAAGGCTAATCCCGAAAGATTTCCAGGTTGCACACCTGCTGCAACAAGTTCACTAGCCAAATACAACATTTGATGTCTTGCTCCCCAATACCAATTCCCCAAAGGAGATGGATAAGTTGTTCCTCCAACAAGAATATCATTTGTTCCTACTTGCAAAGAATCAACAGGTCCTGAGCAACCATAAGATGATAATCCACAATTTCCACCAACTGTTGGCACACCTCCAGTAATAGAATCAATAACTAAATAACCCATACTATCTGTACAAATCCAATTTGATGGTGTATGTGCATAAGCGTTTAAAGCAACAGTAGAAGTAGGAGCATTAATAGTTGCACAATCTGTAATAACATCTCCATTAGCATCTGTCATAGTAACGCAATATGAACCAGCAGCTAAACCAGAAATAGTTTGAGTTGAGGCACCGTTATCCCAAGAATAGGTAATTGGAGCAATTCCATAATTATTTGTCGCTGTCAACTCACCAGAATTTAATCCAAAACAATAATTATCTTGTACAATTGATATTGATCCATTAAATGAAGTTTCAATAACATTAAAATCATCAATAGCCATATCAGATCCAAAACTTATACCTGTTGCAGCAACTATTCTGATTTGTACAGAATCTTCTCCAGCAAATGAAGAAAGATCACTAATTAAAACTTGCCAAACATCTTGATTGTCTGTCATTGGGGTAACTATTTGTGTCCACACTGAACCTAACCCAGTTCTGAGGTCAACAGCCATTGTTCCCATGTCAGCACCATACATGTGATAAGCAAAATTCATTTCTATTCCACCCGTGATTGTAGAAAAATCAAACCATGGAGATTCTAAGTTTCTAGTATCAGAAGTACATCCAGATGTTTCAGTTACCATGTATCTACCACCAGTAACTCCAGGATTGTAATCAGCACCACCATTAATAGTTGGCCCAGTGTTAGTAGATCCAGTTCCATTATTATCTGAAGACCAATCGTTACCACCATCTGCAACATCATTGACCCATAGAGAACCAACACTCATAAAATAAGGCCCACAATTAGAGGCACCTGTTTCAGCTTCAAAATCTTCATTATATGGAAATGTGTTTATTGTCTGAGCGATTGCTCCGGTACAAATCATTAATCCAATAGCAAGTAATATTCTTTTCACTTTTGTACGTTTTATATTAAAAGTATAACAATTTGTTAATTAAAAAAAAATATGCCTCTGTTTAAAAAAGTAATATTAAATATGCATTTTAGTAAGATAATGTAAGAACATCAAGTGGAAAGGGAAGCATTAATTTTTAACTAGCTTTTCAAATTTAGCTTTAACACCATCAGAAGCCTTTAACAAGTAAACTCCATTAGAAAGGAAATTCAAATTCAGTTCTTTACTAAACGGATTATTGAGAGTGTTTATTTTTTCAGATAGAATCAATTTTCCAAAAGTATCATAAATTTCAAATTCAAGATTATTTGAAAAACCATCAAATTCAACATTAAAAATACCGTTACTTGGATTTGGAGACACTTTCATTATTGCAGAAGCTCTTTCATCAATATTAAGGCCATAACCTACAGTAAAATAATGAACAATGTCTTTACCAAAATCTCCATCAAACATTTTTAACGTAGGTCCTCCTACCGCTTTTATTCTAAAAGATCCATTTCCATCATTATTGGCAAAGAAAGATAAACCATCTTGACCACTATCTAACAGCTCTAATCTATAGCAACCAGGGTCTAAATTAACAGTATCTCTATATAATGTAGCATTTTGAAAATCTGTTCTTGAAAAAACAACATTTCCAGAGCCATCTTTTATGTATAAATCATTTTCATAAGCTGCATTGTTTGTTGATGTCCACAATATTATATCTGATTGATACATAGGTGGAACGTCAAAATCAACAGAATATATATTGTTCAATGAGTAATCATCTAAAGTACCATTTGCAGTTACCGCTTCTACATGGAATTCTTGACAATACTGAGCATGATCCCAAAAATAGGGACCAGAAATAGGCAGCTC